>JAUNJL010000036.1 GCA_030533315.1 Eubacteriales bacterium
TTCCCGCATCCTTCGCAGTTCCTCCTGCCACGGTCACGGCGCATTCATCGCCTTCCACAAGGCCTCCCGCCGCTGCCGTCACGTTGGAGGCGGTTCCGTCGTAGATCCTCTCCTCATTTCCGCTCCAGCTCAGAGAAACCTCCTTAGGCAGGATGGTGTAGTCGCAGGATGCCTCCGCCGGCAATGCGTAGTTTCCATTGTCAAGAGCTGTCGCCGTCGCCGTGTGGGTTCCCGCATCCTTCGCAGTTCCTCCTGCCACGGTCACGGCGCATTCATCGCCTTCCACAAGGCCTCCCGCCGCTGCCGTCACGTTGGAGGCGGTTCCGTCGTAGATCCTCTCCTCATTTCCGCTCCAGCTCAGAGAAACCTCCTTAGGCAGGATGGTGTAGTTGCAGGACGCCTCCGCCGGCAATACATAGTTCCCATTGTCAAGGCCTGTCGCCGTCGCCGTATAGGTGCCCGCATTCTTCTCCGTTCCTCCCGTCACGGTCACGGTGCACACATCACCTTCCACAAGACCCTCTGCCGTTGCCCTCACGTTGGAGTTGGTTCCGTCGTAGATCCTCTCCTCATTTCCGTTCCAGCTCAGGTCGATCACCTTGGGACGGATGGTGTAACTGCAGGATGCCTCTTCTGGCAACACATAGTTTCCATTGTCAAGGCCCGTCGCCGTCGCCGTGTAAGTTCCGGCGTTCTTCTCCGTTCCTCCCGTCACGGTCACGGCGCACTCATCACCTTCCACAAGGCCCTCCGCTGCTGCCGTCACGTTGGAATCCGCTCCGTCGTAGGTTCTCTCTGCGTTTCCGCTCCAACTTAGAGAAATCTCCTTGGGATAGATGGTATAGCTGTTAGACGCCTCTTCCGGCAATGTATAGTTTCCATTGTCAAGGCCCGTCGCCTCCGCCGTATGGGCTCCGGCGTCCTTTTCGGTTCCTCCTGCCACCGTCACGGTGCAGGCATCCCCCTCCACCAGGTTCTCAACCTCCGCCGTCACGTCGGATGCGCTTCCATCATAGGTGCGGGCGCCATCGCCGCTCCATTTCAGGTCTGCCATCCTTGGCGTAATGGTAAGCACCACGTCCTGATACTGGGTCTGGGCCTTGTTCCGGTTATCAGTCCTGGTGGCGATCACCACGCAATGATAATGGTGTTCGCCTGCCTCAAGGCCGACAGGAACCACGAACTTGGGACCTTCCCCAATGGGCTGGGCGTCATAGCTGGTGTCGTACCATTCATAGCTCAATTCATACTCAGCGCCCTCGGCGGCCTTGCCTTCCACTTCCAGATAAGCCTCACCCTCCTCGTAGCCATAAGCGGCGCCGGTGGCCTCCAGCTTCGTTACCTCTGGTACCTGCGCCCGATAGCGGTCATAAGTGGCTTTCATGTCCTCCCAGGTGAGAAACTCCACGTTCAGCGGAAGGCCGTAGCTGCTGATCTCTTCCACCCACATTCTCCTGAAATGGAACACAAAACTCTTGTAATCCGGATATTTCTCATGAAGCTGGTCATAAATCTGATCCGTGATCAGGTAATTTTTCGTGATGGACTCTCCTGCCCGGAGCACCTCCGGCATTTCGTCCACGCATACAGCCGTCCCATCCTCCTTCGTATACTTGGTCTGAATCAGATCCCCGGCTCCGGACAGCTGCGGCAGATACATATCCGCATCATTTCCGGTTCCCTTGTTTTTCATCACCAGGTTGTAGTAAAACTCCCCGTCTTCAAAGGTTTCAGGGATCTGCAAGGTAATGTCCATGTTGCTCACACCGAAGACCGTGATCTTCTTGTCGCTCTTGAAGGTTGCGGACACCGGCTCGTTAAATTCTGAGAGAACGCCCCTGTAGTCTGCGCTCAGGTCGTATTCTCCTTCCTTGTCTCCCCGCAGGATCCAGGTCACCAGCTCCGTGGTCTGACCCTTGATCTCCGGGATGTCCAATTCCGCTGCCGCCGCTCCTTCCGCCTCCATGACGGTCAGTCCGTCAGGCACGTTCAGGCTCACGTGGTTCTCCAGGAGACTGAACTCCTCCGACGCATTGTTGAGGATGTACATATTTACTTCATAAAATTCCTTCAGGATCGAGGCCTTTATGGGGATCTCCAGGATCACGACGATCTCATACGTCTCATCGGTGATGTACGTATATCCACCCCCGACGCGTCCGGTTCCACAGCCGCCTCCGCCATCTCCGCCGCCTCCGCCGCCGGAGCCATAGAAGCGAATGCCTGATGCGCCTGTACCGTTATAATACCAATTTACATATACCGTTCTTCCGGACGATTTCCGCGTGCCGACATACTCTAACGTTGCCTTGTATTCCACCACATGCTGATTATCCGGATCGTTCAAGTCGATCCCGGCTTCCCGGATCTCGTCCAGAGTCATGCGGTGGCTCTCAAAGCGGGCCTCCGCCAGCTCCCTCTTCTCCAGGATCAGGGTGACCTCCGCCAGCTCCCCGGCTTTCGTCTGGACCGTCTCCTTTACAGGAAGATATCCCTTCATGTAGCTTCCCACCGTGGTAAACCCGGGAAGGGCGATGTACTCCACCTTTCCCTTACTGTCGGTGGTAAGCTGATCCTCGGTGTCCTCTCCCATGTTCACGTATACGGGGGCGTCCGCCAAGGCCAGGCCCTGCTCGTCAATCACCGTCACGGTCACCATGGAGGCATCCTTCAGGTTCACCACCCTCACGGTCTTCTCCAGAGTGGCCGCTGCCCCCTCATCGTCCGTCGCGGTCACCGTCACCGTATAGGCGGCATCCAGCGTCCCCTCCGAAAGAGCATAAGCATGGGTATAAGAGGTTACGTCCCCCTGGCCTTCCTCCGTCTGGCCATCGCCATAATCCACCTTCCAGCTTACAATAGAGCCGTCGTCGGTGGAACCAGACAGGTCAAAGGCATACTCCTCACCAAATTCCATGGTGGACTGGCAGCTCAGCCGGATGACCGGCGCCTCGTTGACCCGGGTCACTTCTGTGTCTCCCAGTACGAGCTCCGCCCTGTTGCCCCTCTGGTCGCTGGCCACGATTTTGTAGGTATAAACCTGATCCTTGTTTTCCACCGTCCCATCGGTGTAGCTGTAGTCTTCCTTGTCCACATATCCCTGGTGCGTGCCCAGATAACGGTAGGCTTCCTCGGAGGCGTCCTTCTCCTTCCTGTAGATGGCGTAGTCGGAAATATCCTCCTCCTTATTCCCCTTCCATGTAACATCCACGGTGCGGGTCTCAGGATTGTACACAGCGCTCCCTTCGGT
Organism: Eubacteriales bacterium; assembly: GCA_030533315.1. Next base: position 3,251 of record JAUNJL010000036.1, read on the forward strand.
CACAGAGGGGGCCACCTTGTCAATAACGTAGGTTCTCTCCTGAGGCTGACTCTCCCTTCCGCCCTTGTCATGGGCCGTCACCCGTACGCAGATCTCATCCCCGTCCTGGAAATAGTCGTCGCCCATGGGAAGCTGCGCTTTGTTGACAGACTTTTGTCCGTTTTCCTCATCCTTGTCTGAATCCACGCTGCGAGTGTACTCCGTCTCTGTGGACTTCCTGTATTCCACCACTACCTTCTCCACACCCACGTTGTCCTCGGCATAGATCCACATGGTTCCCGCAGAAGCCCCCATGACGGTCTGATCCACCGGGTACACCTCCGTCAGCACGGGATCCTCCAGATCCACGCGCACGGCGCAGGATGCCTGGTAGCCTCCGTCCTCCGCCATGGCGGTAACGGTGGTCTCCCCTTCCTTCTGGGCGGTCACCACACCCTCTTCATTCACAGATGCGATCTGGGGATCCGCACTGCTCCAGAAGATCTGATCCTTATATGTGGCATCAGCAGGCTCCACGATGGCAGTCAATGCCTCCTCTGCCCCGATGCCTCCCAGGGTCAGCTCCTCCCGTGACAGGCTCAGACCGGTCACTTCCTTCCAGGCCGTGGTATCGTGCACCCGGATCCTGGTGGAAAGAGGCTCCCTTGCGGAAAGTCCCCTCACCCGGAGGATGTAGCTTTCCCCTTTCGTCAAGGTGCAGTTCAGGGAAAAATCCTTTTCTCCCTCTCCGGTTCCAGAAAGCAGAAGCTTGCACGTGCTGTCGTAAATATATCCTACCACAGCAGTGTCTCCCCTGGAATAATAACGGTATTCCACGTCATTCTCCGGGGTGAACACATAGAAGGCGGAAGCCCCCGCCGGCAGCTCCACATCCTCCCACAGGCCTGCCTTGATCGAAGGCGCCGAAGCAATGTCAAAGTCCTGCACGTCGATGGTGAAGGAAGCCCGCTTGTCAAGGTAGGTCACCCCCACCGTCTGAGCGCCCGTCACGAACCTTCCATTTTCATCCTTTTGGACGTCCGCAGTATCCAGGGCAAGGGAAAGTCCCCACTGGCTGGACTCGCCGTAAGCCAGTTCCTCCTGGGTGCCGTCCGCATAATGGATGGAGGCCACCAGTCCCTCCAGATTCAGGCTATTTTCAAACTGCGCATAGTAGACGGTTTTCTCCGGTTCCTGGGAAATGGAAACGGACGTCACCTCCGGCCTCTTGTCCGCCTGGACAAAATAAGCGTTCTCGCCGCTTCCCTGGTTGACGCAGGCCACAAAATACGTGTTCCCCGCCCAGAGCTTGGCAGCCGCATGTTTCCGGCCGATCTCCTCCTCGTACGTGGCGTTGACAGGCCTAAATCCAGAGCTGTAAATACGAACCGCTCCCTTTTCCACTCCCTGAAGGGTGAACTGGTAATAGCCGTCCGCCCACGGAGTGAACTGATATGGGGCAATCACCCCAGCGCCCAGGTTATCTCTGCCGCTGGATTCCTTCAGATCCTCCAGCGGCTCAACAGATGCCGCATAGGATCCGGAGACGCCGGCGCCGTCCCTGGACAAGGATCCCTTCATATAGTAGGTCTTGCCCTCCAGAAGGTACGCCAGACAATGTCTGGTGCTGCTCTCACCGGAAACCGTAAGCGAAGAATCATAACGGAAACCATCGACGTAATAGTCAAAGCTTCCGATCTCCTTGTAGGAGGCGTTCTTGATGTAAGAGATGTGAGGAACCGTCCCCGCCTCCCCCGTAAGCATGAAGTCATAAAATCCGCTCTTTGCGGGCGTGTATTTCACGTATGCGTAATCCCGCTCCCCCTCGATGATCCCAGATACGGCTTCGGCATCCGTCATCTCCGAAGCTTCCGCCGCATCCTTCACGCAGATGGGCAGCATCATCTCCACGCCCATGTAGGAAACCCGAACGTACTTGTCGCCGCTGCTTCCCAGATACAGGCTGCCGTCGGTTCCTTCATCCATCCTCACTTCCATACTCAGGCCGGTAATGGAACTCCTTTCCCCATAGGCCAAAGCTTCCTCAGCATCGTCCTCATAGGTGATCCGAATGGACAGACCGGCAGGGTCGAAGGTGGAATCCACGCCCAGGCAGTAATTCACCTGGGGCTCGGAGCTGATCTCAAAGTCCCTGACCGGCGACAGCTTGTCAAGAGTGCACTCCACGGTCATGGCCGCAGAAGAGCCGTTGCCAAGACGGAGGCAATAGCCGTCTCCCGTCCCTGCAATTCCTTCCAGGCGGTAAATGCGCACCCGGCGGTAAACTCCTTCCTCCCAGTAGGAATTGCTGTACAACGATTCCATCTCTTGCATGTACTTGTCAAACATCGTCACGGACAGACCATTGGAGGAGTCACCGGAGACAGTCACCCGGTAATACCCCGTATCCCCCGGCTCATACCGATAATACTGATGAGACTCCGCCCCGATCTCCGCCTGGAAGTCACTGTCGGCCGGATCCAGCCCGGAGATGGTGCAGACCAGCACGTCACTCACCTCACAGCTTACGCCGTCATAACGGAAGTTTACAGTGATCCTTTCCTCTCCAACAGGCTGATCACCCGTCTCAGGTAAGGACAGCGGGTCATAATCGATCTGCTTCCCCTGAAGACTGTAAGATCTCTCAGAGCCTCCCTTATACCCGAAGGTCATGATTTCCGTGGTATCATCCTCGTAGGTGACCCGGAACTCCAGGTTGGAAAAGCTGTTTTCCACAAACCCCGGAAGACTGCTGCAGTAAATCTGCCCCTCCGTCAAAAGCTCCAGGCCCTTGGCCTTCGCCTCCTTCACCAGGGTGACGTGGTAGGTCCCGATACCAGAACCAGTATATCTGGTTTTATAATAATAGGTCTTTCCTGCCGTCAGAGCATAAGACAGCCGAATGTCATAGTCATTGGTATTGCCATGGTTATAATAAAAACTATAACTTTGTGCAGAAGCCTGGCTGTCGGGATCCTCCGGCGAAAGATACAGGTCCGCACGAATATAGCTGCCGGCATCCCGACCGTTCAGATAATAAGTGCCCGAGGACGAGGGTGTAAAGGAAAACCACTTCTCCTCATTGCTCTTCTCGACGGAAACCGTCTTCTCCTCCCCCAGGGTCAGTTCCGTGATCACCTTGTCGTAAGCTCCCTCCACGCTGAAGGACACCCTGCCAGCCCCGCTGCGCTGATACTTCACGTAGCAAGGCTGCCCTCCCCGCACGTAGACGGAGGCGTTGACCAGGGTTCTGTCACCCGAAGGTACGAACTGGGCCGTATATTGATATTTTTCGTATGCGCCGTTGAAAATCCCCAGAAAACGAACATTTGGGTCATCCTCCGCTCCCAGGGTCAGGTTGTAGAAGCCATCCTCCGGAGCCGTGAAACGGATATAGCCGGAGCCGTCCTCTTCTTCGGATATCCCGGAGTAGCTGCCCTGCCCGCTCTCGTCAAACCCCACGCTGGGCATGTCGCCCACGGTCTTCACCTGCACGGGAACAGAGAGCGTCTCGTTGAGATAAGTCAGCTGCGCATTCCAGCTGCCTGCAAGAACGTACCCCGATCCACTGTACTTGGTGTCCTCCGACAAGCTCAAGGTGTATCTCTGGCCGCTGACAGTGCTGGCGCTGGGATAGAACAGCGTCTCCTCCGTCCCGTCCGTATAAGACACCTTAAGGGAGGTTCCTTCTCCCAGATCCGTCTTCTTAGTAAGAGGATCCAGCTTATAATAATAAACCTGCTTCGGAGAGTTCACCAGCCTCAGGCTGCTTACCTCCTTGGTGCGGCTGACTCCCAAAGTATAGCTTGCCCCTGTATTATACGATCCCGGATAAGACAGCCGAACCAGATATTCCTTTCCCGCCGTCAGAATCGCCCCTCTGGAATAAGACACCCGGTAGACACCCAGCTCCTGGTCATATTCCCTGTCCGTTTCCCGCGCCCCGCTTCCTATTGACGTCTCTTTGTCATACAAGGCGATATCCGAAGAACTGTAAGAAACGCTGCTCCCAGTCACCATGGAAGAAAACGTATAGCTTCCCGATTGGGACGGGACAAAGGTGAAGAGTGCGAAGTCCTCCGACAGGGTTCCCGTCTGTTCTTCATCCAAAGTCAAGGGATCGGCCATCCTCAGGAGAACCGCATAATCCCCCTCCGCAGCCTGGTCCACAGTACCCTCCAACATCAGCAGGTACGTCTCTTCTGCCTTCAGTTCCAGTATCTGGCTGGCATACTGATAATCTCCGTAGCTGAAAGAAGTCTGATCCAAAGGATACTTCCTGTTTCCTGCCCCATCATAAACCGTGGCCCTCAGGCTCATGGTCCTGTATTTAGCCTGAAGCGTGTACCAGCCGTCGGACTCCACCGTGAGTCTCCTGGCGCCGCTTTGGAAGTCCGCAGCCGCCCCGGAAAGCTTGCCGGCAAAGGGATCCAGCTCGCCAGTCCCTTTCACCACAACGGAAAACGCCCCTTCCTTCCCATCATATCCGGCCAGAAGGGTGTGGGTTCCCGCCTTCAGACGGCCATTTTCCCGCATTCCTTCCGGCTCAGTCACGGTAAACTTCTTCCCGGTACGCAGGCTCCTTTTTCCATGCGCCAGGGATTCCGTCGTCCCATCCTCATAGTTGATCTTCACCACCAGCTCACTGTAATCGATGGACGTCGTCATGTGTTCATAATACGTTCGGGACAGATCTGCGGCAGCCACCGACTGGGTTTCCGGTGCCGCCTGAATCCGCACCATACAAGACCCCAGGTTATAGGAGGATACTTTCACATAATAGTCCTTGCCGGCAGCGAAATCATACCCCAGAAGGAAGTCCCCTTCATTCTCATAACCATTGTCATAACCAATGGAGTACGAAAGCGGGTTCTCATACAGCCCAACGACCGGCCTTATAGAATCATCCGATCTGCCATGGGAATAGATCACATACCTCCCACTGGTCTCCGGCGTAAACTGATACCAGAACTCTTCTCCATTGCTGGAAAAGGTCACCTTATAGTCCTGGCCTGCCTGCATCTCAGAATATACTGGGGTATCATCCTGAAAATGAACCTTGTAAGTCCCTATCCCTGCTCCGAGCATTTTAAACTTGTAATAATACGTCTCCCCAGCCTTCAGGGAATAAGACAGACGGAAATTACGGCTCTCTCCACCATCATCATTGACAGCGAGAGGACCTGCACCCACCGCACTGCCATACAATTCCACATAGGCATCCCCATCCAGTTCAAAGGAATAGACGGTATACACTCCCGTCGATTCCGGGGTGAAGCTGTACCAGCTCCCATCATAAGAGGCGGAGATCCCTATATCATAATCTCCATCAGGTGTCAGCGTCCCAGTGGTGGCCCTGGTCACCTGGATCACGTAATCACCACTTTGATCTGTATTGTTGCACAGATAATAAACCGCCCCTGCCTCCAGCCGGGTATCTATCTGGTAGGGATAATCATCGGAGCCAACAGAATCGGAGCTTCTCACTTCCTCCCACGATCCATCCATGATCCTCATGGCCATAGAGCTTCTCACCCGATAGAAACCGCTGGCCTCCGGCACAAACCTGTACTTCAGCTGCCCAGAAGAGACGTACTCCACCGTTGCGGAAACCATCTCCCCCTCCGTCAAAGTCTCTATGTCTTCACTTTCCGTCCCTGACACCTTGACCGCAAGGGAAACCTCCTGACCCAGGTAAGAGATCCAGCCCGTGTACTTTCCCAGCTCAAGAGGCTGAGAACCAGGAAAGCCAGAAAAGCCTAAGGTCAAACCGGTTCTTTCGCTGGCCTGGCCGTATGCCAGTTCCTCTGTAGATGCATCTTCATAGGTAACCCGAACGGTCAGACCCTCCAGGGCGGCATCAAAGATCTCACCCTCTGCGTACTCCGTTTTAGGCTCATGGATGATCTCAAGCCCCGTCACATCAGGAATCCTTGTGAGCTTTAGGCTTCCTCTTTCACCCCCCTGGATGCGGTCAGAGGGCACCTCGGCCCTGTAGATGCGGCCTTTGCTCAGGCGAACAACCTCACAGTAGCTTTTCCCCTCATTTTTCAGGCCGTTTCCATAATATCTATCCCAGTCGTTCCATCCAAAACGACTCAAGCCTTCCTGACTGCTTCCATTTTCCGTCTCCAGCTCCAGACAGTAAATCCCCGTCTGCTCCGGCCTGACGTACACGAACTGGCTTTTGCCCGTCCCTGTCAGGGAAAGGGTGCCTTCCTTCTCCAGCAGGCCGTCTTCCTCCGTCCGAAGCCGAAGGCTTACCGTGCTGACCGCCTCATCACCGGTGTATGGGTAATATAGGAAATAGGTTTTACCCTCCGTCAGCTCCGCCATCCCAGAACGTATGTACTCGCCGCCATCCTCATAACCAGAAAAAGACGTCAGAACACGGTTCCCGGAGAAGTCGCTGACCACCACCTCGCAAGGACGCATCCCCTCAGCGGAAGACCTTTGCGCCGCCTCGTAAACGCCGGTGGCATCTGGAACGAAGCTCCTCACATAATACCCCGGCTCCGTTCCCGTCAGCTCTTCCCCCTCCGCCATCGAAGAAATTTTCGAGATGCGGATCGAGGATTCTGCTGGAACAGCCGAACGGTAATAAGGATAGTAATAGAATTTCTTTATGCGGTAGGTCACTCCGGCCTTCAGAGAATAAATGCCCAGTATCAGGTTTGACTCTCCGTAGCGCTCATCCGTATTTACCGGGGAGACCTCCCCGTTTTCATCCTGCAGCTCTATGCGATAATAACAACTATACGCTTCCTCCCCCCTGCAGGCAGTCTGGATCACGTACTCTCCATCCTCCGCCGGCGTCACCTTAAAATACTCACAATACTCCTGAGTCGCGGCGGCGACGGTTTCATCCAGGGGAAGTTCCGGCATCTCCTCCAGAGACGCCATGATCTGGATCTCATACCCCAGAGTATACTCTCCGTAGGTGACAAGTGCCTGATAAGTGCCGGGCACATAGACCTTCCTCCCAGAACCCAGAATTTCCGTCTTTACATTGTTCTCGATACTCAGACCAGCGTCGCCATAGCGTACACGCTCCGTCCTTCCGTCCATGTACACCACGTCCAGGCTCACCCCAGAATAGCTCACCCCTCCGCTGTCCGGAGAGCTGAGCTCCCGATAATACACTCTCTGTGGATAGGATGCGATCCTTGCCTCCGTTACGGCCTCTCCTACATAGCTCATGGAGATGTCAAAGGATCCCATCACAGAGCCGTACATCTGCACGGCGTAGTAGTAGGTCTTTCCTGCCTCCAGGACATACCTGAGGGCAAAATTGGCATCCTCGCCGGACGCATCATCGTTTTCCCGCAGGGCCTCTCCCTGTGGATCCTCATAAATGGAAGCCCGGGTATCACAGCTGCCAGCAGAGGTCAGGGCGTACACACCGGAAGTCTCCGGGGTAAACCGATACCATTTCTCCGGCTCCTCCTCTGTGATGCGAACAGTCACCACCTGGCCCAGTGTCAGTGCCGGATAAGAGGCATACCCCTCCTGTAAAGGCGCCTCCTCTGGAACCGCAGAATCCTCCGGGACGGGATCCGGCACACCTTCCTCGCCGGACACGCCAGCGCCGCCCGCTGGATCTTCTCCTCCGTCTACATTCTGGATCTCCTCGCCGCCCTCTGTCGGTACCTCCTCCAGAGACTGCTCATCTGCCTTCTCCTCCAGGGATGGATCCGCTTCCAGGATCAGTTCTGCTGCACGATCCTCGCCCCCCTCCCTCAAGATCCGCACCTGCGAAATCCACAGGCTCACCGCCAAACTCCGACGAGAACAGCTCCTCCGCCCCGGTTCCCGAATCGGTCTGTGCGCCGCTCTCCTGCCCATCCGTGAAATCACTGGCTGCCGCAGCCGTCAGGCTGTTTACCGGCAGAGACGTAAACGTCACGGTCAGGGCCATGGCCATAGCCAACACTCTTCGTCTCATACGTACTCTCCTTTCTGCTGTTTGAAACTATCGTCAACCATTGCCGTCCAAAATTCTGCCACTATCAAACAGCACACAGCTCTTCGCACAAAAGCGGTTCCGTTTTCAGGCAGCCTTTTGTTCATTATAAAAAACATCATCCATTTTGACAAGTAAATCCTGGAAAAAAAGACGAAAAAAGAAGGAAAAAGGATTACCATTTTATTGTTTTCATCCTTTTCCATCTGTGATATGATAAACGAAATATGTTCCCCCGGAACGATGAACGAAAGAAAGGTGGATCTTATGAAAAAAGCACTGTTTTATGGGATACTGGCGTCCCTGTTCTTTGCCTTTACCTTTGTGCTGAACCGGAGCATGAACCTCTCAGGAGGCTACTGGCTCTGGAGCGCCTGTCTCCGTTATCTCTTTACCCTTCCCCTTCTGTGGCTGCTGACGGCAAAAAAAGGCGGGACAGCGGGCATCCGAAAGGAAATCCGCTCTCACGCCTTCTCCTGGCTTCTGTGGAGCACCGTAGGCTTCGGCTTTTTTTATGTGCCTCTCACCCTGGCCTCCGTCTATGGGGAATCCTGGTTCGTCGCCGCTACCTGGCAGCTGACGATCGTGGCAGGCATCCTTCTGACGCCTCTTTTTGGCAAGAAGCTCCCCATCAAAAATCTTCTGTGGTCTGGAGTGATCCTGGGAGGGATCTTCCTTTTGCAGACCTCTCATTTTGCCTCTGCCAACTGGAAGGGAATGCTTTTTTCCCTGGGGCTGATCCTGATCGCCGCCTTTTCTTATCCTCTGGGAAACCGTAAAATGATGGCCTGCTGCCCCCAGGAAATCACCACTCTCCAGAGGGTCTTCGGCATGACCCTTTGCAGTATGCCCTTCTGGCTGATCCTGTCCCTTTACGCCCTGGCCACCCACGGCCTGCCCTCACCGGGACAGACGGCACAGTCTCTGGTGGTAGCCGCCTTCTCCGGCGTAGCCGCCACGGTACTCTTTTTTGCGGGGACCGATCTCACCCGCCACGACCCCAAACAGCTGGCCGTGGTGGAGGCTACCCAGTCCGGGGAGGTCATCTTTGCCCTCCTGGGAGGCATCCTCTTCCTGGGAGACCCTCTTCCCAGCCCCTTAGGCTTCGCAGGGATCTCCATCATCGTCATAGGCATGATCGGAAACAGCCTGGCCAGCGCTTAGGCGGCCCTTCCTACAGGTATTTTTCCTGGAAGGTTCGGGCCGTCAGAGGACGGTCATAGTAATAGCCCTGGATCACGTCTCCTCCCAGCTCCCGGATGGTCTCCAGCTGCTCCCTCGTCTCCACGCCTTCCACCACCGTCCGGATCGAAAGAGACTTGGCCAGATCAAACATGCATTTCAGCACGGCCTTGCTCTTCCATTCCTCCTCCGTTCTGCTGAGGAAGATCCGGTCGATCTTCAGCTCGTCTATGCTCAGATCCTTCAAGGTATTCAAAGAGGAATAGCCTGCCCCGAAATCATCCAGAGAAATATGAAAGCCCCGGCTTTCCAGGTGCTGGAAGATCTGGTTGATCTCCTCCGCACTCTCCATCATCAGGCTCTCCGTAACCTCCAGAACGATCAGAGAAGGCGGGATCTGGTATTTTTCCGTAATACCCGTCACCTTTTCGATGTAATTCTTCTGGTAAAACAGCACCTTGGACTGGTTGACGGAGATCGGCTTCACCTGATATCCCGCATCCAGCCAGCTGCGAAGAAGGCGGCACACCGCCTCCAGCATGTACAGATCTACCTGAGCGACAAATCCATTCTTCTCAAAGACCGGGATGAAGTCTCCCGGATAGATCATCTTTCCGTCCTCAATAGGCCAGCGGATCAGCGCCTCCCCGCCCGCCAGAACGCCGTCGGAAAGACTGATCTTCGGCTGGATGTAAACCTGAAACTCCCGGTTCTCCAGAGCTGGATGCATCCGGTTTTCGATCATGTTCCGCATCCTTGCCCTCGCATGGATCTCGTCGTTGTAGAAGTTTACCTTGTTGGAATGGCCTCCCTTCGCCTGCTGAAGAGCCATGGACGCCCGGTCCATGAAGATGTCAAAATCAATCTTGTTGCTGTACATCTCGATGATCTTCACACCGCAGCCGATGGTGATCTTAAATGCCTTATTCTCCTTCTGTGCGATCTGGGATATCCTGGAGCAGACGTGATACAGCCGCTCCTTCAGCCTGATGGGATCCTGGATAAAGACAAGGACACCGAAGCAGTCTCCATTGTCCCTGTAGCAGCATTCACCCGGCAGGAGGCTGTCCTTCAAAATCCGGGCCATCTCCTTTAACAGCCGGTCTCCCTCCTCGTACCCGAACAGCTCATTGTAAAACTTGAAATCCGCAACGTCAAAAAGAGCCAGTGCATAATCGTGGCGGACATTCAGCTTTTCCTTGGCATCTATCAAAAATCCCACCTTGTTGTAAAGGCCAGTGAGCTGGTCATAATAGGCAAGAGAGGTGACAGATTTCCTGGAACGATAATTGGTCAGGATGATGGTGGTGACCAGGGAAACGGCCGCCAGCACGATCATCCCCACACTGACGGAGGCCACCCTGGTGAGATTGTGGAAGCTGGAATACAAGACACGCTTTGGGACAATGGTCAGCACGTACCAGTCATTGATTCCCGTGTTCACATAGGCCCCCCATGCCTCGATGCCGTGCATGGAGACCTCATAGATCCCATCCCGTCCCTCCTGCACATTTTTCAGGATCTTCTCCCTGGATCTCAGGGCGACGGCATCATCTGTCCATACATTGTCCACCGCCATATCCGCCTGGCTGTTGGAGAAGCGAAAGACGATATTCCCCTGGCTGTCCACAATATGAGCCACCGCTTCCCCGGAAAAAATCTCTTCACTGACGATCTCCCGAAACACCTCCGTCCGGATGGTGGCCGTCACGGCTCCCAGAAGCTGGCCGTCCCGGTACACAGGCACCGCATAGCAATTAATGTAGGAGCTGCCGAAATATTCCGGGATCACCGGGGACACCGCCGCCTCCCCTTGAAGGGCCCTCTGTATAAACTCCATGTCTGACAGGTCCACGTTCCGGTAGATCTCCCCCTCCCGGTCCACCATGTCGGCTTTTCCATTCGGCGCAACGAAAGCCATGCGCAGGTAGGGATCACTGCTGCTCCTCCTGCGTACCCGCCGCAAAACCTCCACCGGTTCATCCTCCTCATCTGCGATCACGGATGCCAGCATACTCAGGGTCTTCATATCTCCGCCGATCTGCTTCGTAAAGCTGTTGCGGTACTGAACTGCCACCTCCTTGATATACTCCTTGCTGCTGTCTGTCTGTGCCATTCCAATCTTGTGGATCAGATTGAAGCTTACCAGGGACAGCAGGACAAAAACAACTGCCGACAGGAAAACCCCACTCTTCACACTTTTTAAAAACTTCTTCAAAGACGAAAACGCCCCCTCTTCCTTTTCGTATCTTTTTGGGCGATGGTGCCGTCATTTTCCTGCGCACTTCGTCGATCTGTCCATACTCCGCCAACTGCCTCCATGTCCGCCATGGCATTTCCAAAGCCATCCGGCGTCCTCGCACCATGCAGGCCTCACAGGCAGGGAAGGATCTGCGGCCATTCGCTCCCGCCGCCCTTTCCGCAAAATGGGCGAGACCGTGCGCCGGAGCTGCAAAAATCCGGCTCCTCACTCTCCTTCTGCTGCCAACCTCACCTTCCCTGTGTCCTCATCTTGTCCAGATACATATTCTGGTCCGCCTGCTCCATAAGGCTGGTGATCATCTCACCGCTAGCATCAAACTTGTCCGTGTAGGAGTACCCCGCATTGATCTGGATCTGATAATCCACCATACCCTCGATCCGTATCTCCTGTATTTTTTCCCGTATTCGCCTGATCACCCATTGGACGATCACCTCTCCGCAGCCCTGCATCACCAGGAGGAACTCGTCTCCTCCGATGCGCATGACGGCCTCCTCCTTCCTGGTGTGCCTCTTCATGACGCGGGCGATCTCTCTCAGAACCTGGTCCCCTGCAATGTGACCGTAGGTGTCGTTCACTTCCTTGAAGCGGCGCACGTCCCAGATAACGAAGCCAACGTACCTGGAAAGCGCTCTTTTTGTCTGATAGAGAAACATCCGGTCATCAAAATACCGGCGGTTGTACACCCCAGTCAAAGAGTCCGTGTACAGCTTATGGTCAAATTCATTCATGGTCCTGGCAACGATCTGTTCTCCCACAGCCTTCACCTGGATCTCCCGGGAGACCTCGTTCACCATTTCCAGGACCACGATGCGGTTCTCCATGTCCGTGATCCGAAAAGGCATGGCGACCACGAAAAAGGCGCTGTCCTCCCGAAACTCATATTTTGTTTTCCGTTCAAACTTTGTGCGAGCCTTCAAGCTGATACAGTTGCTACACCGCATATTCTTATTCCATACCTTATAGCAGATGTCCTCAGGAGCCCCGTTCTTCAGACTGTCGTCCAGCACCTGAACACTGTATGGATTGACCACGCGGACCACGTCGAATATCTTCTTTAGGTCTTTCATCAGCCGCCGCAGCTCTTCTCCTGTAATTTCCTCTCCTTGTTTCATCTAGCCTTCTCGCTTCCTTACAATTTTTGTATACAGTATAATAATATTTAGAAAAAATTACAAGGGTCAGTTTCGCCTATTTTATGTAAGAATATACCCATCTGCAACAGTTCAGATCCGTATTTTCCCCACCTGGTCCCAGAAAAACACAAGGGTGCAAAAATCCGCCCGCCGCCTTAGCAAAACTAGCTTAGCTGCCACCGGACATGGCTTCCCTCCTCATCTCTGGTGACGATCAGTTGATCCTCCAGCTCCTGCTTCAGCTCCGTCACGTGGGAGATGATACCGATCAGCCTCTCCCCTCCCGCCATCCGGCGGAGCACCCGCACCGCCTGGGATCTGGAGTGATCATCTAGGGAACCGAAGCCCTCGTCGATAAACATCATGTCCAAATGGATGGCAGCGGCGCTTTCCTGAATCTCATCCGCCATGCCAAGGGCCAGAGACAAGGCCGCCATAAAGGATTCTCCCCCGGAAAGGGTCCGCACATCCCGCTCCTTTCCGTTGACGGCGGAAAAGACCGTCAGATCCAATCCCCTGTTCTTTCCCTCGCCTGCCAGCTCCTCCCCCACCATTCCCAGGGAAAACTGCCCCGCCGTCATTTCCTGGAAACGAAGATTCGCCCTGGACAGGATCCTTCTCAGATAACAGCGCTGCACGTAGGTCTCGATGTCCATGCGGGAGCCAGACACCTTCCCCGACAGGCGGTTGTACAGACTGTCCAATCTGGTAAATTCCCGGGCGCTCCTGGCTCTCTCCTCCATTCTGGAGGCCAGGGCGCTGCGGGCCTTCTGGTTGCTCCCGTACAGCTCCTGCAGACCTCGGAGAGCTTCCTCTTCCCGCTCCCGGCGCTTCTGTGCCTCCCTGACCGCCGCCTCCAAGGCGGGGATGTCCGGCTTTTCCTGATCTCCGATGGCCTCCCTCGCCGCATCCAGGGCGCCCTCTGCACCAGCCCTCCTTCGCTGGTGGGCCTGCACCTTCTCCCGGAGTTCCTCCGCCGCCCCTCTTTCCCATCGCTCCGTAAGGGCCTGCCACCGCTCCTCCTGCATCTCTTTTTCTTCCCTTAGGGCGACATACTGTGCCTTCCGCTCCTCCGCCTCCCGGGAAAGCCCGGGAAGCTCCTGCTCATATCGGCTCATCAAAGCCACCCCATTATCCAGCCTGGTTTTGGCCTCCTGGAAAACCCTTCTGGCCTCCTGATACCTCGCTTCCCTTTTCTCTCTGAGCCCTGTGGCCTCCCCCAGCGCTCTCTCAGCCTCTTCCCGGCTCTGGTAAACCCGCTGCTGCTCCAGCTCCTTTTTCGACGCCTCCAGGGATACCAGGGCGGCCCCGGCCTCCTTCGCCTCTTTTTCCGCCTCCTGAATCGTCTCTCCCAGGCTTTTTTTCTTTTCCTCCGCCTCCTCAAGAAGCTTCTCCAGCTGTCCCAGGCGCAAAACCTGAGCCTCCCTTTCCCTGCGCTCCTCCAAAAGCCTCTGCAGATGAGACTCCACAAGGCTCTCCGCCTCCGAAAGGGTCTTTTTCGCCATAGGACTTCCCAGGATTTTTTCTGTCTGTATCACCAGCTTTTCCAGAAGCCTTCTCCCGGCCTCCTCCTTTTCCCGCAAAAGCTCCGCCGCCGACCCAGAGGCTGCCGCCTTTTCCGTCTGCTCTTTCCGAAGGGCGTCCGCCTCCTCTCCCAGAAGCTGGATCGCCTCCCTGCTCAGCCCCCGGTGCTCCGGCCTCAGCTCGCAGGGAGCCGGATGCTCCCGGGAGCCGCAGACGGGGCAGGGCTGCCCCTGCCTCAGCTTTTCCTTTGCCAAAAGCCCTGCCTGTGCATCCAAAAACTCATTCTGCACCGCCTCATATTCCCGGATCTTTCTTGCGCAGCGCCCCCGGCATTCCTGGTAGGACTCCAGGGCCTGACGGGCCCTTTCCCCCTGGGCCTGAGCCTCCTCCCCTGCCATCCTGGCCTCCGCCGCCTGCTGCCTCAGGCCGGATGCCTCCTCCGCTTTTTTCCTCCAAAGCTCCAGTCTGGCAGGCGCATCCGCCAGCTCTCCCAGCTGCCTGCGCCAATCCTGCTCCTGCTTCTCCAGCCTTTCCAGATCCCTTTTGCTTTGGTCAGCCTCCCTCTGCCACTGCCCAAAGGACTCCTCCGCCTCTCTCTGCCTCTCCCAGACCTGGTCAAGCTTTCCCAAAACCTCCTCCGCCTGGCGGACCCTCTCAGCGGTTCTGGCAAAGGACTTCAGCTCCTCATCCCTCTCCGCCCTCGCCTTCTCCTCCTCCCTGGCCGCAGCCTCCCATTCCTCCTTGTATGAGGGCAGCCTTCCGGCCAGGGCGTCCCGCTGGCCTTTTCTTTCTGCGGCTGCCTGCTCCCCGTCCCGGTATCGAAGGTAAAGCTCCCGCACCTCATAGGCGGCGCCGATCTCTCCCGCCAGGCGAAGAGCCTCTTCCATCTCCTCCTTTTCCCCCTCACATTCCATCAGAATCTCCCTTGCGGACTCCATCTGGTGGAACGCCTTTTCCAAGACCGTCCCCCTGGCGTAGGCGTCTCTCATTTTATCCCGGATCTGGCCCGCCCTGCGGCAGCTTTTCTCCGCCTCACTCTGCTTCTCCTCCAGCCAGTCACAGAGAACGCCCAGCTCCTGCAAAAGCCCTTCCATATCCGGTGCGCCAAAGTCCTCTCTGCACAGAAGCTTCTCCTTTTTTTCCCTCAGAAGATCCCCTTTTTCATAATCCTGGGGAACCGCCACGTAAGCCGCCTCCGCCTGACAAGCCGCGCGGATCTCTCCCATCTCCTCCAGCTTTTCCTTTCTCCTTCTTCCCAACTCCTCCACCAGCTCCTGGAAACGCTCCGTGTGGAACAGCTTTCGGAAAATCAGCTTCTTGTCGTTGGATCTTGCTCTGAGAAGCTCCATAAATTCTCCCTGGGCGATCATGGCCACCTGCATAAACTGATTCTTGCTCAGCCCCACGATCTCCTCCAGTCTCTGATCCGTCTCCTTTTGATTCTGAGAATACTCCGTGCCGTCGGGGAGAAGAAGGGACACCGTCTCTCTCTCCTCCTTAAAGCCCGTGCCCTTTTTCAGAGGACGCAGGTGCCTCGGCGTCCTCCGCACCCTGTAAACCTCCCGCAAAGACCCCCTTTGCTCCTCGAAGCTCAGCTCCACAAAGGGCTTCCGGCTGTAATCCACAAACTGGCTCTGAAGCTGCAGCCCCTCTTTTTTGTTGGCGGAAGAGCTCGCCTCACCGTAAAGGGCGAACACGATGGCGTCAAAAATGGTGGTCTTTCCCGCCCCTGTATCCCCCGTGATGAGAAACAGGCTCTGTCCGGTCCTGGTAAAATCAATGACCGTGGTTTTTCCATAAGAGCCAAAGGCCTGCATGGTCAATGTCAACGGTTTCATCCTAGCGCACCTCCCCGATAGTGTTGAGAACATCCTGAAGCAGCAGCCGCTCCTCCTGATCCAGATCCTTCAAAAAACTGCAGCACAGAGAAAAAGCATCCAGCGTCTCCGCCTCCCCCCGCTCCAGCTCTCTGTAATCCGCCCGGCGCACCAGCTCCCTGCGTATTTCCAGGAGATGGGGAAATGCCTGACGGAGCCTGCTTTGCATATCCAGCACGTCCAGCTCCTCCTTGTCCGTGAGAAGGGCCGTCACATAGTCCTGACACCCCTGGGCCAGAACCTCCTCCAGCTTTCCCCGGATGACCCGGATCTGGCGGAGGGGCCGCAGCGGGATCACCTGGATGTCCAGCTGCCCTTTTTTTCCCAGCTCCACCTCGAGAATCCCCTTCTGCTGTCCCCCCTCGCTGACCGAGCAGGCCAGAGGCGTGCCGCAGTACCGAAAACGGTCCCCGCCCGCCTTCATCGGCTTGTGGATGTGTCCCAAAGCCCCATAGTCAAATTTTTCCAGTACATCCGTCCTCACTGCGTCGATGTTTCCCACGGTGCAGATTTCCGAATCCATACGCTCCACCTCCCGGGGATCCTTTCCCATTGGCAGATAGAACTGATGGCTCACAAGGACGTTTCGATCTTCTTCCCGGAGCCTTTCTCTTCCCAGCAGCCGGCGAAGCGCCTGGTCGTAGGAAAGGCTGTTTCCCTTTTCATCGGTTCCGGTAATGCCCCGCACCATGGACGGCTTCACAAAGGGGAGAAGATAAAAGTGAACCTCCCCAAAGGAATCCTCCAGGGTCACCTGCTGGATATACTCCTCCGGCCTCTGGGGCGGCAGCCCGATCATGTGGATCCTCTGGTCCTTTAGAATATCCCGGAAGAGATTGATCCTCGTCCCGCTGTCATGATTTCCGCTGACCGCCATGATCTCTGCCTCCGGCGCAGCCTGCCGAAGCTTCAGGATAAACCAGTCAAACACCTCCACGGCCTCGGCGGCGGGAACCGCTTTATCATAAAGATCCCCGGCGATCAGAATGGCGTCCGGCCGGCGCAGGGCCGCAGCCGCCGCCACCTGCTCCAGCACATACTCCTGATCCTCCCTCAGATCCTGGTTCATCAGCTTCAGTCCGATATGCAGATCGGACAAATGAAAGATCCTCACTCTTTTTTCTCCTTTCCTCCCCTGCCCCTGATAAAAAAACAGAACGGCCCAGATACCTGAGCCGTCACAAAAGCCGGGCATGTCTTCTCATTTATTATAACAGACGGCAGGCTTTTCCCGCAAATGCCATTTCACACGGGCCGCCCGCCGCTTTGATCTATTGAGAAGTCCGTTTTCATCCAAGCCTGCCTGTTTCCGGCAAATCAAAAACGGCAGGAAACAGGCAGCCCGCTTTTTCCCATAAAAAAATAGAGACGGCCTAAAAAACCGTCCCTATTCTTTGCGATCTGTCTTTATACGATGGCGTCCTCCATGGTATAGCCCTCCAGAGAGTTCTCCTTCACCTGGATGCAGATGTAGGAAAGCTCACTGTCTGCGTCTGCAAAGAACTGCCTCTTCCCTGCCGGCGCCACGCGAAGCCAGTCCCCCGCCTCCAGCTGGATGGTCTCCCCGTCCACCACTGCCTTTCCCTTGCCGGAAAGGATGGCGTAAATCTCCTCATTCTGCTTATGTGCGTGTACAAAGGGCACGCTGGCCCCTGCGGGAAGATGATTGACGCTCACCTCTGCTCCGGTAAGTCCCAGCTGGTCGTGAAGCTCCACCCGGCTTTCTGCCTCTGCATGAAATTTACTAAAATTGCTCATGATCGTCCCTCCATTTTTCTTGACACCGTTTGTTCCAAAAGGGCCTGACGGCTCTCTTTTGTAACGCTCTTTATTACATTTGTATCATAACACCACATTTTTGTAATGTCAATAGTTACAATTTTATTTTTTCAAAAATTCTTCTCCTCCCCGGACTCCCCTTTTTCCGCCTCAAGCTTTTCCCTGGTCTCCAGAAAAATATCCTCCATGGTGATGTGGGACAGCTCCTGTTCCATGGCCCTCTGAACCCTCCAAAGCCGGCCATCCAGAACGCTGTGGATGTTTCTTCCCACCGGGCACTGCGGATTGGGGTTTTCGTGAAAATGGAAGAGCTCACCGCTCTCCAAGCATTCCACCGCCTGGTAAATGTCAAAAAGGGTGATCTCCCCCAGGGGCCTGGCCAGCTTTGCCCCCCTGCTTCCCCTGGTGTTGGTAACGATCCCCGCCTTCTTCAGCTGTCCCAGAACCTTCCGCACCACAACCGGATTGACCGAGACACTGCTGGCCAAAAACTCACTGGTCACCTTGTATTCCTCTTTAAACGTTTCCATACAAACCAGCACATGGATGGCGATGGTAAAACGGCTCGATATCTGCAATGCCCTCTCCTTTCATGACCCGCAGGTCCGCAAAAAAAACTTCTCCTATTGACTATATTGTATTTTCCTTCAGAATGCAATCCCTTTGTGGACGCTTGAAGAATGTCCTTTGGCACACCGCCCTCCATTTTAGGCATTGCTGTCTTTGCCCTGATGTGTTACACTTGTCTTGCATTTACATCGGTCATACCGGGAAATTTTCCCGGTTTCATCTACACCCGTTTTGCAAAGAAAGCCAAAAGGAAAGGTGGTAACAAATACATGAAGGTTGCTGTGGCAACAGATACAAACAGTGGGATAACCTCGGCCCAGATCACTCAGCCCGGGATTTATCTGCTCCCCATGCCTGTGATCGTCGATGGGGAGACCTATTTTGAAGGGATCAGCATCACCAGCCCCCAGCTCTACGAGGCCATGAGGCAGCATAAGGACATCTCCTCCTCCCAGCCCTCTCCCGGGCAGCTCATGGAGCTTTGGGACCAGATCCTGGGGAGCGGCTATGACGAGATCGTATACATTCCCATGTCCAGCGGTCTCAGCGGCTCCTGTGACAACGCCCTCCTGCTGTCCCAGGAATATGGGGGAAGAGTCCATGTGGTGGACAACCACCGTATTTCCGTCACTCAGGAGGAGTCCGTGTTTTACGCCCGCCGTCTTGCGGACCAGGGATTTTCCGGAGCCAGGATCAAGGCTCTCCTGGAGGAGCACGCCTATGAGGCCAGCATCTACATCACCGTGGACTCCATGGAATACCTCAAAAAAGGCGGGCGCATCACTCCCGCCGCAGCCGCCTTTGCCTCCGTCCTGAATCTGAAGCCAGTGCTCACCATCCAGGGAGACCGGCTGGACACCTACGCAAAGGCCCGGGGCATGGGCAAGGCGGAGCAGGAGATGCTCAAGGCCCTGAAAAAGGACCGGGAACAGCGTTTCGGAGACGTTCCCGACCACTGCCTCCAGGTGGAGACCGCCGGCACTCTGGAAAATGACCAGCTTGCCCAGAAGTGGCGGCAGAAGGTTCAGGATGAATTTCCCGCCATGAAGGTCTCCTATGCCCATCTTCCCTGCAGCATTGCCTGTCATGTGGGGATGAACGCCCTGGGGATCGGGATCATCCGCCTTTTTTAAGTCCATTTCCCCTCCGGCTGCCAAAAGCCCGACCGGTCTGCTTTTTCCCGGCTTCGTTTCCGGCGCCGCAGCAGCCCCAAGGAAGCGGAGCAAAGCATGGAGACCCCTCCACCCCCCGCTTGTTGGCGCATAAGACGCCGTGAAAGGAGTAAATATGATCCGTTTAGAAGCAATGCCAAAGCTGGGCTTCGGCCTGATGCGCCTTCCTCAGAAGGACGAGGTCATAGACCGGGCCCACGTGATGGCCATGGTGGACGCTTACATGGCCCAGGAAGGCGGCCATTATTTTGACACGGCCTATATCTACCACAAGGGCACATCCGAGAGCCTGGCCAAAGACGTTTTGGTCTCCCGTTATCCCAGAGATTCCTTCTGCCTGGCCACCAAGCTTCCCGCCTGGTGCCTGGATGGCCCGGAGGACCGGGACCGGATCTTCCAGGAGCAGCTGGATCGCTGCGGCGTGGATTATTTCGATCTTTATCTGCTCCACAGCGTGGAGGACGGGCATCATTACGAGATCTATCAGAAATATGACTGCTTCTCCTGGGCCCTGCAAAAAAAAGAAGCCGGGCAGATCCGCCATTTCGGCTTTTCCTACCACGGCACGCCGGAGCTTCTGGAGCAGATCCTGGATCAGCACCCGGAGGTGGAATTTGTCCAGATCCAGCTGAACTACGCAGACTGGAACAATCCTCTGGTACAGTCGGGGAAGCTGTACGAGATTTTAAGGCAGCGCCGCATCCCCATGGTCATTATGGAGCCGGTCAAGGGCGGCACCCTGGCGGAGCTCCCGCCAGAGCTTGCAGAAATTTTCAAAGAGGCCTCCCCGGATGCGTCCCTCGCCTCCTGGGCCCTTCGTTTCGCCGCATCCCTGGATGGGGTCATGACCGTCTTAAGCGGAATGTCCAGCCTGGAGCAGATGAGGGACAACCTGGACACCTTCCGCAGCTTCGTCCCCCTGTCCCCGGAGGAAGAGCAGGTGGTTCAAAGGGTCGTCCGCAAAATGCAGGATACGCCCCTGATCCAGTGCACCTCCTGTAAATATTGCTGCGACGGCTGTCCCATGTCCATCCCCATCCCGGACATCATCCGGGCCCTGAACACGGTAAGACTTTACCCCAAGGACGACCGTCCAAAGGCCTTCTACGAAAAGCTCACCGCCCAGGGAGCTCCAAAAGCCAGCGAATGTGCGTCCTGCGGCCAGTGCGAATCGGTCTGTCCCCAGCACCTTCCCATCATGGGCTTTTTGCAGGACGCCGTAGAATTGTTTGAATAAAAAATCTCCTGGCAGACGCCAGCCCCCACAGCCTCTGCCCAAAAACAGCGGGAGCTTGCAGTCCCTGACTCAAGCTCCCGCTGTTTCCTCTCATCAAAGCTCTTTTCCCCAAAGCAGCGCACATCCCGCCGCTCCCGGCCTT
>JAUNJL010000037.1 GCA_030533315.1 Eubacteriales bacterium
AGAAGGATGAGTTCGACGTAGAGCTGACCGAGGTTGGACCAAACAAGGTTAAGGTCATCAAGGTTGTTCGTGAGATCACCGGATTAGGCCTGAAAGAGGCAAAGGCTGTTGTAGACGGCGCTCCGAAGATGGTGAAGGAGGCTGCTTCCAAGGCTGAGGCTGAGGACATCAAGGCTAAGCTGGAGGCTGAAGGCGCTAAGGTTACCCTGAAATAATTCTGCTGAATGCAGATCCCCGTGGGACGTCCCCCAAGGACGCTTTCGCGGGGATTTTTTTGCTTTCCAAAGGGGAATCTACGGGTCCTGGCGCCTGGTAAAACGAAAAAATGAAAAAAGCAGTTGACAGCCCATAATGGTTGTGCTATAGTGAAGAATGCTATATTATGGCAAGATGTGCCTACTCTGTCTTGATAACAGGCAGGATCGTGTTGTAATAAATATAATAAAACAGGGGTGAAACGTCAATGGAAAAAAACAGGATCCGTTCTGTAAAAACTGGAAAAAGTATGCGAATGAGCTACCAGAGACAAAAAGAAGTCCTGGAAATGCCGAACCTGATCGAGGTCCAGAAAGACTCTTACCAGTGGTTCCTCGACGAAGGCTTGAAGGAAGTCTTCGACGATATTTCTCCGATCGCAGATTATGGCGGGAAGCTCAGTCTGGAGTTCATCGACTTTACGTTCGACGAGAAGGATGCGAAATATACCATTGAGCAGTGTAAAGAGCGTGACGTGACTTATTCCGCACCGTTAAAGGTTCGAGTGAGACTGATCAACAAAGAAACAGAAGAGATCAATGAGCATGAGATATTCATGGGAGATCTGCCGCTGATGACGGCTACCGGAACCTTTGTGATCAACGGTGCAGAGCGCGTGATCGTAAGTCAGCTAGTACGTTCCCCTGGAATCTATTATGCGATCTCCCACGACAAGGTTGGTAAAGAGCTGTTTTCCTGCACGGTGATCCCCAACAGGGGCGCATGGCTGGAATATGAAACGGATTCCAACGACGTGTTTTACGTGAGAGTAGACCGTACCAGGAAGGTTCCCATTACAGTCTTGATCCGGGCCCTTGGGGTTGGCAGCAATGCGGAGATCGCAGATCTGTTTGGCGAAGAGCCCAAGATCCTTGCCAGCTTCACAAAGGATACCTCCACGAATTACCAGGAGGGTCTTCTGGAATTGTATAAGAAGATCCGTCCCGGCGAGCCCTTGGCGGTGGAGAGCGCGGAGAGCCTGATCAATGCCATGTTTTTTGACCCGAGAAGGTATGACCTGGCAAAGGTTGGCCGCTACAAGTTCAATAAGAAGCTCCACTTCAACAAGCGTATCGTCGGCCATAAGCTGGCGGAGGACGTTGTGGAGGCTTCCACGGGAGAGATCCTGGCGGAGACCGGCTCCACGGTGACCAGGGAGCTGGCAGAGCAGATCCAGAATGCCGCTGTCCCCTATGTATGGATCCTGGGAGAGGAAGAGCGGAAGATCAAGGTTCTTTCCAACATGATGGTGGACATCCGCCATTATCTGCCGGAGCTGGAGAATCCCAAGGAGCAGGTGGGCGTCTCAGAGTTAGTATATTACCCGGTACTTGAAAAAATTCTGGAAGAAAATGACACTCTTGAGGATCGGATGGCGGCGGTGAGAAGGGACATTCATGACCTGATCCCCAAGCACATCACCAGAGAGGACATTTTTGCTTCCATCAACTATAACATGCACCTGGAATACCGCCTTGGCAGCGACGACGATATCGACCATCTGGGCAACCGTCGTATCCGGGCCGTGGGCGAGCTCCTTCAGAACCAGTACCGCATTGGTCTGTCCAGGCTGGAGCGTGTGGTCCGGGAGAGGATGACCACTCAGGATGCGGAGAATATCTCTCCCCAGTCCCTGATCAACATCAAGCCGGTGACTGCGGCTGTGAAGGAGTTCTTTGGCTCCTCCCAGCTGTCCCAGTTCATGGATCAGAACAATCCTCTCGGTGAGCTGACCCACAAGAGGCGTCTTTCCGCCCTGGGCCCCGGCGGTCTGTCTCGTGACAGGGCCGGATTCGAGGTGCGGGACGTGCATTACTCCCATTACGGAAGGATGTGTCCCATCGAGACCCCCGAGGGTCCCAACATCGGTCTGATCAACTCCCTTGCATCCTATGCAAGGATTAATCAGTATGGCTTCGTGGAAGCGCCTTACCGCAAGATTGACAAGACGGATCCCAAGAATCCGCAGGTTACGGATGAGGTTGTCTACATGACCGCAGACGAAGAAGATAATTTCCATGTGGCCCAGGCCAATGAGCCTCTGGATGCCGAAGGACACTTTGTCAGAAAGAACGTGTCCGGACGTTTCCGGGAGGAGACTCAGGAGTATGAGCGCCAGATGTTTGACTATATGGACGTATCCCCGAAGATGGTGTTCTCCGTGGCTACGGCCCTGATCCCCTTCCTGCAGAATGACGATGCGAACCGTGCCCTGATGGGCTCCAACATGCAGCGTCAGGCCGTGCCCCTTCTGACTACGGAGGCGCCGGTGGTAGGTACGGGCATGGAGACGAAGACCGCCGTTGACTCCGGCGTGTGCGTGGTGGCAAGGAAGTCCGGTACCGTGCTGCGCTCCACCTCCACCGATATCACCATCAAAAACGACGACGGCACGAAGGACGAGTATCATCTGACCAAGTTCCTTCGCAGCAACCAGAGCAACTGCTACAACCAGAGGCCGATTGTGGACCAGGGAGAGCACGTGGAGGAGGGCGACGTGATCGCAGACGGACCTTCCACCTCCCAGGGGGAGCTGGCTCTGGGAAAGAATCCTCTCATTGGCTTTATGACCTGGGAGGGCTACAATTACGAGGATGCGGTCCTCTTAAGTGAAAAGCTGGTACAGAACGACGTTTACACATCGGTACACATTGAGGAATATGAGGCGGAGGCCCGGGATACGAAGCTGGGACCGGAGGAGATCACCCGGGACGTTCCAGGCGTGGGCGACGACGCCTTGAAGGATCTGGACGAGCGGGGGATCATCCGCATCGGTGCCGAGGTGCGGGCCGGCGACATCCTGGTGGGCAAGGTGACTCCGAAGGGAGAGACCGAGCTGACGGCGGAGGAGAGGCTTCTGCGGGCCATCTTTGGAGAGAAGGCCCGGGAGGTTCGGGACACCTCCCTGAAGGTGCCCCACGGTGAGTACGGGATTGTGGTGGACGCAAAGGTATTTACCAGGGAGAATGGAGACGAGCTTTCTCCCGGCGTCAATCAGTCCGTCCGTATTTATATCGCCCAGAAAAGAAAGATTTCCGTGGGTGACAAGATGGCCGGCCGTCACGGCAACAAGGGTGTGGTTTCCCGGGTTCTGCCGGTGGAGGACATGCCTTTCCTTCCCAACGGCCGTCCCCTGGACATTGTGCTGAATCCCCTTGGCGTGCCTTCCCGTATGAACATCGGGCAGGTGCTGGAGATCCACCTGAGCCTTGCCGCAAAGGCCCTGGGCTTTAACGTGGCCACGCCTGTGTTTGACGGCGCAAACGAGGACGACATCCAGGATACCCTGGAGCTTGCAAATGATTACGTGAACACGGAAGACTTTGAGGAATTTCGTGAAAAATATAAAGACATTCTCCTGCCGGAGGTCATGCAGTACCTTGATGAAAACAAGGAGCACAGAGCTCTCTGGCATGGTGTGCCCATTTCCCGGGACGGCAAGGTTCAGCTTCGGGATGGGCGGACCGGAGAGTTCTTCGACAGCCCCACCACCATCGGACACATGCATTATCTGAAGCTTCACCATCTGGTGGACGACAAGATCCATGCCCGTTCCACGGGACCGTACTCCCTGGTGACCCAGCAGCCTCTGGGCGGAAAAGCTCAGTTTGGTGGCCAGCGTTTCGGGGAGATGGAGGTTTGGGCTCTGGAGGCCTATGGGGCGTCCTATACCCTTCAGGAGATCCTGACCGTAAAATCCGATGACGTGGTCGGACGTGTGAAGACCTATGAGGCCATCATCAAGGGAGACAACATCCCCGAGCCAGGTATTCCCGAATCCTTCAAGGTCCTCCTGAAAGAGCTCCAGTCACTGGCTCTGGACGTGCGGGTCCTGAGAGAAGACCAGACCGAAGTGGAGATCATGGAAAACGTGGATTACGGCGAGACGGATCTGCGGGCCGTGATCGAAGGAGAGTCCCGGGGACACCGGGACGGCGAGTCCTTTGCAAGGCATGGTTATACTCAGCAGGAGTTTGACGGCGACGAGCTGGTGGACGTGGAAGAGGACGAGGACGAAGAAGACGAATACGCAGAGTTTGAAGAGACTCTCGATGACGAAGAATAGAAAGGGGAAAGAATACATGGCAGAATCAACCAATACCAATGAAACATATCAGCCAATGACGTTCGACGCCATCAAGATCGGACTGGCGTCCCCCGAGAAGATCAGAGACTGGTCAAGAGGCGAGGTTTTGAAGCCTGAGACCATCAACTACCGTACCTTGAAGCCTGAGAAGGACGGGCTGTTCTGCGAGCGTATCTTCGGACCCAGCAAGGACTGGGAGTGTCACTGCGGAAAGTACAAGAAGATCCGCTATAAAGGGGTGGTGTGCGACCGGTGCGGCGTGGAGGTGACGAAGGCCTCCGTCCGCAGGGAGCGCATGGGCCACATTGAGCTGGCTGCCCCCGTTTCCCATATTTGGTATTTCAAGGGGATCCCGTCCCGTATGGGACTGATCCTGGATCTTTCTCCCCGAACGCTGGAGAAGGTTCTCTACTTTGCCAACTATATCGTTCTGGATCCGGCGGAGTCCGGGCTCCAGTATAAGCAGATCCTGACGGAGAGAGAATATCAGGAGGCCAGAGAGTCCTATGGAAGCGGCTTCCGGGTGGGCATGGGCGCAGAGTCCATCAAGGAGCTTCTGGAGGCCATCGACCTGGAGAAGGATTCCCAGGAGCTGAAGAGCGAGCTGCAGGAGGCCACCGGCCAGAAGCGGGCCAGGATCATCAAGAGACTGGAGGTGGTGGAGTCCTTCCGGGAGTCCGGAAACCGCCCCGAGTGGATGATCCTCACCGTGATCCCGGTGATCCCGCCGGATCTTCGTCCCATGGTGCAGCTGGACGGCGGGCGTTTTGCCACCTCCGACTTAAACGATCTGTACCGCCGGATCATCAACCGGAACAATCGTCTGAAGAGGCTGCTGGAGCTGGGTGCCCCGGACATCATCGTCCGCAATGAGAAGCGTATGCTCCAGGAGGCGGTGGACGCCCTGATCGACAACGGGCGCCGGGGACGTCCTGTGACCGGCCCTGGAAACAGGGCGCTGAAGTCTCTGTCCGATATGCTGAAAGGAAAGTCCGGCCGTTTCCGCCAGAACCTTCTGGGAAAACGTGTGGACTATTCCGGCCGGTCCGTTATCGTTGTGGGACCGGAGCTGAAGATTTATCAGTGCGGTCTCCCCAAGGAGATGGCGATCGAGCTGTTTAAGCCCTTTGTTATGAAGGAACTGGTGGCAAACGGTACCTCCCACAACATCAAGAACGCAAAGAAGATGGTGGAGAAGCTGGAGCCGGCTGTGTGGGACGTGCTGGAGGACGTTATCAAGCAGCATCCGGTGATGCTGAACCGTGCGCCTACCCTGCACCGTCTGGGGATCCAGGCCTTCGAGCCCATCCTGGTGGAAGGCAAGGCCATCAAGCTGCACCCGCTGGTTTGTACCGCATTCAATGCGGACTTCGACGGAGACCAGATGGCAGTCCATCTGCCCTTGTCCCAGGAGGCGCAGGCAGAGTGCCGTTTCCTCCTTCTTTCGCCCAACAACCTTCTGAAGCCCTCCGATGGCGGCCCCGTGGCCGTTCCCTCCCAGGATATGGTTCTTGGGATCTACTACCTGACTCAGGAGAGACCGGGAAACAAGGGTGAGGGGAAATACTTTAAGAGTGTGAACGAGGCCATTTTGGCATACGAGAATAAGTTCATCGCCCTCCAGAGCCGGATCAATGTGCGCTGTGAAAAGAAGAATCCAGATGGGACGATTCTCAGCAGCAACGTTTCCTCCACGCTGGGTCGTTTCCTGTTCAACGAGATCCTTCCCCAGGATCTTGGATTTGTGGACAGAAGCGCTCCCGGAAGCGAGCTTCTTTTGGAGGTGGACTTCCTGGTAGGAAAGAAGCAGCTGAAGCAGATCCTGGAAAAGGTCATCAACACTCACGGAGCCACCAAGACTGCGGAGGTTCTGGACGCCATCAAGGCGATGGGATATAAATACTCCACGAGAGCGGCCATGACCGTGTCGATTTCCGATATGACCGTGCCGCCTCAGAAGCCGGAGATGATCCGCCAGGCCCAGGACACCGTGGACCTGATCACGAAGAACTACAAGCGAGGCCTGATCACGGAGGAGGAGCGCTATAAGGAGGTTGTGGATACCTGGAAGAAGACGGACGACGAGCTGACGAAGGCTCTGCTCACCGGTCTTGACAAGTACAACAACATCTATATGATGGCTGACTCCGGTGCCCGTGGTTCCGATAAGCAGATCAAGCAGCTTGCCGGTATGCGGGGACTGATGGCAGATACCACCGGTCACACCATCGAGCTTCCCATCAAGTCAAACTTCCGTGAAGGACTGGACGTACTGGAATACTTTATGTCCGCCCATGGAGCCCGGAAGGGTCTGTCCGATACGGCGCTGCGTACCGCCGACTCTGGTTATCTGACGAGACGTCTGGTGGACGTTTCACAGGATTTGATCGTTCGGGAAATGGACTGCTGCGAGGAGCGAGATGAGATTTCCGGTATGTACGTCAAGGGCTTTGTGGACGGAAAAGAGGAGATCGAGAGCCTTCAGGAGCGGATCACGGGAAGATTTTCCTGTGAGACCATCAAAAACAAGGATGGTGAAGTCCTTGTAAAGGCGAATCATATGATCACCCCAAGGCGAGCTGCCCGCATCATGAAGGAGGGCGTGGACAATCAGAACGGCGGATCCATCCAGCAGGTGAAGATCCGTACCATCCTTTCCTGTAAGTGCAAGGTGGGTGTGTGCGCCAAGTGCTACGGCGCCAACATGGCCACCGGCGAGCCGGTGCAGGTGGGCGAGTCCATCGGTATCATCGCCGCACAGTCCATTGGTGAGCCGGGTACACAGCTGACCATGCGTACCTTCCATACAGGAGGCGTGGCCGGCGGAGATATCACACAGGGTCTTCCCCGTGTGGAGGAGCTTTTTGAGGCGAGAAAGCCCAAGGGTCTTGCCGTCATCACGGAGATCCCGGGAATTGCGACTATCAACGATACAAAGAAAAAGCGGGAGATCATCGTGACGGATACGGAGACGGGAGATTCCAAGACGTACCTGATTCCCTACGGCTCCCGCATCAAGATCACGGACGGCCAGATGATGGAGGCCGGTGACGAGCTGACAGAGGGAAGCGTGAACCCCCACGACATTCTGAGGATCAAGGGTGTCCGGGCCGTGCAGGACTACATGCTGCGAGAGGTACAAAGGGTGTACCGCCTCCAGGGTGTTGAGATCAACGACAAGCACATCGAGGTGATCGTACACCAGATGCTGAAGAAGATCCGCATCGAGGACAATGGGGACAGTGATTTCCTGCCAGGTACCCTGGTGGATTACCTGGAGTATGAGGAAGTGAACGAGCGTTTGGAGAGCGAGGGCAAGGCTCCCGCCGTTGGAAAACAGGGAATGCTTGGTATCACCAAGGCATCCCTTGCCACAGACTCCTTCCTGTCCGCCGCCTCCTTCCAGGAGACGACGAAGGTTCTCACCGAGGCCGCCATCAAGGGCAAGGTAGACCATTTGATCGGTTTGAAGGAGAACGTGATCATCGGTAAGCTGATCCCGGCCGGAACCGGTATGAAGTGCTACAGCGATGTGGAGCTGGATACGGGGATGCCGGAGGAGCTTCCATTTGAAGGAGACGAGGATCAGGAGGCCATCGAGCTGGAGGAAGAGTATTCCGGTGACGGAGAGGATTTCGACGGGCCTGATGAGGACCTTCAGGAGGAAGAATCAGCCGGGGACCAGGAGTCCCTGGAGGATGCAGAGCCCCTGAATGAAGAGGCTTTAGAGGAAGAAGCTTCGGAAGAGGAGGAACCTCAGAAGGAAGATGCCTCCGAGGAAGAATAGTCTTTCTGGATCAGTGGCAGGCGTTTCACATATGTGGGACGCCTGCTTTTGTCTGCCGGAAAATACCAAAAAGAAAATACAGATGTGTCTGTTCATTGTGATAATATTTTAGTATACTAGGGCTGAGACCATAAGGATTTCCGTTTTTATTCTGACGAAAGGAGGAGTACCTATGGATAAGGACCTGCCGGTTTCCGTGTGGCCGGAGTGGAAGATCGTGGAAAAAATCGGGGAAGGTTCCTTTGGAAAGGTATACAAGGCACAGAGGACGGAGTGGGGAAGATCCTTTTATTCAGCAATCAAGATCATTACCATTCCCGCAAACAAAAGCGAGCTGAACAGTGTTCGCCAGGAGTCCGGGGATGAAAACGATACAAGAGAATATTTCCGCAATATTGTGGAGGAATGCATCCAGGAGATCAGCACCATGGAGTACTTCCGGGGAAATTCCCACATTGTTTCCGTGGAGGATTTCAAGGTTGTGGAGTATCTGGATGAGATCGGCTGGGATATTTACATCCGTATGGAATATCTTACCAGCTTTCTGGATTACTGCGCCGGAAGAGAGATGGGGGAAAAGGAGGTGCTGAAGCTGGGCTGCGATCTGTGCAGGGCCATGGATCACTGCCGCCAGCTGAACATCATCCACCGGGACATCAAGCCGGAAAATATTTTCGTTTCCAGGTTCGGGGATTTTAAGCTGGGCGATTTTGGCATTGCCCGGGAGCTGGAACAGACCATGAGCAGTATGTCAAAAAAAGGCACCTATTCCTATATGGCGCCGGAGATGTATCGGGGAGAGAGCTATGATGCCAGGGTGGATGTGTACTCCCTGGGGATCGTGCTGTACAAGCTGATGAACCGGGGGCGCCTTCCTTTTTTGAGCCTGGATAAGCAGCTTATCACATACCGGGACAAGGAGGTCGCCCTGAATAAACGGATGGCGGGGGAGCCGGTGCCGGCGCCTGCCGATGCCTCTCCTGAGCTGGCCAGGGTGATCCAAAAGGCCTGCGCCTATGATGAGGGGGAGCGTTATGAGAATGCGGCGCAGTTTTACCGTGCTCTGGACGACCTCATCCGCAAGGAGGAGAGATCCTCCTTGGAAGGCAGTGGGGAGGGGATTTCTCATACATACCCTGCATACCCGGAGCAGGATGGGGAAAAGACCAACCGGGCGCCGTCAAAAAGGGGATATCTGTCAAGGTACGAAAAAAAGCAAAAAATAGAGCTCCGCATTCTGGGAAAAGGGATCAGGCGCTATGAGATTTCCCTTTGGCGCGCATCCGCGGTCCTGGTCATGGCGGTGGCCTGCCTGGTCATTGGAGTTTATGCGAAGAAGATCCTGGATCAGAAGAAACGGGTGCAGGATTCCCAGATGATCGTCCGCATGCTGGAGAGCAATGATAACAGCACGGCGCAGATCGATGATTTCTCCACGACCATCCAGAATATCAAGAAACGGGTGACCTCCATCGTGGAGCTTCTTCCCAGGTGCTCCGTTGTAGGGAAGGAGGGAGAGCGCCTCCGTTATTACGACGAAAACGGCAAGCTGGTAAAGGCCCTCATCTACCCGGAGACATCCGACGACGGCGTTTATGAGGAATATTATTACTGGGAGGAACGCTTGTTTTTTGCGTATGCCTGGACGAACACCAAGCAGGAGCTTTATTATTACGACCAGCGGGGAAAGCTGATCCGGTGGATTGATCAGGACGGTACGATCCACGACAAGGAGACGGACAGCACTGAATATACCAAGCGAGGAGAGAAATACTGGAAGGTTTCTCTGAAGCAGTTTGATTAATAGGGCAAAGGAGAAATCTTATGACTTATCAGATGGATTATGCCTGTATATGCCAGGTAGGCCGGGTCCGGGCCAATAACGAGGACAATTTTTGGTGCTGCGGCCTGCGGCTTCCGGCAGAAAATACGGGGCTGAAGGGGGTGGCGACAGGGAGCATTCCCCTGAAGAAGCTGCCTGCCCTGGCGGTGTTCGACGGGATGGGCGGAGAAAGCAGCGGCGAGGTTGCGGCCTGCCTGGCATCGGAGAAATTTGGTGAGTATTGTATGGCTCATAAGCACAGGCTAAAAAAAGATGAAAAGGGCTTTTGGGAGGAGGCTTGCCTTTCCATGAACGAGGCAGTCGCATCCTACGGAAGGGAGAACCGGATCTCGTCCATGGGCACCACCGCCGCTATGGCGGTGTTTACACCGGAGACCGCCTACTTTGCAAACCTGGGGGACAGCCGGATCTATCAGAAGGGAGAGGCCTCCATGGTGCAGATCTCCACGGATCATGTAATGGGCAAGGGCCCTTTCGGCAAGGCTCCTCTTACCCAATATCTTGGAACCCTGGAGGAGGAGACGGCTCTAGAGCCCTCCATGGTCTCCCTGCCCGTACAGGCGGGAAGCCGCTATCTGCTGTGCACGGACGGGGTCACGGACATGCTCACCCAAAAGGAGCTGTGGGAGATCCTATCCTGTGAAGCATCGGTGGGAGAGGCCGCCGCAGAGCTTTTGGAGAGGGCCATGCAGAAGGGGGGAAGGGACAATCTGACCGCCATTCTCTGCCAGGTGGAGGAAAAAAATGAAAAATTCCTTTGGCCCTGGCAGAAAAAATCCTAAAAGGAGGCTGCGGGGGGGGGCAAGAGAAGAGAGCGCCTGGTGAGGGCAGTCTGGAGGAAGGTGATAGGAAATGACAAACAATCGGATGGGTGATCTGGACTTTGAGCAGACGGCTGTCTTTGAGCCGGCCAAGGACTTTGAGTTTACCAGGAGGGCTGCCCAGAGGTTCCGGCAGGTGGTAAGTCTGGAAAGCTTTGAAGAGGAAGATGCGGACGTGATCTTCCACTATTTGTACAAGGAGATGGAGCTGGTCTCCTTCGGGGATTATCTGAAACGCTACATATACGAGAGAGCCGGGCTGGAGGAGCCGTTCCATCAGGTTCCCCAGGAGGTGTATCGGGACATTGCCGTGGATTCTTTTCGGGAGACCTGCACCCCAAAATCCATGAATCCCACCTCCACCAAGCTTCCTGCCCTGGTGAACAACTGGCTGACCCAGGCGTCCGTCAAAAGGGAGACTGTCTTTCTTTTAGGCTTCGGCCTTCGGATGACGGCGAGGGATGTGTCGGATTTTCTGACCAGGGTGCTGAGGGAGCAGGATTTTGACTTCCACAATCCAGAGGAGGTGATCTATTGGTACTGCTACAGGATGCAGCTTTCCTATGGAAAGGCGGAGGAGTACAAGCAGAGATACCAAGGTCTCCCTCCTTCCTCGGACAAGGAGCAGGGGATCCGCATTTTTACCGGGGAGACGGAGCTGGACAATGAGGAGACGCTCTTCCTATACTTATCCTGCCTGAAGGCGGGCTGGGAGGATCCCAGATCCGAAAAGAGCCAGGCCTTCCTGGAGTTCTCCCGTCTGCTTGAGAGGGCCAGGGAGATCATTGCCTCCATGTACCAGAGGGATGAGGAGGAAAAGGGGAGGAACAAGGTTTGGACGGCGAAGATGATCACTCCCTCCGATTTGGAAAAGGTGATCTGCAGCGGCATTCCCATCAACAAAATGGGAAATCTGAAAAAGATGTCCGCCTCCATCCTGGCCAAGCATTTCAGCCAGAAGCGGTTCAGCCGCCAAAGGATCACCAACATCCTGAACCACAAGTTCCCCGTGGAGCGCTTCGACCTTCTGACCCTGGAATTTTTTATCATCTCCCAGGAGATGGCGGACGAGGATCCCTACCGGCGCTATCAGGACTTCATCCATGCGGCGCAGGAGATCCTGACGAAATGCGGGATGAGTGAGATCTATATAGTGAATCCTTATGAGTGTTTCCTTTTGATGTGCCTTCTGACGGACTGCCCCCTGGCCGTGTTTTCAGAAATTTGGGAAATGTCCTACGAGGAAAAAGCAGGAGAGTATTGATGCCCAGGCGGGACCTGCTCGCCGCTCCGCGCGGTCCTTCTCGACGCCGGCGACTTCCAAAAGCCGATCCAGCTCAAGGAAAGCCGCCTGCGGCGAGAAGTCGGATTTTGGCATTGCACCCACTTATTTCTGCAAATATCTTTGCCTTCTGGGGGCCTTTTATGCCCTCTTTCACCGCTTCAGCCTTTATCAGATGAATCTGGATCAAAAGAAATGCGTCGGCTGCAAAAGGTGTGAAGAGGTCTGCCCCATGGAGATAAAGGCGGCAAAACATCAACACCCCAGAATGTATCCGGTGGGGCAGGTGCAAAACCGCCTGCAGGGGCAATCTCCTGGGGATTTTGCAGCGGGAGCAAAAAGGACGGCCGCTAGATTTTCGTTATCCCAAAACCCAGTGGCCGTCCTTTACTTCTTTTCAGGTTTTTTGTTCCAGACCGGCAGCCAAACCTGAAATGCTGCTTGCTATATACCCGCTTCCATTCAATTTACATCTGCATTTTCTTACATCCCACCCATAGGTAACTTCTTGGAAGTAAATATATCCGTTCTTAATGTTTGCGTTGTTTACATAATTGGGCGTTATCTTTTTAACATTTTTCCCATTTTTGCTCATCAAATACAATGGACCACCATGAGGAAATCCTTTTGCGGATACGAAAAGCTTACCCTTTACTAATCGCATTTCAGGAGCCCTGTCTCCTACATTCACAATCTTTTTGGCTTTTTATATGATAAACCTTCAGATCATAGCATGCTCCTTCGTATTGACAGCCTTCACCATAGTAAAATTCATATAAAACGAATGCCTGTAACATAATATCCATAATAAGATTTAGGTGCGGCTTTCACCTGGTAAACTACCGTCATCGTTTTTTTGCTTTTTTCGGTTGAATAATCGTAAGAGCTTTTTGCATAATAATCAACTCTCACGTCAAATGTTTTCGCTCTGCGGGGAGAGATGCTTTTGATTTTTGAATACATCTTATATGGCGAACTCCAGCCGGAAATAACCACGTTTTTGCCCTTGCGGCTAGCCAATAAATAACTGCCCTTTTTATCGTTGGGGAGAGCAGAGACAGAGCATGTCTTCCCAAACAGCTTCCGGGCTGCCGCTTTTACGTATGATTCTTTAATGATAAATTCTCCATATCCTCCATATTCATCATCACTATTACTTTCTTTCCAATATTTTTGATTCACATTGAATGCACTGCATGCGGTAATAAAAGAATTAGTCAGGCCTTTTGGCTTTTCCCCTACATCCATCGCAGGGTTACCCAGAAAACCAACCGGCGTATGAAAGCGTGAAATTAATTTTTTAATTTTTGCTTTCTTTGCCGCACTTAATTTGCCACGTTTCTTTACAGTAGTCTTGCTCGTCGCTTTGGCTTGAGTAACAGCGCGATCCTTATTTACACTTACATAGCTAAGGCTCCCTTCACCGTCCTGTGAGGATAAATTTCCAGCGCTTACAGGAATACACATAAACAATGTCAAAATGAATGTAACGGCAACTAATTGATTCCACTTCTTTTTTAAACTATTAAGCCTCATCGCATCTCCCTCTCCTTTACAAATATGGGCACGAAAAAATCTTTCACTTTCTTCATCTAAAATCAACAATCTGCTAAAAATCCCCCCAAATGCCTTCTTTGCCAAAGTATTTTCCTTACTGCTTCATTTCTTTACACAATTATATCGGTATGCCGAAATAATGTCAATCCGTCTGTTTGTCGCTCCTGTTGTTCTATATTTTTGTCGCTGTCCGCGGATTCTCCGCAAACAGTAACAAATCCGGCTCAAGGAAAGTCGCCTACGGCGAGGAACCAGGTTTTGGCTACTCAAATTTATTGGCCTGTCATTTTCAGCGGGGGGAACATGGCAGGGTGAACAGCAACTGATTTTATTCAAGGGCCAATGGCTGTTGTTTTAGCTATTATTTTCCTGTAAAATGCCTTGACACGCTTATCTTTACGAGCTATAATCAAAAAGCGTGCGAATAAAGCGAGGCTTTTTTTGCATGGGATTGACAATAGCAACCGCAAGGCCCCATAGAAGCGAAGCTATGGAGATATTAATCGGGAGGTGAAATGGAATGCCAACATTCAACCAGTTAGTAAGAAAAGGACGTGAGACCGCTGTAAAGAAATCTACAGCACCGGCTCTGCAGAAAACCTACAACTCCTTAAGAAAGAAAGCAGTTGCACAGTCTGCAC
This sequence comes from Eubacteriales bacterium, assembly GCA_030533315.1. Next base: position 14,274 of record JAUNJL010000037.1, read on the forward strand.
CGCAGAAGCGTGGCGTTTGCACCGCTGTGAAGACAGCGACTCCTAAGAAGCCGAACTCAGCTCTTAGAAAGATCGCCAGAGTTCGTCTTTCCAACGGCATCGAGGTAACAAGCTATATTCCAGGAGAGGGACACAACCTTCAGGAGCACAGCGTTGTTTTGATCCGTGGAGGAAGGGTGAAAGACCTGCCTGGTACCAGATACCACATCATCAGAGGTACCCTGGATACCGCAGGTGTTGCTAACAGAAAGCAGGCCCGTTCCAAATACGGCGCCAAGAGACCGAAAGTTAAGAAATAATCATCCGAAGTATTGAAGCGGAGAACTATAGAGATTTGTACGGTGTTCCATATACCCTGTCGGTTGCGGGTTAAATATAGAACCATTACCAGTGCGAACATGCAATAGTTTTACTGCGTGAGTACCGATGAGATAATCAACGATGATTAAGGAGGGAAGTAACGTGCCACGTAAAGGACATACTCAGAAAAGAGACGTTCTGGCAGATCCCATGTACAACAACAAGGTTGTGACCAAGCTGATCAACAACATCATGTTGGACGGCAAGAAGGGTGTGGCCCAGAAGATTGTATATGGCGCATTCGCCAGAGTAGAAGAGAAAGCTGGCAAGCCAGCGATCGAAGTATTTGAGGAGGCCATGAACAACATCATGCCTCTTCTGGAAGTAAAAGCAAGACGTATCGGTGGTGCCACCTACCAGGTGCCCATCGAGGTTCGGGCTGACAGACGTCAGGCACTGGCCCTTCGCTGGCTGACCATGTATTCCCGCAAGAGAGGCGAGAAGACCATGGAGGAGAGACTGGCGAACGAGCTGCTGGATGCTATGAACAATACAGGCGCATCTGTTAAGAAGAAAGAAGACATGCACAAGATGGCTGAGGCAAACAAGGCGTTTGCTCACTATCGCTTCTAATTCAAGGAGGAAAATCCATTGGCTGGAAAAGAAGGAAGAGAATACCCGCTTGAGAGAACCAGGAACATTGGTATCATGGCTCACATCGATGCTGGTAAAACCACTCTTACAGAACGTATCCTTTATTACACAGGTGTCAACTACAAGATCGGAGATACTCACGAGGGTACTGCTACCATGGACTGGATGGAGCAGGAGCAGGAGAGAGGTATCACCATCACGTCAGCAGCAACGACCTGCCATTGGACGATGCAGGAAAACTGCAAGCCGAAGGCTGGCGCCCTGGAGCATCGAATCAACATCATTGATACCCCGGGCCACGTGGACTTCACCGTGGAGGTTGAGCGTTCCCTGCGTGTACTTGACGGCGCCGTAGGCGTCTTCTGTGCAAAGGGCGGCGTTGAGCCACAGTCCGAGAACGTATGGCGTCAGGCTGACACCTACAACGTACCTCGTATGGCGTTCATCAACAAGATGGATATCCTGGGTGCGAATTTTTACGGCGCCGTAGACCAGATCAGAACCCGTCTGGGGAAGAATGCGATCTGTCTGCAGCTCCCCATTGGAAAAGAGGATACCTTCCAGGGTATCATCGACTTATTTGAAATGAAGGCTTACATCTTCCACGACGATAAGGGTGAGGACATTGAGATCACCGATATCCCGGAGGATATGCAGGAGGATGCGGAGCTTTATCGTACAGAGCTTATTGAGAAGATCTGTGAGCTGGACGACGACTTAATGATGGCTTATCTGGAAGGGGAAGAGCCTTCCGTGGACGAGCTGAAGGCAGCGCTGAGAAAAGCGACCTGTGAATGTACGGCGGTTCCGGTATGCTGTGGTTCCGCATACAGGAACAGAGGTGTTCAGAAGCTTCTGGATGCGGTTCTTGAGTATATGCCGGCTCCCACGGACATTCCTCCGATTGACGGCGTTGACATGGAGGGGAATGAGACCGTGAGACACTCCTCTGATGAGGAGCCCTTCTCCGCTCTTGCGTTCAAGATCATGACGGATCCCTTCGTTGGAAAGCTTGCATATTTCCGCGTGTATTCCGGTACCCTGAACTCTGGTTCCTACGTGTTCAACTCCACAAAGGGCAAAAAAGAGCGTGTTGGCCGTATCCTTCAGATGCATGCCAACAAGCGTATGGAGCTGGACAAGGTGTACTCCGGCGATATCGCTGCTGCCATCGGCTTTAAGTTCACCACCACCGGTGATACGATCTGCGATGACCAGCATCCCGTGATCCTGGAGTCCATGGAGTTTCCGGAGCCAGTTATCGAGCTGGCCATCGAGCCGAAGACCAAGGCAGGACAGGGCAAGCTGGGCGAGGCTCTTGCCAAGCTTGCGGAGGAGGATCCCACCTTCCGTGCACACACAGACAAGGAGACAGGCCAGACCATTATTGCCGGTATGGGCGAGCTTCATCTGGATATTATCGTTGACCGTCTTCTCCGTGAGTTCCACGTGGAGGCCAACGTGGGTGCTCCTCAGGTTGCCTACAAGGAGACCTTCACCAAGTCCGTTGAGGTGGACAGCAAGTATGCAAAGCAGTCCGGTGGACGTGGACAGTACGGCCACTGTAAGGTGCGGTTCGAGCCCATGGATGCCAATGGTGAAGAGCTGTATAAGTTTGAATCCAGCGTTGTGGGCGGTGCTATTCCCAAGGAATATATCCCAGCCGTAGGCGAGGGTATCGAGGAAGCCATGAGGGCCGGTATCCTGGGCGGTTATCCGGTCGTTGGCGTATATGCCAACGTGTTCGACGGCTCCTACCATGAGGTGGACTCCTCCGAGATGGCGTTCCACATCGCCGGTTCTCTGGCATTCAAGGACGCCATGCACAAGGCTTCTCCCATCCTTCTTGAGCCTATCATGAAGGTGGAGGTGACCACGCCGGAGGACTATATGGGTGATGTTATCGGTGACATCAACTCCCGCCGTGGACGTATCGAGGGTATGGAGGACATCGGCGGCGGCAAGATGATCCGCGGCTATGTACCCCTTTCCGAGATGTTCGGATATGCCACAGACCTGCGTTCCAGAACACAGGGACGAGGCAACTATTCCATGTTCTTTGAGAAGTATGAGCCGGTTCCGAAGAATGTTCAGGAGAAGGTATTGGCAAAGAAGGATTGATGGAGGACGGCTCGGTTTGCCTGAGCCGGGATGGCGGCTCCCGCCGGTTTGGGAGCGGTCCTATGGCCCCATCTGAGCGGTGAAAAACTGCGATTATAGATCGAGAATATTTATTGAAAATACTTGCAAATATCCTTGATTTGCAATATAATCAAGGATAGCAAGTTTAAAACCGAAATAGCGCTCTATGTAGAGAGAGCCGATTTTTAAGGAGGACGTTTTAAAATGGCAAAAGCTAAGTTTGAGAGAACAAAACCGCATTGTAACATTGGTACCATTGGACACGTTGACCATGGTAAAACTACTTTGACTGCAGCAATCACAAAGGTTCTGTCCGAGAGAGTTGCCGGAAACACAGCTACCGATTTCGAGAACATCGACAAGGCTCCAGAGGAGAGAGAGCGTGGTATCACCATCTCTACCGCACACGTTGAGTACGAGACAGATAAAAGACACTATGCACACGTTGACTGCCCAGGCCATGCCGACTACGTTAAGAACATGATCACCGGTGCTGCTCAGATGGACGGCGCTATCCTGGTTGTTGCCGCTACAGACGGTGTTATGGCTCAGACGAAGGAGCACATCCTTCTTTCCCGTCAGGTAGGCGTTCCCTACATCGTTGTATTCATGAACAAGTGTGACATGGTAGACGACGAGGAGCTTCTTGAGCTGGTAGAGATGGAGATCCGTGACCTGCTGAGCGAGTATGACTTCCCGGGAGATGACATTCCGGTTATCCAGGGATCCGCTCTGAAGGCTCTGGAGGATCCTCATGGCGAGTGGGGCGACAAGGTTATGGAGCTGATGGATGCTGTTGACAAGTATATTCCGGATCCGCAGCGTGACACCGACAAGCCTTTCGTTATGCCTGTGGAGGACGTATTCTCCATCACCGGACGTGGTACCGTTGCTACTGGTAGAGTAGAGGCTGGTGTTCTTCACGTATCCGAGGAAGTTGAGATCGTTGGTATCAAGGAAGAGACCCGTAAGGTTGTTGTTACCGGTATCGAGATGTTCCGTAAGCTTCTTGACGAGGCTCAGGCTGGTGATAACATCGGTGCCCTTCTTCGTGGCGTTCAGAGAAACGAGATCGAGAGAGGACAGGTTCTTGCAAAGCCAGGTACCATTACCTGCCACACCAAGTTCACCGCTCAGGTTTACGTTCTGACCAAGGACGAGGGTGGCCGTCATACACCTTTCTTCAACAACTATCGTCCTCAGTTCTACTTCAGAACAACGGACGTTACAGGCGTGATCTCTCTTCCAGAGGGAACCGAGATGTGTATGCCTGGCGATAACATCGAGATGACCATCGAGCTGATCCACCCCATCGCTATGGGCCAGGGTCTTACCTTCGCTATCCGTGAGGGTGGACGTACTGTAGGATCTGGACGTGTTGCTTCCGTTATCGAGTAATCTTTGCTCATTAGGGCGAAATAAAGTTTAATTTTTCCGCAATCCCTGAGAAATCGGGGATTGCGGTTTTTTTTAGTATCTGAACATAATTGTGAGTAAAAGGAAAAACCGTTCGCCGGAAGTTCATAAAAACGATGCGTGACATAAAAGAGGAAAGAGGGAGTCTGTCCGCGGCTCCCCTTGTTTTAGGATTGATGCCGTCATATGTCTAAGAATAGGATACCCTGGAGCTGCAAGGCTTTCAGGGCCTTTTTGTGGAAGAGAGTATCCTTCGGGCAAAAATAAAATTTGTCTGGACAAAAAGCTGGGATGCCTTATCTAATAAATGTAATTGAAAAAATAAAATTTTCCACGAGGGAGGTGGCATAGGAGTGTTTTTGGTTCACAAGGCAAGAAATCATGACAAAGAAGCCTTCGTGCAGCTGATGAAGGACTGTGCACCGGCCATGTACAAGGTGGCAAAGGCAATGGTAAAAAATGATGACGACGCCGCAGACGCCATGCAGGAGACGGCGCTGACCTGCTGGGAGAAAATAGGGACATTAAAGAATGACCGGTATTTTAAAACATGGCTGACGCGGATCCTGATCAATCACTGCAACGCAATTCTCCGAGAACGAAAACGCTTTGTGGAAGGGGAGGAAATTCTGGAGAACAGGGGATGCCAGGGAGAATATTCCTCTGTGGAATGGAGGGCATTTCTAGAGGATGTGGAGGAAAAGTACAGGATTGTCTTGATCCTCTATTACGTCCAAGGATTTAAAAGCAGGGAGATCGCAGAGATCCTGGGGATTCATGAAAGCACGGTAAGGGGAAGGCTTTCCACGGCCAGAAGCCGAATCGAGAGGATGTATTGTGAGCAGAGGTAGATTCCCGGGAGAAGCCGCGGAGGAATCATGGGAACCTTCCAGGATGGGTCCTGCAGTCTGTGAGGAGCCGTTTGGAAAGAAAGGAGAGGTATATGAGCCGTTTTAGAGAGATGATGGAGAACATCAAGGAGGATGAGAGGATCCCGGAAAAGGTGTGGGATCGATACGTACATACCCTGGAAAGCCTTCCTGACAAAAGGCCGGAGGCCAAAAGGAGCCGTTGGACAGGGAAGGCGGCAGCAGCCGCTGCTGCCATCCTTGGGGCAGGCGGCATTCTTTGCTGCTCCAATCCTGCTCTGGCCTCCAGGATTCCTCTGCTGGGAGGGATTTTCAGACAGGTGGAGAAAATCATCACATATTCGGGAGACTACAGCGAATATGCGGAGGTTTTGTCATCCGAAGAAGCTGGAGAGTCGGGCAAAAGGAATCTTTCTGCAGAGGACGCTGGGATAAAGGTAAGCGCATCGGAGGTGCTGTACGATGGAATGTCTGTTTTCCTCACCTTGAAAATGGATGCGGATCAGGGAAATTTGCTGAATATCCCAAGGTATTCTACCGCAGATGGAGCGGAAGAGGGCGCATCCATCGTGTATCTGTGGGGAGAATATGAGGTGCCGGGAGTGGCGGCTTCCCAACCGCTGACGGAGGAAGCCTTTTATTTGGAGGGAAAAGCACTGGATGATCACACATATGTGGGAATGATGAAAATGAACTTAGGTCATGACGGCCTTGAAAAAGGGGTGCTGTCATTGAACCTATCCGCAATCGGTTATGATGATGTGGAAGGGCTGTATGTGGAAAATAAAGACGGACACAAATGGGAGGGAAGCTGGGAGCTGCAGATTCCATTCCAGCTGGATAAGGAACGTACAAAGCACATAACCTTAGACACAAAAGGAAAACCCTACGGCACGAAAGAGGTTACCATCTCCCCATACCAGATTGTGACCGTGACAGACGTTCCGTTTGTGAAAAGAACCGTTACACGGGAAGAATATGAGGAAGCAATGGCGATCAAAACAGAAGGCCTTGAAGAGGAATGTGGGATTTCCTATGAGGAATACGTGGAAATGGAAGGTAAAGTGTACGCTCCATATCACACGATGCTTTTTGACCAGAATGGGGAAGCCCTTTCCCAAGGCAGGGGCTACGGCGATGGAAAATCCATATTCGCAGTCCATGGGAGAGAACTCACCAAGCTGCAGGTGCTTGTATTTGACGGGGATAGCTGGATGGACATGGATACCACAAGGCTTACCGATGAAGTCATCAATGCGGCGGTGAATTATGAGGTGATTGAAATCGGATCCTTTCCAAAATAAACAATCATCATTTCTAAAGAACGAAAGCTTCCGGGGGATAGCAGTTTGCAGGTATTCGTGATAAAATAAGGGAAGAGAAAAAAGAAGGAGGAGAAGAAAACGGAAATGGGTGTTTATCTGAACAGCAAATCTGCGTATACCCTATTCAAAAGCGAGAGAGAAAAACCTTATTTTGTAGATAAAACACAAATGCTTGCAGAATTGTTTCCCCTGGTAAAAACAGGAAATAACCATATTTGTATTACCAGACCAAGGCGGTTTGGGAAAACGGTGGCGGCAAATATGATTTCATCCTTCTTTTCAGAGGCTTTTGACGCAAGGGATATTTTTGCCTCCCTGAAGATTGCGGAGAATCAGGAGTGGGAAAGCTATCGAAACAAGTTTCCTGTTATCCACATTTCCCTTCACGAGCTTGGGGGAGACTGCCGTTCCTACAAGGATTATATAGACCGAATTGAGAAACGGCTGGTGCGGGATTTGAAAAGAGCTTATCCGAAGCTGGAGACCGAGGATTTGGACAGCGCAGCGGACGTGCTTTTGGAATTGTATTTAGAGGAAGATGTTCGTTTCCTTTTTGTTTTGGACGAATGGGATTTCATTTTTCATCAGAGCTTTACCCGGGAACAGGACAAAAAAGACTATCTGCTGTTTTTGCGGAACCTTTTAAAGGACAGGCCATACGTACTGCTTGCTTACATGACAGGTATCCTTCCTATCGCGAAGTATAGCAGCGGGTCGGAGCTGAATATGTTCAGCGAGTATACCATGGCGTCGGAGGAGCGGTTTTCTGAATACTTTGGATTTACGGACGGCGAGGTGGATCATCTGTTTGCCCGCTATCAGAAGCAGGGGCACCATAAAGAGCAGGTTACGAGGGAGGGGCTGCGAAAATGGTATGACGGTTATCATACAAAATCTGGCGAAAGGCTGTACAATCCCCGCTCCGTGGTGATGGCGCTGTCCAATAACAATTTGGGAAACTATTGGAGCAGTTCCGGACCCTACGATGAGATTTTTTACTATATACAAAAAAATGTGGATGCGGTGAGGGATGCGTTGGCGCTGATGGTATCCCAGAACGCGGTTCCGGTAAAAATCTATGAATACGCGGCAACGGCCCAGGAATTAAGTACAAAAGAACAGATTTTGTCTGCGATGGTGGTTTATGGCTTTTTGAGCTATGAAAATGGCAGGGTTTTCATCCCCAATAAGGAGCTGATGGATCAGTTTGCGGATATGCTGAAACGGGAGGCGTCCCTTGGATACGTGTACCGCCTGGCAAAGGCATCTGAGAGAATGCTTCAGGCCACCCTGGGGGGAGATACCAAAACCATGGAGAAGATTTTGGAGCAGACTCATGATATGGAAACGCCCATACTTTCCCATAACCACGAAACCGAACTGAGCGCAGTGGTAAATCTGGTGTATCTGTCCGCAAGAGACTATTACCGGGTTGAAAGAGAAGAAAAGGCGGGAAAGGGCTATGTGGACTTCATTTTTTATCCGGAAGTACCGCCGGCATCAGACGGGATCATTTTGGAGCTAAAGGTAGACCACACCCCGGAGGAAGCCATAGCCCAAATCCGGAAAAAGGATTACAGCCAGCGGTTTTGGAGGAGATCCGGGAAAAAGACGGCAGGCCGCATCCTTCTGGTTGGGATCGGTTATGACCGGAAAAGCAAGGAGCATCACTGCAAGGTGGAAGTCATGCAGTTGTACGATGGACGTAAGCGAGACTGATGCAGGACAGGATCATTAAGGACAGGGAGGGATGATAAATATGATGTATCCTTTTATGACTTTAAACGATGAGACAGAAATTGTACATTCAGATATGCAAAAGAATGGACAGGTAAAAGTATATATTGAGAGACCGGATGAGAAATATGGATTTAAATATGCCACTTGCTGGCTGCCTCAATATGAATGGGAAAATATTTTTCATTTTACAAAAGAAGAAATAAAACAGTTTGAAGAAATTATACGATCGACAGCTCACTTGATTATTGAATTTTCCCAGGTGGGAGGGTTTGAAAATGTCTCAAATCTTTAGAATGGGAGAATATTGGATTTATTTTTGGACAAATGAAAACAAACCTGTTGAATCTATACATGTGCACATTGCGAAAGGAAAACCATGTGAAAACGCAACGAAGGTATGGATTACCAGTGCAGGAAAATGCCTTCTCTGCAATAATAATTCAAAAATACCATCTCATACGCTTCGGAACATCATGAGAATGGTTGAGGCACGAAGCTCGGATATTATTCAAAAATGGTACTCGTATTTTGGAGAAATAAAATATTACTGCTGAAAAGGATAACAATGCATATCAATACGGCTTGTGTGACAGTAAATTTAGAAGCGAAAGCCGTTTGCCGTTCGGCCATACCTCACTGGCCATAGGTTTTGCAGAAGCAAGATTAGAAATATTATCCATCATAAAGGGCTTTCAGAATGTTACACCTGGAGCCAGTGCTTGAGGGAAGAGGAAGCCTCCGAGGAAAGCCAGGAGAGAACTACGGCCACAAGGGAGGAAATGAAAAATCCTCATCAGATTGGGGAGGAATTTGCGGTTTCTTCCTGGGATCTGGAGGGACTGACGAATATCCCTTTTCAGACAGCGGTCTGGAGATAGGGTATGCGGATATCTGGCAGTAATCAGTACCACCGGATAAGCTGGTGGTACTGATTTAAAACCAAATAAAGTGTAATTTATTCCGCAATCCTTGCAAAATCGGGGGTTGCGTTTTTTTTCACACCTGAATATAATTGCGAACAAAAGGAAAA
>JAUNJL010000038.1:0-6844 GCA_030533315.1 Eubacteriales bacterium
TGGAAGGAGCCTTGTGTACCATGATACTTTTGCCCGATTGTCCTGCAGGCCGAGGAGTCTGTGGTGTCTTAAAGCAGGGCCAGCTTTTCATCCAGCTCCGCCAAGGTCGGGGCAAGATCTTCTGCTTCCATTTCGTAGCCCAGCACTGCCAAGCCTTTGTGCAGAAAACGGATGGTTTCTTCGGAAAGCTCTCCTGCTTCCAGCTGTGGAAGGGCCTGGAGCGCCATCCTGCGGATCCCCAGAAGCAGCTTGATCTTTCCCTGCCTCACCATGGGCTCTGCCTTCCAGATGGTGCTCATATCACAGTCGCTGGTGTTCCCACAAGGGCTCTCACAATGACGGCAGCCGGGAGATACCTGGTACTTCTCCTCCCTTATCTTTTCCGTCATCTCCAGGAGGGCCTGTTCGCCCATGTCCTCCTGTGCCGTCATCCAAAGCCCTTTCACAAGGAGCTGGTCGGTATCCTCCGTTTTGGGATTGCTTTCACAGGTTTTGGCCAGCCCGATCAACGCCCCCGTCAACAGATCCTGATTTTGCTTTTGTTCCATGGTCTTTCTCCTTTTCTTTGATCTTTCTTTGTGCTCTTTCTCTCGTTCCCGGACCTTCGATCAACTCTTTTCCCTTAAGATCTGAACGGCCCGCTGCAGCTGGTTATCCTCCTCGTGAGTGATCTCCTCCTTATTCAGCAGGGAGTTATCCAGCGCTTCCTCCACATCCGGCAGGATCCCCACCTGATGAATGCTGTTTCCTTTGGGGGTAAAATACTGGGAAACCGTCAGTTTGACAGCGCTTCCGTCCGAAAGCTTCTGGATGTTTTGTACCACTCCTTTTCCAAAGGTCTGGGTTCCCACGATCACTCCCAATTCATAGTCCTGTACGGCTCCGGCAAAGATTTCTGACGCCGAGGCGCTGTTCCCATTGACCAGCACTGCCATGGGAATGGCCAGAGGCGTCTCACCGCTGCAGGTCAGCTCCTCCCTGTTCCCATATTTGTCTTCCGTATAAACGATCAGACCCTCGGGAAGTATCTGGCGCAGAACATCACAGACGGAAGTCAAAAGCCCGCCTGGATTATCTCTCAGATCCACCACCAGCTTTTTCATTCCCCCCTCTGTAAGCTCCTCCATGGCAGTTTTAAACTGCTGAGGTGTCACCCCCTTAAACTCCGAAATGCGCAGGTAGCCCACCTCATCTTCCAGCATTTCATGGAAAACCGAGGGCAGCTCCACATCCGTGATGGTCACAGGAACGGTCAAAGCCTCCTCCACGTCCTCTCTGTGAATGATAAGGACGGTGCTGCCTGTCTCGTTTTCCCGGATCATCGACACCACGTCCAACGTCTCCGCCTGAGTCACGTCCTGCCCATCCACAGCGCTGATCACGTCCCCTTTTTCCAATCCAGCCGCCTCCCCAGGTCCTCCCTCATAGCATTCTGAGATCAGGATCCCTCCCTCCGGATTTTTCTGGATGGCAACCCCGATCCCCACGTAGGAGCCCTCTGTGCTGTTGTTTTCCTCCTCATATTCCTCCTTCGTATAGTACCGGGAATAGGGATCTCCCAATCCGTAAAGCAGACCGGCGTAAAGCCCCTCTGCCAGATCTCCCACATCTTTTTCCTCCAAATAATAACGGTCGATCAGGGTTTCCATATATTCCAGCTTATCCAGGCATTTTTGATATCTCATGACGGATCCTCTTCCCGGCCTGATCCATGTCTGAAGCGCTGTCAGGCTTCCTGCCGCCAAGGCTGCGGCGCACAGGGCGCCTACAGCCGCTCCCTTCCAAAAATCTCTTTTTGCCATTCCTCTCTCCTATGCTCACTTCTTCGTATGGCAAAGCAGGGGCTCCCACTTCGTCCCCTCTCTCCCCTGCGGGAAGACAGCATCCTCTTCCGCAGCCACGTGCGGAACAAGGCAGCCTCCCCATGGAAACCACGCACCGGTTCCTACACGCCTTTGCTTACTGAAAAAATGCTTTTCGCAATGCGAAAGCATCCTTCCCGCAAAACGAAAAATGGCTGCCGAAATACCGACAGCCGTGGTTTCTCTTCTCTCTGATTGTAATCCATCCATTTCACACCTTCAAGTGTTTTCTTGTGGTCCAGAAGCTTCCGATGAGACCGATGCCAATGCCAAGGGCAACCCCAATGGGAACCAGAGTCCGATAGATCACTCCTGCTGGAATAAAGTCCACCACTCCCATCAGCACATTGAACTTGGTAAACACGTAGGAGATCGCACTGTTGTAGACAAAATACAATCCGATAAGCGGAATGACCGCACCCACAAAGCCCAGAACCATACCCTCCAGCAGGAATGGTGCCCTGACAAAGCCATCCGTGGCTCCAATGTATTTCATAATCCCGATTTCCTCCTTACGAACAGTAATTCCCACGGAAACCGTGTTACTGATGAGAAAAATGGAGATCAGCAGGAGTATCACAATCATGATCACGGAGACATAGGACACCAGCTTGTTGATGGAGCCCAGAGTCTTTGCCGCCTGCACGGACTGATTGACCTCCCGCACGTGATCCAGGGTCTGAATGTACGCCACCAGCTCACTTTGTTTTTCAATGTTGTTCATATAGACATGATAGTTAGAGGAATTGATCAGAGGATTATCGTCCTTAAAGCCTTCCGCCGCATCCGCATCTCCGAAATATTCCTCCTTCATCTTTTCCCAGGCTTCCTCCGCAGATTCAAACTCTATGCGGGCAACCTCCGGCCGAGTCTGGATCAGGGCTCCCACTGCCTGCATCTCCTCCTCGGTGGTTCCCTCGTCAAAGAACACGGTCACCGGAACCTCTGCCTCCAGCTTGTGAGTGATGCTATTCACATTGTTTACGATGGAATAAAAAATGCCAAACAGAAATATACAGGCAGCCATGGTCACAACGGAGGCAATGGAAAACATCCAGTTTCTCTTTATGTTTTTTACACCCTGCTTCAGGGTATACCAAATCGTACTAGGCCTCATGATACTCTCCTTCTTTCTCGTCGCTGATAATCACGCCGTTGTGCATGGTGACCACCCTCTTTTTCATGGCGTTGACAATCTCCCTGTTATGGGTCACCACAAGGATCGTAGTCCCTCTCTCATTGATCTCCTCCAAAAGCTCCATGATCTCCTCCGAGGTTTTCGGATCCAGGTTTCCCGTGGGCTCATCCGCCAGCAGAATGTCCGGACGGTTGACAATGGCTCTCGCCAGGGCCACCCGCTGCTGCTCACCTCCGGAAAGCTCGTCTGGGTATGCTTTATATTTTCCAGCAAGACCCACCTCCTGGAGCACCTCCGGCACCCGTTTGCGGATCACTCTGGTAGGGCGATTAATGACTCTTTGGGCAAAGGCCACGTTTTCGTACACGTCCCGATCCTTCAGCAGGCGGAAATCCTGGAACACCACTCCCAGCTTCCTGCGATACTTCGCCACACGCCGATGCTTCATCCCCTCCAGCTTTTCTCCGCTGACGATGATGCTGCCTGACGTCGCATCCAATTCTTTGAGCAGAAGCTTGATGAGCGTGGACTTTCCGGAGCCGCTGCTCCCCACCACGAACACGAACTCTCCTTTATCCACATGGAGATTGGCATGATTTACAGCCGGAAGTCCCTGGCCATAAGACTTGCTCACATCCATCAAATCGATCATATTGTCCTCCTTTTGTCTCTCTTCTATTTCTAAAACAGTCCTCCCACATTACGGAAACACCGTATTGTAACTTTTCCGTAATATTATTGTAATATATTTCTCCCACAAATGCAACCATCTTTTTTCGAGTCATTTTCAGCGACCTTTCAGGCTGCTCTCACACCCAATGCCGACCCATTGAAAAGGTGACCGGAGCGCCCCCCCCCCATTTATTTAGACACCCTTAAATGGGACAGTTCTTCCACTGCTCACAGAACTCTCATGAGCGGCATCCAAAGTCCAAATAAAAGGACTGTAAGGCAAAGCCGCCCCGCCTGAAGCTTTATGACACTGGCTGAACTCTTGCGATAGGAGACCTGACGGCAAAGAAGAACCGAAGAAAAGCTTGACAGGCGTCCAAGACGCCACAAAATGATTTTGTCTGCCTTTGAAAAAAGGCAGACAAAACGTACAGATAAAACAAAAACTTTTTTCAGCTTTACAGGCCTATGTAACCACCCGTAAACGCAGCATCAATACTCTGGGGTCTCCATGTACTTCATATAGCGCACCACCATCAAAGCGATCTTGAAGGTGATGGCATCCTCGAAGACCCGAAGGTCCAATCCCGTACTCTTCTGCAGCTTGTCCAGGCGGTACACCAGGGTATTGCGGTGGATGTACAGCTGCCTTGAGGTCTCGGAGACGTTCAGGCTGTTTTCAAAAAACTTGTCGATGGTCGTCAATGTCTCTTCATCAAAATCATCCGGGGACTTTCCGCCGAATATTTCTTTTATGAACATTTTGCACAATGGAATGGGAAGCTGATAGATCAGACGTCCGATCCCAAGAGAGCTGTATGCGATCACATCCTTCTCCGGAGAGAATATCTTGCCCACGTCCAACGCCATACGGGCCTCCTTGTAGGAACGGGATACCTCCTTCAGCTCCTTCACAATGGTTCCGTATGCGATATAGGTGCCATTTTCCTTGGAAAGCCCCAGGGTGTCCAGGATGTTCCTGGCCAGCTTGTCCATGGTTTCGTAGCCTTCCTCTTCCTCCAGTTCTTTGACGATGATCACGCTCTTCTCATCAACGGCCGTGATGAACTCCTTGGTCTTCCCGCCAAAAATGCTCTTCACGCTCTCAATGGAGCTGTGCTCCCGATCCTGCTGAAGCTCCAGGATCATCACCACCCTGCGCACGTCAGCCTCAATGTGAAGCTTCTTCGCCCGGTTGTAAATGTCCACCAAAAGCAGATTGTCAAGAAGCAGGTTCTTGATAAAGCTGTCCTTATCGAAGCGCTCCTTGTAAGCCACGATCAGACTCTGGATCTGGAAGGCGGCAAGCTTGCCGATCATGTAAGTGTCTTCGTCCTCACCGTGGGCCACGAGAATGTACTCAAGCTGGTAATCATCATTGACTTTAAAATACTGGTATCCTCTGACCAGCTGACTCTCGGCCGGCGAATCCACAAACGTCTGGATATCCTCCGGCTGAAGCTCAAAATCGGTAAACGTAGATGCAAGTGTTTTTCCATCTGTATCCATCACACAAAACTGTGTCCTGGAAATTTCTTTCAGTCCCTCAAGGGTATTCTGTAATACCTGGCTGGATATCATTCCCTTCATCCCTTCTCACGTATAAGTGTATGATTTTCTAACTTTTTTCTAAAACAGATTCACACCTAAAGGTATTTTAATACAGAATCACCAAAAAAGAAAGAGGAAACGCAAAAAAAACCACAATTTTTCATTCGATTCTTCGTTCAATTTTTCTATTTTTTCTCGATAAACCCTTCTCCATGAACCTCTCGGGCGTCGGAGACGATGACGAAGGCGTCTGGATCGATCTCTCCTACCCTCTCTTTTAAAGTGACGATCTGTTTTTTGTCCACCACACAGTACAGCATCAGCTTCTCTTCACCAGAATACATCCCCACGGCGCGAATACCGGTCACTCCCCGATCCAGCTCCTCCATGATCATGTGGGCGATCTCTTCAGGCTTGCTGGTGATAATATACGACTCCTTGGAAAACTTCATACCCTCGATCATCCCATCCGATACCTTCGTGACAAGGTACACGGCGATGATGGCATAAAGAGCCTTCTGCACGCCAAACACGAAGACGCCAGCAGCCACGATAAGGCCATCGATCACCTGCATGACCTGAGCTACGGAGTAATGGCGCATCTTTTTCTGGATCAATGCCGCCATCATGTCCGTGCCCCCAGTGGTTCCCTGGCCTAAAAATACAAGGCCGATCCCGATCCCCTGGATCACGCCGCCATAAATGGCTGCCAGAAGCAGATCGTCCCCTGCCAGATCATAGGTGGGCAAAACTGCCAGCCAAAAGGACAGCAGCAGCTCTCCGGCAATGTCCTTCTTGATATAGTGAAAGCCGCCGATGCGAAACCCTATGATGAACAGTGGAATATTCAGCACAAAGTTGGTGGTCCACAGGGGAACTCCCCCTGGTATGAGCCCCAGCGTCATCTTTTTTACAATGATGGCCGCACCGGAAAATCCGCCGGTAACCAGCCCTGCCATGTCAAAGATCGAGCTGATCCCCACCGCCATCAGGCAGGTTCCCACAAGAATCAGCAGATAATCCAGATACCATGGCCTCTTTCCATGAATGATCATGTTCCTCCTCTCCTACTACGTTCCCTGCGCCAAGACAGGCCCATAGAAAAGCTTCCTCCCCTACCCGCCCTCATGGCGCAGTTTCCTCCTTAGTCAACTCTCCGTCAGCGGCCGCTGCGCTGCCCGGAATCTTCTCTGTTTACAAATTCGATCCATCCGTTTTCCTTCAGGATCTGAAGATATTTTGCAAGTCTGGGGTAAATGGGCCTGGCCTTTTCCCCAAAAGCCTCCTCCACCTGCATGGCGATCGTCTCCACACTGTCCTCCCCGTTGATCCTCAGCCAGACAAAAGAGCCCAGCTGATCCAGATAGATCTTGGAATAAAGAGGGCGCCTCGCAAAAAGCCTGGCGGCCCCATGAAAAAAACCTTTGTTTTCCACCTTCAACACCACTCTGTTTTGAAGATTCTGATGCCATGTCAGGGAATCGCTCCGTTTAGGGATCCGATGCAGGTAATTCCCAGGATCCTTTTGCCTCTTTTTCATCTCCACCTGCTTTCTTTCCTCTCAGCCCGCCTTCCTTCCAACGTAAAAGGAAACCGGGCCAAAGATCATAAGCTCTATAGA
>JAUNJL010000038.1:6944-23195 GCA_030533315.1 Eubacteriales bacterium
CCGCCTTCCTTCCAACGTAAAAGGAAACCGGGCCAAAGATCATAAGCTCTATAGAAGAACACCGCCCCGGAAGCACTCACGCCCATCCCGGCCGCCGGGATATATAGCCAAAGTCTATCATGATTATCCATATTTCCTGCCCGCTGTCCCACAGTGCCTTTCGGTGCTTCCTCTTTCCGGCCTGCTGCCTCACAGGCATCGTGATGTGCCTTCAGTTCCTTCCAGGGACGGTGCCCCAAAAGACCCAAGGGTGATTATATCGAAAATCGCCAGGATCCGCAAGGCCTCTTTCCCGCCTTCGCCTGGCTTCCCGAGGAACAAACAGCCCTTCCCGCCCATATGAAGCCATATATGAGGCGGCCCGGACGCCCCAGACACTGGGCACCTCACCCGTCCGCATCCAGCTGCTTTGTCAAATACTGCCCCACGATCCTGGAGAATCCTGCAATGTCCCGGATATAGGCGAAATCCTTCCCAAAAATCTTTTTTTCCGTGTAAAGATCCTTCTCCTCCCCCGCAAACACCCCCAACACGCTGACCCCCAGATTCCTCAGCCTTCGTATCTCCCCCGCCGTGTCCTTCACCGCATAGGAGCCATGATAGGGCTGGGGATTCTTGGCATTGGGACGGTTTACGATCACATCGTAGGGTCTGCCGTCGCTTAGGATGATCAGGATCTTTTTCTCCTGGGGCTGAGAAAGGAGCCCGTGGCCTGCCGCCTTGATGGCCAGCCCATCCCGGTTGTTGGAGGAGGTCCTATAGCTGAAAATGTTTTCGTTGGCGCTCCTGTCATCCCCGTATTCCCGAAAGCGGTGAAGGATGGTGTAATCCCAGAAGGTACAGTAGCTCATGACCCTGTGGGGCAGCTGCACATTGCTCAACGCCTCGCTGATGATATAAGCCTGAAGCGCCACCTCCCCCTGACGGCTCATCTGAGAACCGCTGGCATCAATAAGCACGTCCACCACAAAATCCACATCGTCCCCGTTCAGCACCCGGCGAAAAATGGTGGCCTCCCGGCTCCTCCCGATGCGCCACACCCTGGATGGGACGATGCTTCCCCTGTCAGACAAAAGCTCCTGGCTTTCCCTGCGGATAAGCAGAGATTTTCTCAGCATCTCCGTCAAAACCTGAATGTTCCTCTTCACAATCCAGTGCTTGTCATGATAAAGCCTCAGATTCTTGTTTCTCAGCCTTACGGCGTATTCATATTGATAATTCCTTCTTACTGGATTTTTCAGGATCCCTTCGGTAAAATACAGGCTGCAGTCACTGTGGATTCCCCTGCAGAGAAGGGCGTTCACTCTCTTTTCCTCCAGACTTGTCAGATAGGTGCTCCCATAATTCAGTTCCACGTAGGTGTGCGCCTTTTCCAGAGCCTCCAAAGGGATCAGCTGAATCCTCTGCCTTGTCTTCCTGTTCTTTTCCATTTCCTGGGTGATCCCAAAGTCCTCCAGGGACGCCATGTTCTCCGCCAGCTGCTGGACATAGCTCTCCATAGCCTCCTGGTACATTTCTTCGGACAGATGATCCTCCCAGCCAAACTCCGCCAGCTCCTCCAGCGTCACCTCCAGAACTGCCTCCAATCCTCCGTGCCGCTTCTCAAAATTCCTGTCTGCCGCCTGGTTGTAAAGGGCATCGATCACCTGAATCAGCTCAAAGGTATCCTTTGCCCCACCCGCCCTTTTCAGGACGGCCAGACACTCCTTCAGATGTCCGCCGTATTCCACCGACTCCCTGTGCTCCTGTCCATTCAGCCGGTCTCGCAGAACCGTGACCCGAAGCCGCCCCACAAGGTCCTCCGCCGGGGGCATTGCCGCATATTCCTGCTCCAGAATGTCCTCCATGGCCTGACGCTGCATATCCCGGATCCCCGGACGCTCCGCCAGGATCCTCTCTCCGACCGCCTCCTCCACGCAAAGCTGGGCCAATGTCGTCAGAGACTCTTCCCGGGCCCCCAGGAAGATTTTTTTTATCATATAAAGCCCCAGCTCCTCCTTGTCAAAAAAACGGGCCAGGGCTCCCTGTTTGATCCCATCATACAGTGCAATGGACCTGGAACGCAGGTACAAGGAAACATCCGGCTTCATCTGCAGGGAATAATCACCGCTTACCGTCCACAAAAGGTTCCGGATGCGATTTTCCAATTCCAGCTGTCTGCCATCCAGCCCCATTCCCTCTTCTTCATGCTTCATACACATCGTCTCTTGTCCAATCAGAAGGAATCCTGGTGCGGACCACGTCCTCCACGATCTCCTTCTCAAACACGTCGAAGGTCTTGTTGATGACCCCCATGCGCAGGGCCTTCCAGGGGGACAGACCGGCGTCCACGATCCTCATGGCGGCCAGAAGCCCCCTCAGATCCAGGGATTTCGTGGAAATCTCACTATTCTCTGATTTTACCTGCAGATCCATAAAAACACCGATGAACTGCTCTGCCGCCTTCCTCTTTATGTGAGGAAACATTTTCCAGAATATGAACTCTAAAGTCTCCTGTGTCGGTGAGGGCATGTCAATGACCATAAAACGGGACACCAAAGCTTCATTCAGCTCCTTCGTACCGGCATATCCGTAATTCATGGTTCCGATAAAGCGGGCTGCGGGATGAAGCCGGATTCTCTCATAGCCGGGGACATCAATGGAACGACGGTGATCCAGGGTGGCATGAAGAACGGAGACGGCATCGTTTTTTGCCATATTGATCTCATCTAGGATTCCAAAGCCGCCATATTGGGCACACTGGTAAATACTGCCCTTGCGCAGGGTCACCTGGTTATCCACAAAGGTATCCGTCCCAATGAGATCTCCGCTGTTAGTATTGACATGAAAGGACACGTTATACACCGGCCGCCCGAAAGCATAGGCCAGATTTTCCGCCAAAATGTTTTTTCCAGTTGCCTTATGGCCAGTCAGCAAAAGGTTTTCTCCCTGCAGCAGAGCGGCTATCGCCATCTCCAAAATCTCCCTTCCATAGAAAGGAATCGGCGGCGGCTGCACCCTTGCCTCCGCCTGAGGATCCACGGCATGGCTGCTGCGAAATTCCTCAAGAGCCGCCGCCAAGGCTGGGGAAACCCCTTGCTCTTCCAAAAACATCAGCTCCCTCATGAAGACACTCTCCTCTCAAAAAGGGACGTCGCCTCTGCGTCCGCCCCCGAAATGTCTGCTCTATGGTTCAAAGATCAGATCGCCATAGGAGGGCATGGGCCACATCTCCTTATCCACGATCATTTCCAGCTCATCCACTGGCCTGCGCAGCTCCTCCATGGCAGGCACCAGCCTTTCCCGGCAGTAAAGAGCCCTCTCCCGCCCCTCCGGATGGGAGGAGACCTGCCCGACCAGCTTGCCAAGCTTATTCATAGAGCTGTTGGTGGCCTTCAAAAGCTTGCAGGATTTTTTTAGAAGCTCCGTCTGCACGCTCACATCCATCACTCCCACCGCCTTCACAGAATTGATGGAATCAGCCAGAACGGCGGTATACTTGATCACTGCAGGAATGATCTGCTTTGTTGTGATGTCGATCATGGTCTTAGCTTCGATGTTAATGGCCTTTGCATAAATCTCGTACTGGATCTCCGCCCGGGACTCCAGCTCGGCTTTTGTAAATACCCCAAATTCCTCAAACAGCCTCACAGCCTTCTCCGTGGTGAGAGCCGGTATAGCATCCACCATGGACGGAAGGTTGGGAAGCCCCCTCCTCTTTGCCTCCTGCTCCCATTCTGGGGCATAACCATTGCCATTAAATACGATCCTCTGATGATCCGTGGCATATTCCTTGATCAGGTCATGAACCGCCAGGCTGAAATCCGGTGCGGCCTCCAGCCGGTCGCAGGCCTCCTTAAAAGCCTCCGCCGCAATCGTGTTTAAGACCACGTTGCAGGCGGAAATGGAATCTCTGGAGCCCACCATCCGGAACTCAAACTTGTTTCCCGTGAAGGCAAAGGGCGAGGTGCGGTTACGGTCCGTGGCATCCCGCATAAAATCCGGCAGGGTCCTTACCCCGGTCTCCAGCTTGCTGCCCTCCTTGCTGTGGGTGGCCATTCCTGTGCGGATCAGCTGCTCCAAAACGTCCTGGAGCTGCTCCCCAAGGAAGATGGAGATCACCGCCGGCGGCGCCTCCTGACCGCCCAGCCGATGGTCATTTCCCACATCCGCCGCCGATTCCCTCAGCAGATCCGCATGGGTATCCACAGCCTTCAGAATACAGGTGAGCACCAGGAGAAACTGGATATTCTCGTGGGGCGTGGTCCCCGGCTCCAGAAGATTGATCCCGTCATCGGTGGTGAGAGACCAGTTGTTGTGTTTCCCGGAGCCATTCAGGCCGGCAAAAGGCTTTTCGTGGAGGAGACAGCGCATACCGTGGCGGCTTGCCACCTTCTTCAGGATGCGCATCATGATCTGATTGTGATCCGCCGCAATGTTTGCCGGCGCATAGATGGGTGCCAGCTCATGCTGGGAGGGAGCCACCTCGTTGTGCTGCGTCTTTGCCGCAACCCCCAATTTCCAGCACTCCTCATTGACCTCCCGCATATAGGCGGAAACCCTTTGGCGGATGGTCCCCAGATAGTGATCGTCCATCTCCTGTCCCTTAGGAGGCATGGCTCCAAACAGGGTCCGCCCCGTGTACATCAGATCCTTCCGCTCCTCAAACTTCTCCTTGTCGATGAGGAAGTACTCCTGCTCCGCTCCCACAGATGGAGTCACACGTTTGGAGCTGGTATTCCCAAAGAGCCTTAACAGGCGGAGCGCCTGGGTGTTGATCGCCTCCATAGAACGCAGGAGGGGCGTCTTCTGATCCAGGGCTTCCCCCGTGTAGGAGCAGAAGGCCGTGGGAATGCACAGAGTTCCTCCCGCCGCATCGTGGCGCACGAAAGCGGGCGAGGTACAATCCCACGTGGTGTAGCCCCTGGCCTCAAAGGTCGCCCGAAGACCGCCGGAGGGGAAGGAAGAGGCATCCGGCTCTCCCGTGATCAGCTCCTTTCCAGAGAAAGTCATCAGCACCTTTCCGTTTTCCATGGGTGCGGAAATGAAGGCGTCATGCTTCTCCGCCGTCACGCCGGTAAGGGGCTGAAACCAGTGGCTGTAGTGGGTAGCTCCCTTCTCAATGGCCCACTCCTTCATCTCATGGGCCACCACGTCCGCAATCTCCAGGGAAAGCTCCTTGCCCTCCTCGATGGTCCTTTTCAGCTCCCTGTAGATCTTTTTGGGAAGACGCTCCTGCATCACAGAATCGTTAAACACATCACACCCAAAGGTTTCTGTCACGTTTATATATTCTTCCATCACCTGTCTCCTCTCCATTCATTCCTTTCCCCGGCCCGGAGCCTTAGGGGAAATGTCGCACCGCACTTACCCATCTTTGGCCATTCGTCTGGATGGGTCTTATTTTTTCACCTTCAGTTCCTCCAAGCTGTGCCTCCTGGAAATGGACTTTTTCTCTTTTTTTGTGCTGGTCAGGTAAAGGTTCAGCGCCCCGTGGAGGTTCTCGATCTCCACCCTGGTCTGATCGCCGCCAAACTCCCCGTCCAGCGTCCAGGGAACCACGTCCTCGGACTGAATCATCAGCTTCCTGGTCTTGAAGGAATAGATCAGCTCCGAGTGGTCCTCCGCAATCACCAGGCTGCTGATGATCTCCTGAAGCTCCATGGGATTTTTTGGCAGCGTGATAAAGGTGGCCTCAAAAAGTCCGTCGTTCATATCCACGTTTTTTCCTGTCAGATTTTTGAATCCCCCCACAGACCTGGAATTTGTAATCATACCCAGCATAAAGTCCCCTTCTATAACCTGCTGCTCCGTAGTGATGGTCATGCGGTAGGACTTGATGTCAAACAGGCGCTTCGCTCCCTCCAAAACGTAGGCGGTATGCCCCAAAATGTTCTTCAGATCCTGGTCTGTCTGATAGGACACGTCGGTGAAGAGACCAAAGGCAGCCACGTAAGCGAAGGTACGATCATTAAACCGACCGATGTCACAGTGATAAAGCTGTTCTTCCATGATCATGGAGGCTGCGGCCGTCATACTCTTGGGCATGAAAAGACTGTTGGCAAAATCGTTGGTGCTTCCTGCAGGTATATAGCCGATGGGAACACTGCTCCCAGACTCCCGCACCCCTGTAATCACCTCATCCAGGGTCCCGTCTCCGCCGCTGCAGACGATCAGATCTACCGCAAACGCATATTCCTTCGCCATTACGTATGCGTCCCTGGGGCACTGAGTGGCATGGATGAGCACCTCGTAACCGCTCTTGTTAAATATGTCCACCACATCCATCAAGCTGTTTCTGATCTTTCCTTTTCCTGCCTTCGGGTTAAAAATAAATATCAGCTTTTTTTTCAAAGACAATCCCTCATTTTTATTTTTAATTGCTGCTGCGAACCCCTCCTTCGGCTCTGCCGGACGGGGGATCCTTTACGCTCTGTCTTTAACTATAAAAAAAAGAGAGAAAAA
Organism: Eubacteriales bacterium; assembly: GCA_030533315.1. The sequence goes on from JAUNJL010000038.1 coordinate 13,389, forward strand.
AGTCAATCTTTTTGCCCTCTATTTTTTGCGGAGCAGCAATCGGCGGCAGCGGCGCAGGCAGGTCTGCGCACCCTCTGCGCTGGCCATGCCTGCAAAAATCTGTCCTCCATTTTTTTCTGCTGCTTATCTTTTTGTTTTATAGGTCTCGGATCGCATCCTTCATGGATTTCACGTATTCCTTCACATAGGGAACGCAGCCCTCCTTATGGGCGGCACAAAGCTTCACGATGGCGGAGCCTACGATCACGCCGTCCGACTGTGCGGCCATGTCTCTCGCCTGCTCCGGATTGGAGATCCCAAAGCCAACGGCGCAGGGAATGTCCTTTTCTTTTTTTACCAGATCCACCATGGCTCCGATGTCCGTGGTGATTCTGCTCCGCATTCCCGTCACGCCCAGAGAAGAAACGCAGTATACAAAGCCTTGCGCCTCTTTTGCGATCTGCGCCACCCGCTGGTGGGAGGTAGGTGCGATCAGGGAGATCAGGTCCAGGCCGTTCTGACTGCAGGCCTGATCAAATTCCTGCTTTTCCTCAAAGGGAACGTCGGGGAGGATCAAGCCGTCCATCCCCACCTGAGCTGCTTTTTTCAGGAAGCGCTCCGTCCCATAGGAAAACACTACGTTGGCGTAGGTCATGAACACCATGGGGATGGCTGTATTTTTCCGAATCCGCTCCACCATATCAAAAATCTTGTCCGTGGTCACGCCCCCCTCCAGAGCCCGCACGTTGGCTGCCTGGATCACCGGCCCCTCCGCCGTAGGGTCGGAAAACGGGATCCCCAGCTCGATCAGGTCCGCTCCGGCCTCCTCCATGGCGTATACCAGCTTCTCCGTGACCTCCAGGGACGGGTCTCCGCAGGTCAGAAATGGGATGAATGCCTTCCCCTTGGAAAATGCGTCTGTAATTCTCTTATTCATGGATATCCTCCCCTCTGTACCTTGCCACTGCCACGCAGTCCTTATCTCCTCTTCCGGAAATGGTGATCACCACGGTCTGATCCTTGCTCATGGAGGGAACCAGCTTCCTGGCATAGGCTACCGCATGAGCGCTTTCCACCGCCGGTATGATGCCCTCCAGCCTGGAAAGATATTCAAACGCATCCACTGCCTCCTCGTCTGTCACCGGAACGTATTCTGCCCGTCCGGTATCGTGAAGCCAGGCATGCTCCGGTCCAATTCCCGGATAATCCAGCCCGGCGGAAATGGAATATACCGGCGCAATCTGCCCGTACTCGTCCTGACAGAAATAGGATTTCATACCGTGGAAGATCCCCAGCCGTCCCGTGGCGATGGTGGCCGCCGTCTCCGCCGTATTGACTCCCCTGCCTGCCGCCTCGCAGCCTATGAGGCGCACCTCCTTGTCAGGAATGAAATGGTAAAAAGCGCCCATGGCGTTGGAGCCGCCGCCCACGCAGGCAAGCACCGCATCGGGAAGCTTGCCCTCCTTTTCCAGCATCTGCTCCTTGATCTCCTTTGAAATCACCGCCTGAAAGTCCCGCACGATGGTGGGGAAAGGGTGCGGGCCCATGACGGATCCCAGCACGTAATGGGTGTCGGAGATCCGGTTCGTCCACTCCCTCATGGTCTCGGACACCGCATCCTTCAGGGTGGCGGTGCCGCTTGTCACCGCATGGACCTTTGCCCCCAAAAGGCGCATCCGGTATACGTTCAGGGCCTGACGGTCTGTATCCTCTTTTCCCATGAAGACCTCACATTCCATCCCCATGAGAGCCGCCGCCGTGGCCGTGGCCACCCCGTGCTGGCCCGCTCCCGTCTCCGCTATGACCCTGGTCTTTCCCATCTTTTTTGCAAGCAGAACCTGTCCCAGCACGTTGTTGATCTTGTGTGCGCCGGTATGGTTCAGATCCTCTCTTTTCAGATAAACCTTTGCGCCTCCCAAATCCTTTGTCATCCGCTCCGCATAATACAGGCGAGACGGACGGCCGGCGTATTCGTTTAACAGCTCCGTCAGCTCCCGGTTAAATTCCGGGTCGTTTTTATAATGCTCATAGGCCTCTTCCAGCTCGATCACCGCATTCATCAGCGTCTCCGGCATGTACTGGCCCCCATGGATCCCAAATCTTCCCTTTGACATGTTTTCCTCCTTATTGCCCACTGTATTTGGGCATCCTGGTACACCTTTGGTGTTTCCTCCTTACTGCCCACTGTTTCTGGGCATCCTGGTACACCCTTGGTGTTTCCTCCTTATTGCCCATCATCAACTATATTTTATCCCAAGCTCCGAACCAGTTCCACGGCTTTTTTGATCTTCTCCGGATCCTTTCTTCCGTCCTTCTCCAGGCTGCTGGAAAGATCCACCCCATAGGGCTTCAAAAGCCGGATGGCCTCCGCCATATTTTCCAGGGACAAGCCGCCCGCCAGGAAAAAGGGTCTGTCCAGACCACCCGCCAGGGACCAGTCAAAGGTTTTTCCTGTTCCTCCCTTTCCCTGATCCAGCAGGACATAATCTGCGGTGCTTCTTCGGCTTTCCTCCACATCCTCCCTGGACCCTATGGAAAACGCCTTCATGATCCTGGCATCCTTCCCGGCCAGCCGGCGCAGCTCCCGGATATAGTCCTCGTCCTCCCCACCGTGGAGCTGGGCTGCAAAAATCGTTCCCTCCCTCAGCAGCAAGGCCGGGAGCCGCACCGGAGCATTGACAAAGACCCCTACCGGACGAACCCGCTTGTCCAGCAGGCACACCATCTCTTTTACCATCAATGGAGAACAGTTCCTCCTGCTGCCGGGAACGTCAATGACAAAGCCGCAGTAATCGGGGAGAGCCTCGTTCACGGCCAGGATGTCCTCCCTCCTTGTCAGACCACAGACCTTGATCCTTGTCATTTAATCCGCACTCCCTTCCTCTCTGTGCGCAGCCAGCGGACCGCCGTTTAACCGCCAAAGAGCCTCCCCTTTGTCAGGACTGCGCATCAATGTCTCCCCAATGAGCACCCCATCCACCCGGTTTTCCCGAAGAAGACGGATATCCTCCGGCGTCCGGATACCACTCTCCGACACAAATAGGATCTCCTCCGGAGCCAGGCTGCGAAGACGGACACTGTTTCCCGTGTCCACGGTAAAGGTGCGCAGGTCCCGATTGTTGACCCCGATGATCCTGGCCTTGCAGTCCAGCGCCCGAAGGGTTTCCTCCTCATCATGAGCCTCCACCAGAGCATCCATCTCCAGCTCCTGAGCCAGCTGGAGAAAGGCCTTCAGCTCCTCATCCTCCAGGATGGCGCAGATGAGAAGGACGGCAGACGCCCCCAGAGCCTTCGCCTGATACAGCATATACTCCTCCACGGTGAAATCCTTCCGCAGAACCGGGATCTGCACCTCTCTTGTGATCTCCTCCAGATAAGCGTCTCTTCCCTGAAAATAAAAGGGCTCCGTGAGGCAGGAGATGGCGCTGGCCCCCGCCGCCTCATACTCCCTGGCAATCTGAAGATAAGGGAAATCCGGGGCGATCAGCCCCTTGGAGGGCGACGCCTTTTTCACCTCGCAGATATAGGACATCCCCGGATTTCTCAGGGCCTGACCAAAGGTTTGCCGGGGAGCCCTCCCTCTCTTTCTCTCCTCCGCCCTTCTGCGAAGAATAGAAAGAGGAACCTGCCTTTTTTCCTCCTGGATCCGTTCTCTCGTTTTTTCTGCGATCTCTTCTAAGATGTTCATGCATTTGTCTCCGCGATAAATTCTTCCAGCTTTTTCATGGCAGCCCCGCTGTCGATCAGAGCTTCTGCCATGCGGACTCCTGCCTCCAGATCATCGGCCTTCCCCGCAATGTACAGGGCCGCACCTGCATTCAGGCAGACCGCCTGGCGCTTCGGGCCCTGCTCCACGCCTGTGAGGATCGCCTTTGTGATCTCTGCATTTTCCTGCGGCGTTCCCCCTTTCAATTCCTCCTTGTGGCAGCGGGTGTAGCCGAACTGCTCCGGCGTCATCTCGTAGGATGAAAATTTTCCATCCCGTATCTCACATACGGAGGTAGGAGCGCTCATGGAGATCTCATCCAGCTTGTCCTGCCCGAACACCACCATGCCCCTTGTCACGCCCAGATTGGCCATCACTCTTGCCAAAGGCTCCACCAGGGTCTGGTCGTAAACTCCCATCAGCTCCATATTTGCCCCTGCCGGGTTGCTCAAGGGCCCTAAAATATTAAAGACTGTGCGGATCCCCAGTTCCTTTCGGATCGGAGCCACATACTTCATGGCAATGTGGTAGTTCTGCGCAAACAGGAAGCAGATGTTGCTCTTCTTCAGTATGGCCGCACTTTTTTCCGGTGAAATGGTGATCTTTACGCCCAGAGCCTCCAGCACGTCCGCCGCCCCAGATTTAGAGGAGGCCGCCCGGTTCCCATGCTTTGCCACAGGAACGCCTCCTGCGGAGATCACCATGGATGAGGTGGTGGAGATGTTAAAGGAATTTGCCCCGTCCCCGCCGGTGCCCACGATCTCCAGTACGTTCATGTCGTGAAGCAGCTTGATACAGTGAGCCCTCATGCCCGCCGCTGACGCCGTGATCTCGTCGATGGTCTCTCCCTTCAGGGAAAGAGCTGTCAGGTAGGCCGACATCTGCACGGGCGTTGCCTTTCCGCTCATGATCTCGTCCATCACGGTTTCTGCCTCCTGATAAGTAAGATCCTGTTTCTTAGAAAGCTTGATGATCGCATCTTTTATCATATCTATTTCCTCCTTACTGCCTGCATCTCCAGGCTCCATGACACACCCAGGGTGTGTATGATCCGCATTTTTTGCAGTTCTCTTTGTCTGTGTGATCTATGGTCTTCGCAGCCCCTTTTTTCAAAGGCTCTGACCGCTCTTTACCGCTATTTTCAAAAAGTTTCGGATGATCTGGCCGCCCTGGGGCGTCATTACCGACTCTGGATGGAACTGAAGGCCGTACACCGGGTCGTAGGCGTGCTGGACAGCCATCACCTCCCCCTCCGGCGAGCGGGCCGTGACCAGAAGCTCCCTTGGCAGGGTGTCCTCCTTCGCCGCAAGAGAATGATACCGGGCGGCCGGGAAGGGATCCGGAAGGCCCTCAAACAGATCGCTTTGCGCTCCTTTGCAGATGAGCGTCTGCTTACCGTGCATCAGCTCTCTCGCATAGGTCACCGTCCCCCCGTACGCCTCACAGATGGATTGATGCCCCAGGCATACGCCCAAAATGGGGATTTCCCCGGCAAAGGCCCGCACCGCCGGAATACAGATGCCAGCGTCGCAGGGGCGGCCGGGCCCCGGGGACAGGATCAGCGCCTGCGGCGCCATTTCCCGTATCTCCTCCAGGGTACATGCGTCATTTCGCACCACCTGAATATCCGGCTCAATGGAGCCGATCAGCTGATACAGGTTGTAGGAAAAACTGTCATAATTGTCAATCAGCAAGATCATTCCAATCCCTCCTCTGCCTTCTCGATTGCGTCCTTGACGGCCCGCGCCTTGTTGCAGCACTCCTGGAACTCCTTTTGGGGCTGGCTGTCCGCCACGATCCCCGCCCCAGAGCGGATGCAGATTTCCCCATTTTTTTTGTACACCAGGCGAATGGCAATGCACACGTCCAGATTTCCCGCAAAGTCCAGGTAGCCGATGGCGCCTCCGTAGATGCCCCTCTTACTCTGCTCCAGCTCCTCTATGATCTGGCAGGCGCGAAATTTCGGCGCACCGGACAGGGTACCGGCCGGAAGAATGGCATCCACCGCATCAATGGCATCCTTGTCCTCCCGGATCAGGCCGGTCACCGTGGAACCCAGATGCATCACGCAGGAATACCTCTCCACGCTTAAATACTTTTCCACCTCTACCGTCCCCATCCGGCTGAGCTTGCCAATGTCATTCCTTCCAAGGTCAACCAGCATATTGTGCTCCGCCAGCTCCTTCTCGTCCCCCAAAAGCTCCGCCTCCAGGCGTTTGTCCTCCTGGGGCGTCCTTCCCCGCGGCCTTGTCCCGGCCAGCGGAAAGGTAAACAGCCTGTCCTCTTCCAGCTTTGCCAGGGTCTCGGGAGAGGCTCCCGCTATTTCAATATCGTCGCTGGAAAAATAAAACATGTAGGGGGACGGGTTCGACGTCCGAAGCACCCGGTACGTATCAAACAGGCTCCCCTGCGCCTTTGCCCTCATGGGATTGGAAAGCACCACCTGGAAGATATCGCCCTCCCGGATGTACTCCTTCGCCTTCTCCACCATCTGGCAGTAGCGTTCCTCCGAAAACACATGGGCCAAAGGCGAGGTGAGACGGATGGGGGAAATGCTTGCTTTTTCTCCCTCTTTGATCAGCCTCGTCATTTCCTCCAGCTTTTCCTGCGCCTTCTGATAGCTCTCCAGAAGGTCATCCGTCTGGACACCGGTTATGAGCATAAGCTTCTGACGATCATGGTCAAAGGCGATGACCTGGTCAAAAAGCATCAGATCCATATCCCGGAACTCTTGTCCCTCCTCCGTCACCAGGTCCAGCTTCGGCTCGCTGTACTTGATGTAGTCGTAGGAGAAATACCCCACAAGACCGCCGGTAAAGGCCGGCATTTCCTCCAGGACCGGACTTTTGTATCTGGCTATGATCTCCCGCAGCACCTTCCCGGGATGGGTCACCATTTTCTCCGTCTCCTTTTCCCCCTCCCGGATCCTCAGCCGTCCGTCCGTACAGGTGATCTCCATGGTTGGCTCATATCCCAAAAACGAATACCTGCCCCATCCCTGAGTCTGGCTGGCACTCTCCAGCAGATAGCAGTGACGGCTGGCCTTCTTTAAAATGCGCATGACCTCCACCGGAGTATAGCTGTCGGAGTACAGCTCCTTTAAAAGAGGAATCCGGCGATACTCTCCTGTCTGCGCCAGCTGTTTAATGGTGTCAAATGATGGATACATACAAATACCTCCTTTTCACGAAATCTCTGCCCGAGAGGCTTCTGTTTTTCGTGGGAAGATCACAAGAAAAAAAGCCCGCTCCTGACAGTGTCTGTAATCTGTCAAGGACGAGCCGATCAACATCTTCACCCGCGGTGCCACCTTGCTTTGCGGCTTGCGCCGCACACTTCTTGAGACACGCATCCGCTCCTGCACAGACTCCCATGTCTCCGGCAACTGACGTATGCCCCACGTCGCAGAATACTCGGCGTCACGCCTTTGACTGCGCCCTCCGCGGCCCATTTAACAAACTGCATCTCCATCCGGCTCTCAGCCCCCCGGACTCTCTGTGGGCGCACGATTGTTTTTATTCCCGCTTCAACGGTTTATCTTGCTAAATCAATTTTTATCAAGATATCACAATTTTATTTTCTTGTCAAGTTTTTTCTCCTCTGTATTTCCACAGTTTTTTCCCTCTCCGTCCACTGGATCAGACTGCAAAAAGAAAAGGGACATTTTCTCCTGGCGGCGGTTCTTTCTTTTCGCAAAATACCGAAAAAACACAGGCATTTTTTACTCTTTTCAAATCCAGGGCAAAAAGGTATAATGAAAACAGTTCATCCCCGGGCCGTTACATAGGATCTCGCTGCGTTTTTTGCCAAAAAAGGGATGATCCGAGGACATTTATCCCCGTCTGTCATTATGGATACCGCAAACGTATCACGAAAGGAGAAAGCATGAAAAGAAAACTACTTGCATGGGCGCTGTCGCTGGCCATCGGACTTTCCGCCGGCACCGTTCCCGCCATGGGAGCCGAGTTTACCTCCCTCCCGGAAACCGTTCCGTCCGAAGCATCCCAGGAGATCTGTGAGATCCCTTCCCAGGACCTGTTCGAGGATACCTACTCCGTACCGGAAGCGCCCCTCCCACAGGAGGAACCCGATTCCATACCGCTCCTGGATGAGGAGCCGCAGGAGGAACCCCTGGCGCCAAAGGAGCTGCCTCCATCCATGGAGACCTCACCGGAAGTCCTTTTTGAGGATGTGGCAGACCTGCCCCAGGAGGAATCACCCGCTGCACCCGCCCCCTCTAAGGCTCCGGAGACACAGGAGGATCCGTCTCCTATCGGCTCCATCACCACGGACGCTGTCTTCGCTTCAAAAGCCGCTTCCCAGTCAACGGGCCGGGCCGTCCTGACCTGCATGGGAGCCTCCGCCGGCAAGCTGCGCATCTCTGCGAAGATTTCTCGAACGGTAGCCAGCAAGGACAACAAATATTACCTGTTCCAGGTAGACCCCATCAGCAACAAGCTGACAAAAAAGGTCTCCAGTGTGACAAAGCCCTCGGGCAAAAACAAGACCGTGACCTTCCGGCTAAAGACCGATGGACACCCAGAATATGTCCTTGCCAAGTACGTTCTCGCCGTAAAGTCCAAAAATGGCACGAAGGCTTCCTCCTTCAAGGGAATCAGCAATGCTGCCTATGTAAAAAACCCAGAAAAGGCTGCCGTTTACAAGAAAGCATACCGGCTTCCTGCGACCAAGAAGGGACTTCAGACCACCACCTTCTCTCAGCTGACGGAGACGAACAGCAAGGCCGTGTTCTTTAACCTTCCCATTTCCGCCGTCCTTGCGGACAACGCAGAACGGGTGTCCTACACATACGATGGAAAGCTTTATTACTTCAACAAAATCGGCGGCTATACCAACCTGGTCAGCCAGTGCAACCAGAGGGGGATCCAGGTCACCATGCAGCTTCTCCTGGATTGGACTCCCTCCACCAAGAGCCTGGCGGCCGCAAGCTCCCCTGGCCCCCGCTCCGCTTACTACGCCTGGGATTCCACCGGAAAAGGATCCAGACAAAAGATGGAAGCCATTTTTTCCTTCCTTTCCCAGCTCTTTGGCTCTGACCAATGCTATGTGAGCAACTGGATCCTTGGAAACGAGGTGAACACCTGCAGCCGCTGGAATTATGCGGGGAATGTCTCCCAGGCAAAGTATGTTCAGCTTTACAGTGAGGCCTTCCGCTGCCTGTACAATGCGGTACGGGGTACCCGGGCAAGCTCCAAATGCTTTATCTGCCTGGATCAGTACTGGAACAATACCTGGGAGGATTACGCTGGAAAAAGCATTCTCAATTCCTTCCACTCCAACCTGAAGAACCTCCAGCCAGGCGTCAACTGGAATCTGGCCTACCACGCTTATCCCTTCCCCCTCACCGAGGCGGATTTCTGGTCAGGCCGTCACAGTAACAACCTGACCAACAATTCCAGCTCTCCAGTCATCACCTTAAACAATTTAAGTGTTTTGACCAATTACGTAAAGGCCAATTTCGGTTCCAAAACCAGGGTGATCCTCTCCGAGCAAGGCTTCACCTCCAGTCAGGGGCAGGACATCCAGGCTGCCGCCGTTGCCCTTGCCTATTATATCGCCGCCTGCAATCCACAGGTGGACGCCTTCCTGATGCGCAGCTACCAGGATGAGGCCCACGAGGTGGCTCAGGGGCTCGCCATGGGGATCAAGGGCAAAAAGGCCTTTAACGTCTTCACCAATATGGACACCTCCAAATCCCTGAAATACACCAGCTCCTACCTTAATTCCCGGGTCGGAAGCGGATGGAAAAAGCATGTCCCCTGGTACAGCAGCAAGCGTCTTTACAATCTGTACTGCCGTTAGATTCTGAACGAAACAAGACCCTCATCTCTTTTCAGCGGAGATGGGGGTCTTGTGATAGGGCGTAGCTTTTTGGACAATAAAAAACAGACCCCTTTGGGTCTGCCTTTTCAAATAGCGAGAGGGGGACTTGAACCCTCGACACCACGGGTATGAACCGTGTGCTCTAGCCAGCTGAGCTATCTCGCCATATAAAATTTAACGGGCAAAGAAATCTCTTTGCAAGTAGCGAGAGGGGGACTTGAACCCTCGACACCACGGGTATGAACCGTGTGCTCTAGCCAGCTGAGCTATCTCGCCAT
>JAUNJL010000126.1 GCA_030533315.1 Eubacteriales bacterium
CTCTTTTTTCGCCCCCAAGCGGCACCCCATTCCCCATCCGCACACCGCCTGGCAGGCTTTTGCCCCGTGATCTTGCCCTGTGGGGCTCTCATCGGCAGTATTTCTTCTCGAAGGCCTCCGCCGGCATGGGCTTTTCGTAGTAGTATCCCTGGGCCCAGCCGCAGCCCAGACGGGTGAGGGCAATGACCTGCTCCTCACTGACCACCCCCACCGCCGTACAGGGCAGCCCGTTCTTTTGGGAAAGCTCCAGGATCTCCTTGATCTGATCTGTGCATTCCTCCCTCTGAAGCATCTGGGAAACCAGGTGGGGAGCCAGCTTGATGCACTGGACGGGAGCCTGGAAAAGAAGCTCCAGGTCCTGGCCAGCCTCCCCCACCCCATTTAAGTAAAAGCCCACGCCCATCTCCCGATACCGCTCCATGACAGAGGTCAGCTTCTCCCTGTGGGCCAGGAAGTCCTCCTGGCTGACCTCAATCTTCAGTAAATTCCCATCCGCCTTGGGATACCGGCTCTGGATGGCCAGCAGCGCACCCTCAAAGGAAGGCCGGCAAAGGGTGGAGCCAGAAAGATGGACGGAGACCGGCACGGCCTTCTTTCCCAGATCCTTCCACCGGTCCAGAAGGTACATGGCCTTTTCCAGCACCAGAAAATCCATGTCCCTTATGCTGCCCTTCTCCTTCAGGCCCCCCAGAAGCTCCCAGGGAAGCAGAAGTCTCCCGTCGTGGCCGATGCCCCGGATCAAAAGCTCCGCATCCAGAAGCATCCTGGTGGCCATGCGAAAGGAGGGCTGGAGATGCACGGTAAAGCTCTGCGCCCGCCTTCTCATCCAGGCCGCCCCTCTCTCCTCCCTGGCAGGCTGCTGCCCCTGGAGCTCTCCCTCCTTTTCCGTCATGTCGCACCGCATAAGGATCCTGGCCTCGTCCGCCAGATCCTTCCCCCGGAAGGAGGAGGACGCCCAGGTATGGCCGATGCGCACCTTCCCCGGATAACGCTGGGAGATGGCCGACCGAAGGTGAGAGCATTTTCCCAAAAAGACCGGCTCCGTGGTGTTGGGACAAAGGGCCACGAACTCCGCATCCCAGGTGCGAAACAGCTTGGTCCTCCCAAAGATCTCCGCCAGCAGCTGGATCACGTACAGCAAAAGCCTTCGCCCATATTCAAAGCCCTGCCTCTCACTGATGGCTGAAAGCTGGGGCACGTCTAAGCAGACCACCCCCAGCGACCTGTAAAGCTGGGAATGGTAGGTGTAGATCTGCTCCACGTAGGAGCCCAGGTTGGGAAGATCCATCCCGCCGGCCACATATCCCTCCTTCCCGCCGTTCAGGTCGTTGATGTATTTCTGCCGCTCCTTCATCAGGCAGGCGGACAGGTACTCGGGGAGCACCGGATCCGATATGGGATTGTGAGCGTTCTCAATACAGAGGTAGCCCTGGGCGCCGCCCCGGTTCCGCATGGGAAACACGGCGTAGTTCCAGGCGTCCTCCTTCATGCCTCCCCTGGCTCCGGTGACGGGAATGTCCCTTTTTCGGGCGAAAAGGACCGACCGGTCCTCCTCCATGCAGCGCTGGATCATGGGAAAATTGGTGATGCGCATACCGGAGAGAATGTGCTGTATGCTGCTCTTTTTCCCGGAGGTCCACTCGTGGGGCATGTGAAGGACGTGGCCGTACTCCATGGGGACCAGGATGTAGGCCCTGTCCGCGTCATAATATTCCCCCAGCACCTGAAGCACGCAGCGGGCGGCCTCCCGGATGGATTCGGAGTCCAAGATCCCGGTCACGGCGGCAAAGGCCGCATCCTTCTCTCTGTCGGAGAAGGGCCGGGGGCTCTCCTCCCCAAAAACCTCCATGTGATCCGACTCCTTCAGCCAAAGGAGCTGGTCCCAGCCGCCCTCCTCCTCTTCGTCCGCAAAGACGATCCTGTCGTCGGTGGCATTGCTCCACAGGCCGCAAAGCACCTGTACCTTCTTCATCATAATGTCGTATTCCCCGGGCTCCTCGTAGCGGCAGACCGCCCCGGCGAACAAGAACCGCAGCCCATGATCCTCCGCGGCGTCCCGGGCGGCCATCTTCACCAGGGCCATGGTATGCTCCAGCCGGTCCTTCATCTCCTTCTCTCCCTCTGTCTCCGGGAAAAACAGGGTGTACCGGTTCTGCCCCAGCTGTCCTGCCACGCAGTCTCCTCCCGCTCCCAACAGCAGGGCGTCAAAGATCTCCTCCCACTTCCGCTCCTTGTGGGAATCCTCCTGGGTGTAAAGCCTGGTAATCCCGCTGATCTCCACCAGCACCAGTGAGCAGAGGGTGTTCTTTTTGCCCTCCATAAGGACGTGGGCCATGGTCCTGGCCGTAGAGTGGGTGTACAGCATACTCCTGGGATCCCGGTCAATGACCAGGCTCATTCCATTTTCCCGGAAATGCTTCTGATCCCGGCAGCTGATCCAGGCCGTCATGCACACATCCTCGCTTCCCTCCTCCTGATGAAGCCATATCACAAAGGAGACCCAGTGGACTTCTCCTCTGTCGTCCACCCGCTGGTACTCCCAGGAGAGCCAGCGCCGGCGCCCCTCCCGGAAGGACCGCAGCAGCCTGTCCGTAAAAAGATATTCTTCAAAGAGGGAGTGGAGTCCGGGGGACGCCATCCTCTCCTTCTCCTTCTGGAAAAACCAGGAGCAGGAGGGGAGCAGCTCCCACCGCCTTCCCTCCATCCAGAAAAAGGTTATGGTGTCCTGGGAAAGATTGCCTTCCATCTGAAGCAGCAGCCCCTTCATCAGGCTTCCCGGCACGGCCTCCGGCTTCAGCAGCACCGCCCGATCCTTCTGGGGGTTCCCGATCAGCTCCACCAGGCCCACCGCCCGGAGAGGCCGTCCTTCCCCGTCAAATACGGTGCGATAGGAAAAGGCCGCCCAGCGGCAGGAATCCATATCGCTGTACCTTACCCGAAAATTCCCATATCCCTGCTGCCGTCCCCCCAGGATCCCGGCGGCAAATTCCCGGAACCTGTCTGCGGACTCCTCCGCGATCCAGCCGCTCTCCAGCAGGGACCGGGGGAAGGGGGAGAGCTTTGCAGAATCAATGCCCGCACCGGTCTTGTCCCCCATAATCCGAAAGGTTCCCGCAGGGATGTCCACCTCCCAGATCCTCTGCATATTGTGTCCCATGGCCTCCAGAAACAGGCTGTTCTTGTACCGGAGGGCGGACTCCTTCTCCTTCAGCTCCGTAATGTCGATGACCGTGGCCAGCACCATGTCCTTGTCTTCATTATATTTTACCCGGGCGGCGTGCACCCTCCACCACATCAGGCTGCCGTCCTTTGCCAGCATCCTTACCACATGGTTGACGGCCTCCCCCTTGTCCATGACCTCCTCCTGGAGGATGGTCTCAAACCTCCTTCTCTCCCTGGGATACACGAAATCCAGGGGATGGGCCTTCAGGATCTCCTTTTCTTCTCTTCCCAGCATGGCCGCAAAGGCCGGACTGACGTAAAAGAAGGACATGGGATGCCGGATCTCCATAAGGGCCACACCGCTGCCCATGTAATCCAGAATCCCCTGGAGACGGATGGCCTTGACAGGCTCCGCACTCTTCTGCTCCCTTTTTTCCTCCTCGTCGTAGCTCATCTGAAGACAGTAGCTCTGCCTGCCGCCCTCCTTGGCCCGGTAAAGGGCCTGATCCGCAGAGCGGTAGAGGTATTCAAAGCCCCAATCCGTCCTCTCCAAAGACAGATGGATCCCCACGCTGGCCGTCACCACAATTTCCGAGTGCTCTCCCAGCACGAGCTGGAGCTGGTCGCAGATCATCTTTCCCTTCTCCCGGACCAGCTTCTCAGTGATCTCTCCACACAGGAAGACCACAAATTCATCGCCTCCCAGCCGTCCCACGATATCGGACTTCAGAAACATGCCCGACAGGATGCTGGCCGCCGTCTCCAGGACGTGATCCCCCGTCTGGTGCCCCAGCCGGTCATTTACCATCTTAAAATGATCCAGGTCCACCATGAAGAAGGCGCACCCCTCCCCCTCCTTCCTTTCCTTCAGACGCTGGGTGATCTTTCGCTCCGTTTCACCTCTGTTGTATAAGCCGGTGAGCGCGTCCCTGGATGCCATCAGCTTCATTTCCTCATAGACATTCAGGAGCTCCTGCCTGTCCATGGCTTCAACCTTCTTCTCATACATAATCTCTCTACGCTCTCCCATCTTTTTGATCTTTCGCAAAAACTTCCATGAAACAGATTTTCTGGAAACAAACTTCCTGGCTTAAAGCTGAATAATCTCCCATCTATTTTACCCCCCCCCACCCAAAATGTCAACCTTGATAGATTGACAGTTCCAGCCCCCGCGGCGCCGCCGGAAAGGATCACTTTTTTTTCATATCTCTTGCAATCCGGGGACTTTTT
>JAUNJL010000039.1:0-12759 GCA_030533315.1 Eubacteriales bacterium
GGAGGTAATCGGTATGAAGATGAGGAACATGAAGGCGGCGGCATTATTGATGAGCGCGACACTGTCAGTGGGAATGCCTGTGACAGCCTTGGCGGAAGGTTCATCTGATCTTTCTTCCCTGGAGGGCTGGGGGACGTCTGTAAAGGAACAATTTGACGGGACAACCATTACGGTTGCCATGGCTTCGCATCCTTCCACCGATGCATTTATGGAAATGTCAGATGAGTTTACAGATCTGACCGGGATCGACGTTGTGTGGGATGTGGTGGAAGAAACGAATTTGAAAAATAAAGAGCTTTTGGATGCGCAGGGGGCCGGAAGCTATGATGTGGCAATGGTAGATGCATTTTGGATGAGTGAATATGCCTCCAAAAACGTACTGGTGCCGATTGAGGAATACGTCAATGATGAGCAAAAAACACCGGAGTGGTTTGACTATGAGGATATCATGCTGGCATATCGGGATGGTATTGGAGGTGCTGGCGGAGTCAATTATGGCATTCCTACGGCAGGTGAGACACGGTTCATTGCATACCGCACAGATTTGTTTGAAAAATATGAGAAAGAGCCGCCGAAAACCATGGAAGAATTTTTGGAGCTGGCTCAGTTCTTTAATGGCAAGGAGGATGGGCTGTACGGCGTATCCATGAGAGCGCAGAGAGGGATTCATTTTGCTTCCGGCTGGATGAGTCTGATGTATAATTTTGGCGGTGGATTTATCGACCAGTCCACCATCGGAACGGACAATGAGGTGATCACCTGCAATACTCCGGAGACAAAAGAATCCTTGCAGTTCTTCCTGGATCTTCTGGCCTGTGCACCGCCGGATGTGGGAACCTACACCCACGAGGAGGCACTGAGCGCCTTCCTTTCCGGCAAGACCGCTATGTGGCTGGATGCGACAGCCCTGGCAAACCAGATCACAGATCCGGATTCCTCACTGGTAGCAGACAGTGTGGCGTTTGTTCCGACACCGACAGGGCCTGCCGGTGATGGCGCAGCCCTTGCGGGATGGAATCTTTGCATCCCGGAATCCTCGTCCAATAAGGATGCGGCTTGGGCCTTTATCTGTTACATGGCAAGCAAGGAAAAATGCCCGGACTATGTGATGAACGGAGGCGTTGCAACGAGGGCGTCAGCATTTGAGAATGCGGAGCTGCAGGCAGAGAATCCGTCTTATGAGGCACAGAAGGCAGCTCTGGAGGCGGCGGCCGGTCTGGTGGAAAAAGGACTTTCCTGGATACCACAGCATGACGCAATCAACCAGATGCTGGAGATCGCAGGAGGGTATGGAAGCTCAGCCTTGGCCGGAGACATTACCGTGGATGAAGCCATCGATGGTATGCAGGCAGAATTAGAGGATATGGTAAATCAATAAAAACGATACTTGTGAATGAGGCTGTCACAGCAGGCTGATACAGATCATTGGGCCGGATAAAATGAATGGTTGTTCGGCTGCGGTCAGGGGGTGAAGCGGGTGGAGGATATCCGTTTCACCCCGTATCAGAGAAGCCTGGTGTGGCAGCTTTGGTGAAATGAGGGAAATTGAGGTGTTTATAGAATGAAGGAACAGGCAGGAAGAGGAATGAAAATGTATCTAAAGAGAAATCCTCACATCAAATACATAGGGCCTGCTATGGCTGTAATGTGGATACTTGGTATCCTGCCCACAATTTTCCTGGTTATCATTAGCTTTACAAACTATCAGCTGGGATGGGATGTTTCCAGGGCGAAGCTGGTGTTTTTAGAAAACTATATTCGTCTTTTTTCGGGAGCAGACAGAGATTTTTGGCATTCTCTTTTCATCAGCCTTTTGTTTATGGTTTTGGCAACTGCGATAGAGATGATCCTGGGATTTGTGGTTGCCATGAATCTGAATGCGTCAGAATTTAAGCTGAAGCCTTTGGTGATAGGTGTTATGATCATCCCCTTGGTGATCACTCCTTCCATTTGCGGACAGATGTGGAAACTGATGCTGAATGCGGAAT
The DNA here is from genome assembly GCA_030533315.1 of Eubacteriales bacterium. Next base: position 1,989 of record JAUNJL010000039.1, read on the forward strand.
ATGGTATTATCAATTATTTCCTGAATGCGTGGTTCCATGTGAAGGTGACCTGGCTGTCAGACAAGCTGGCTTTTTGGTCGATCCTGATCGTGGATATATGGCAATACACGCCGTTTGTAGCGCTGATCCTTTATGCAGGACTTCGGTCCATGCCAGATGAACCTTACGAATCGTCGGCTATTGATGGAGCAACCAAGCTTCAGGAATTATTCTATATCACGATTCCCATGATGAAAAAGCTGATCTATCTTGCGCTTTTGTTCCGGGTGATCGATTCTCTGAAGCTGTTCGATATCGCATATGTGCTGACACAGGGAGGGCCTGGAACCGCTACGGAGTTCCTCAGCCTTCACATTTACAGGATGGCAAATGCGCAGAACGGACTGATCGGGCGCGCGGCGTCCATAGCGATGGTGCTGCTTGTTTTGGTCAGCGTACTGAGCCGTATCTTGATCAAGGGTATGAGAAAGGAGGAGGAATGAAAGCCAGGAAACGAATAAAGGGTGTGATCCGGGGCCTGTTCTTGTTTTTGTTCAGCTGTGTATGCCTGATCCCATTTGTGTGGATGATCATGGTGAGCCTGAGGAATAAGGTGGATATCATCAATCCAGGAAGGTTGTTTGCCCCGATCACGCTGGATAATTACGAGACGATCATCCGTAAAAATAATATTCTCCTGTTTTTTCAAAACAGTCTGATCGTTTCTGTAGTCAGTACGGTGATCTCACTGGTCATCGGAGGCTTTGCCGCATATGGCTTTGCCAGATTTCGCTGGAAAAAGCGGGAAGATCGGGCCTTCTGGGTATTGAGCCAGAGATTTCTTCCAGCCATGGCGGTGGTAATCCCGTATTTTACGATGGCGGCGACAGCAGGCCTGCTGGATACGAAAATCGTTTTGATTATTACATACACGACATTTAATGTTCCGTTTGCAATATGGATGATGCGGGGCTTTATCGAAGACACGCCCATTGAGCTGGAGGAAGCTGCGTGGGTGGATGGATGTTCCAGAATGCAGGGGATCCGAAAGATCTTATTGCCCGTGATCACTCCAGGAATGGTAGCTACCGCTATCTTCTGTATCATCAATTCATGGAATGAGTTTGTGTTTGCCAATTTCCTTACCAGCATCCGGAGCAAGACGATACCGACGTCAGTGATGATGTATTTGTCGGTATCGGGCGTGAAGTGGGGAGAGATGGCGGCAACGGGGGTCATGGCAGTCGTTCCGGTGTTGATCTTCGCGATTTCGGTACAGAAGTACATGATCAGAGGATTAACGTTTGGATCCGTGAAGGGCTGATCTGAAAGAGAAAATAAATCAGAGAGGATTGTGATAATATGGCTGAAAAGTTAAAAATGGCGATCGTGGGCGCAGGGATCTGGGGAGAAAATCATGCGAGGATCTATAAAAGCCATCCTTTTGCGCAGATACAGGCAATTTGCGATATGAACCGGGAAAAAGCGCAGGCGATCGCGGCGCGGGTGGGGATCCCGGAGGTTTATGACAATTATGATGAAATGTTTGAAAAGGCAGACTGTGATGCGGTGGCCATCGTAACGCCGGATTTTGCCCATGCGGACATTGCGGTCAGTGCGGCAGCCCATCATAAGCACATATTGATCGAGAAGCCTCTGGCAACGACCAGGGAGGACGTGTACCGTATCATGGATGCGGTAGAAAAATATGGGGTAAGGGGAATGGTGGACCTGCATAACAGGTGGAGCCCGCCCTTCAACACGGCCCATCAGGCGGTGGAAAATGGGGAATTGGGAACGATCGTCAGCGCATACATGAGGCTGAACGATATTAAGTGGGTAGCGACCGATATGCTGTCATGGTCTGCAAAATCATCGATCCTCTGGTTTCTGGGAAGTCACAGCCTGGATACGCTGCGCTGGTTTTTCCAGGATGAGGTAAAGCGGGTATACAGCGTCAGCACGGAAGGGATCCTGCGTTCACTGGGCGTTCAGACGGTGGATCAATATTTGACCACCATTGAGTTTGAACATGGAGGGATCGCCCAGATGGAGAACGGATGGATCACTCCCAATGCGAATCCGTGCGTGAACGACATTAAGTTTAACATCACCGGTGACAAGGGGATGATCGCCATAGATGCCAGCAACCATAATCTGATACAAAAGTACACGGATGAAAAAGTGGTTGTCCCGGATATCATTGTGCAGGATTCTATTTTTGGTAAACCGAAGGGGTTTGCTTTTGAAAGTATCCGAGGATTCGTGGACTGTCTTTTAGACGGAACGGAGTTTCCGGTGACTTTGAGGGATGCGGCAAATACGTCCCTGGCCATATTGGCTATTATGGAATCGGCGCAAAAGAGGGAGCCGGTGGAAGTGAAGTATTAAAATGTATTTCAGGAAATAAAAGGATGGAGCGTTTCCCTTGTGGAGACGCTTCTTTCTGTTTGGAAGCAGTCTATGAGGCGACAGCAGGGGCTTTATGCCCTTTTTGTTTCGTATGCGGCGGTCAGCGTAACTTTTTGTGCATTTCGCGGCGATCGGGGAGAGTATGATGACGCCGGTCAGGTTGGGGATCATCATGAGGCCGCTGAAGGTTTCGGAGATGTCCCAGGCGAGCTGGGTCTTCATGACGGAGCCTGTCAGGACGATCACGGAAAAGGTCACACGGAAGGAGAAGCTCATCAGGGAGCTTGAGCTGATGGTCTCTGCCTCTGCCTGCTGCAGATCTCAGGGAAAAGGTGCATTTGAAAATGGAGACAAAAGGCGGAGAAGAGTGCGGCAAGGACAGTTCCAATTTTCATGCCCTGATTGTTTCTCATTTTTTATGAAATGAGGAGAAAATGAGAAAGCAAGATGAAGCTGGATAAAAAGATAAAAGCTTGGATATCCGCATAAAATAAAGCCATTCGGCACTTAATAGATAAGGATGAAATGTGACATAAACAGGGGTGCAAGTTTGTGGGAAAATGATATATAATGAGAGCGTAAATGGCGGTGGAAAGGGAACTGCCGATTCTGAATATAAGGAGGAGAGCGGATGCAGAAGCTGTTTTGCAATGGAGCGATCTATACCATGGAGGAAGGAGACCGTGCAGAAGCGGTGCTGACGGATGAGGGAAGAATCCAGGGAGTGGGCAGGTTTGAGGAGCTCCGGCGGCAGGCGCCCCTGGCGGAGCTGGTGGATCTGAAGGGATACGCCATGCTGCCGGCCTTTTTGGATTCTCACAGCCATCTGTCCTCCTATGCCATGTCTTTTCTCCAGGCGCCCCTGGAGGAATGCTACACCTTTCAGGAGATCCTGGAAAGGGTTCAGGGATTTATCAGGGAGAACAAGCTTCCGCCTGGAGACTGGGTGGTGGGAAAGGGCTATGACCACAATTCCCTGGCGGAAAGGAGGCATCCCACCCTTGCCTTGCTGGACCAGGCGGCACCGCACAATCCTCTAATGCTGCAGCACGCCTCGGGACATGTGGGGGTGTTTAATTCTCTGGCTCTGAAAGCCCTTGGTATCACGCCGGATGTGCCTTCTCCAGAGGGAGGGGTGATCGGGAAGGAGGATGGGAGGCTTACGGGATATCTGGAAGAGAACGCCTATTTTGCCTACATGAAAAAGGTGCCCGCCGGAGGTGTGGAGGATCTGAAGGAAGGCTACCGCAGAGCCCAGGAGGGGTATGCCTCCAGAGGGATCACCTCTGTGCAGGAGGGGATGGCGGTGGATCAGATGGTTCCTTTATACCAGATGCTTCTGCGTCAAGACCTTTTGGATCTGGATGTGACGGCTTACGTGGCATTGGGAGACGGACAAGGCTTTTTGGAGGCCTTTCCGCAGGCGGTAAGGTCCTACGATCGTCATTTCCGTATCGGAGGCTACAAGATCTTTCTGGATGGCTCTCCGCAGGGGCGGACGGCCTGGATGCGGACGCCCTACAAGGGAGGCGAGGGATTTTATTATGGTTATGGGACGATGAAGGATGAGGCGGTTCTGGAGGCGGTGAAAAAGGCGGCGGCGGATGATATGCAGCTGCTGGCCCACTGTAACGGGGACAGGGCGGCCCAACAGTATCTGAAAGCCATTGGGGCGGCAGGCAGGGAGTGGGATGTGAAAAGGATCCGTCCGGTGCTGATTCATGGGCAGCTTCTGGGGGTGGATCAGCTGGAAGAGGTCAAGGCTCTGGGGGTGATCCCCTCTTTCTTTGCGGCCCATGTTTATCATTGGGGGGATGTGCATATCCAAAACTTCGGCAGAGAGCGGGCCTCCCGGATCAGTCCTGCGGCCTCCGCTCTGAAACGGAACATCCTTTTTACTTTTCACCAGGATACCCCGGTGATCCCTCCAAATATGATGGAGACGGTGTGGTGCGCCGTCCGCCGGATCACGAAATCCGGAGTGGTGCTGGGAGAGGAGGAGAGGATCTCTGTCAGAGAGGCATTTCGGGCGATTACCATCAACAGCGCTTATCAGTATTTTGAGGAGGACAAAAAGGGTTCCATAAAGGTGGGGAAGGACGGAGATTTTGTCATCCTGGAGCAGGATCCCTTTGCCGCAGGGCATGAGGAGCTGCGGGATATTTCCGTCCTGGGCACCTTTAAAAAGGGAGAGGCCATCTTCGGTGGGGAATGGCTGTAAGGCTGTTGTGGAAGGCCCGCAGTGCGGGTAAGGGGGGCTGGAAATGGTTCTCAGGCCAAGGAATAAAAAGCCTGAGACGGCCCTCGGCGAGAGCCTTTGATTCAAAGATGGTTATCCCTTTAAGCCGCTGAGGGCAAGTCCTTCCTTGAATCTTCCCTGCATAAAGACATAAAATAGAAAGGGCGGAAGGAAGTTGATCACCGCACAGGCCATGGTCAGACCCACGTCTGTGTTGTACTGGGTCTTCATCATGGAGAGCGCCAAGGGAAGAGTCTTCATCTCCGGGGTGGTGCTGACCACCAGGGGCCAGATGAAGTTGTTCCATGCGCCCACAAAGGTGAAAATGGAAAGAGAGAGGATGGAAGTCTTTGTCATTGGCAAAATGACCTTGAAAAATATTTTGATGTTCCCGCATCCGTCCAGCTTTGCCGCACTGACCAGATCCTGAGGTACGGCAAGGATCGCCTGTCTCATGATAAAGACGCCGAAGGCGGTGGGCAGGGGGAGGATCAGCGCCCGGTAGGTGTTCAGCCACCCCAGCCCCTTTGCGATCAGGAACAGGGGGACGATGATCACCTCCGACGGCACCAGCATGGTGAGCACAATGAGGAGGAACAGCTTTTCTCTTCCCCGAAAGTTCATTTTTGCAAAGGCGTATCCTGCCAGTGAGCAAACGGCGATGGAGAGCAGGACGCCGGCTGCCGCCACAAAAATGCTGTTGAAGATGTACCGTGAAAATCCGGTGACGGCAAAGATTTTTTCATACTGCATCAGCGTCATGTCCTTCAGGGAAAAGCTTAGGTCATATGCGTTGATGGTGGAGCGGAAGGACATAAAAAACATGTAGAGAAAGGGAAAGACGCTTACTCCGGCCACCATCAGGAGACCGATGTTTGCGGCTGCACCTTTGATTGCTTTTTTGATCATTTTCACTGTTTCCTCCTTCTGCTAAATTTCTGAAAAACGTCTGTCCATCACTTTTCTTTGACAGACCGCAACGACGAAGATCACTGCGAACAGGGCGTTGGAAATAGCCATTGCGTATCCTGCCTTCCCGCTGGAAAAGCAGGTGTTGTAAATATAAAGGGTCAGAGTCATGGTGCCGTTGTTGGGACCGCCTCCCGTCAGGCTGAAGATCAGGTCAAAGCAGCGAATGGCGTTTGACAGTGACAAAAACACACAGAGGAGGATGGTGGGGCGCATCAGGGGAAGGGTGATGCTGGAAAAGCATCGGTATGTCCCGGCGCCGTCCACCCTTGCTGCCTCGTAGAAGTTTTGGGAGATTCCCATCAGCCCGGAGGAATAGATCACCACGAAGTATCCGGTATATTTCCAGACGGCGATCAGCCCGACGGTGAGCAGGGCGCTTTTTGTGCTGCCTAAAAGCATGGAGGGGCTGATGCCAAAGATCCCGAAGATGGATTCCACGGCCGGGAGCCTGCCGTTTAAGAGCTCCCGCCAAACCACCCCGGCCACGGAATCTGCACAGATCACCGGGATAAATACCATGGCATTTGCCAGCTTTCCCAGGAGACGATGTCTGTTCGCATGGAGAAATACCGATAAAAGGAGGGCGGATATCGTCTGTGTTGGTACGATGATGGCCATGAGCTTCAGGGTGTTTTTTAAGGCTTTCACGAATTTTACATCGGAAAAAAGCCGTTGATAATTGTCCAACCCTTTGAATACCGGATCGGTCATGATGTTGTATTTTGTAAATCCAAGGATCAAGGACAGAAGCATGGATCCCAGGACGAACACGCCCAGGATCATCCCTATGGGTAAAATATAGCCGTAGGGAGCCAGCTGCTTTTGTCTCTTTTTTATTCTTTTCATACGGTTCGTTTCCCTTCTGTACTTTTTATCAGCCCAGACAAAGGGGCGGCACATGTAAAAATGCCCGCTGAAGCAGCGGGCATTTTTCAGGCAGCCGGATCCTTGATCTCTGGGGAGGCAAGCCGGGCAGCAGCGCCTGTACAGGCACCCGGCAGCAGCCGCAGGAGCCAAAGGCTCCGCTGCTCTGTCATGATGCAGGCGGGGCGCCGTTTCATCTGCGGCAGGGTTTTTGCCTTATTCCCGCTCTGCCCAATAATCCTCTAAAAGGCCGTTGGCATAGTCCTCGGCCTCCGCCAGGGCCTCCTCCACGGTCATTTCGCCGGACATGGCGCCCTGGAAGTCTGCGGCAAGCTGGGTCAGGATATCCACGCCGCAGGGGCCTACCTGAAGGCCGTGCCACTGGTCCTTATCCTCCGTGTAGATGCGCTCCATCTTTTCGTCTCCCGCATAGGGCTCGCTGACTGTCAGTGCGGCTCCCGGGCATTTCGCATGGTACTGCTCCATGAACTCTGCTCCGGTTACGTATTTGATGAAGTCCATAGCCAGCTCTTTATCCTCAGCCGCTGACATCAGGGTGAGGCAGTCTGTGGCTCCGAAGGTTCCAAAGTCCTTGTTCTTCAGAGAGGTCACATAATCCCAATTCAGGTCTGGATAGTTTTCTGCAAAAAGTGTCTCGTCAACCTGAGAGGAGCGGTAAACGCCAAAGGCAGCGTTCCCCTGGGCAAACACGTTGGAAAACGCCTCCGACCATGACATGGACATAAAATCAGGATTCATGTACTGTGACAGATCCTTGATCCAGGTGAGGGCCTCCTGTCCAGCCTCGTCGGCAAAAGCAGCCTTTTTCAGGTCGTCCGTGTAGATCTGTCCCCCGTTCTGCCAGAGGGCGCTGTAATAATAGGCGTTCAAAATCTGCATGGGGCCCACGTCGCTGGTGCTCATGCCTGCCGCATATCCATATCTGTCGATCTCGCCGTCACCATCGGTGTCCTGCTGTGCCTTCTCGCAGATCCTCAGCAGGTCCTCCCAGGTCTGTGGCGGGGTCTCCTGGAGCTCATCCAGAATGTCCACGTTGTAGTACAGGATAAAGGGAACGCCTGTTACCAGCGGCCAGCCATACTGGCCGTCCATCATGTAGCCGTTGCTCAGATACTTGTATTCCTCGCTGTCTTCTTCCTGCACATACTCCGACATATCCTCCACGACTCCCGCATCGATGTAGGTGGGGAACATTTCGTTGTACATATACCCTACATCAGGGCCTGTACCGGCGTTCAGGGCTGTCGTATAAGTCTCCTCATAGTTGCTCCAGGGAACGATGGTGATGTTTACGGTACAATCCTTCTCCTTTTCCCATTCCTCCAGCAAGGGCTTCCAGCTGTTTACAGTGTCGTCGTCCAGGGGGGGGAGCCACACCTCCAAGGTTTTTGCCTCAGCCTTCACAGAAACTCCGTTTCCTACCAGCATAGGCGCTGCAACCGCCAGCGCCAGCGCCGCACTCCATAATCTCTTGTTCATTTGGGAACCTCCATATATAGATATTTTCTACAAATGATAACATTTTTTTTATAAATACACAAATATTTTTTTATGATAACGTGTATTTATTGTTTTTATGTGCCGTTTTTCGCAGGTGTTTTGTGAACAATGAGGGCTTTACGGTGTATGGAAAGCCTGTCAGAGATTGATGAAGAAATGGGGATCTGAAAGAAGGTGTTTTTCTGTAAAGAGAGGAATAGATTTTGTTAAGGAGCTAGATTTGGACTTGAGATGAGCATTATATATGGGCCCTGTTCCGAGGGAGAGAGGGTCGGAACAGGGTGCTATGAGAGAAATGAGGGATATACTTGGTTTCACAGGAGGCGGAAAACCTGCTCCACGGTCTGGGAAATATTTCGGCGGGCAGTGTCAGGTTTCATAGCTTCGCTCAGTGTGGTGATGCCTCTGATGACGGGGAAGAAGGCGTCAATGCCTGCGGTGTTGCAGGCGACAGCGTCGTCGGTGACACTTCCGGCGAATGCCAGCACAACGGCGCCATGTTTTTTTGCAAGTCTTGCAACTCCCATAGGAGCTTTTCCCATGGCTGTCTGTGCGTCTAGGCGGCCTTCCCCAGTGACGACCACGTCTGCTGAAATAAATTCTTTCTCGAGGCCAACGATTTCCATAATCAGGTCGATCCCGGGTGTCAGGATGGAAGGAAGGAAGGTAAGGAACGCAAACCCGAGTCCTCCAGCTGCGCCTGCCCCTGGAAGGAGTGAGGTATGACGGTTGGAAAAAGCTTCTGCGATTTCAGCGAAATGACGCATGGATTGGTCGATGGTATCCTTCATGCCCTCTGTTACGCCTTTTTGGGGGCCGTAGACATAGGTGGCTCCCTGTTTTCCACAAAGAGGATTTGTTACATCACATGCGATCTGAAAATGGCAGGAGGCCAGGCGGGGATCGGCGCATTTGCCACAGATCCTTGCGATACGCCCCAGTGCTTGTGCGCCCTCTCCTGAATCTTCGCCATTTTTGTCAAGGAAAGAGTAGCCGAGTGCTTTTAACATGCCGATCCCGCCGTCATTTGTGGCGCTTCCGCCGATCCCTATGATAAAGTTCCGGTATCCACGATCCAGGGCATCCAGTATCATCTCACCTACACCATAGGTAGAGGCACGGAGAGGATCTTTCTTGGTGACAAGTGTAAGTCCAGCTGCGGATGCCATTTCTATAACGGCGGTTCGTTCTTTGGTAAGATAGCCGTAATGACAGTGGACGGGGGCGCCCAGAGGTCCGGTTACAGTTAACTCGATGCGTTCACCGTTAAGTCCGTCGATCAGCGCATCGGTGGTACCCTCGCCGCCATCGGCAAGAGGTCTGACGAGGACGTCTGCATTGGGCTTTGCGGAAAGAATGCCCGATTTCACTGCATTTCCCGCTTCCATGGAGCTTAAGCTCCCCTTAAAAGAATCGATCGCAACAACAACCTTCATATGATACCTCCATGGGAAAAAGTATGAAACAAGCCTAAGGCAAGTATAGCAGTGATAGGATAGTTCGGAAATGTTCCGTGTACTAAAAAAGGCAAAAAATAATGTCATCAAAAACAAGGACGGAAGTGCTAGTGTGTGGATTCAGAAGGAAGATCCAAAAGCCTGACCGCAAAGTATAGTTCGGCGCCATCGCGAAAGCAGCGAGGATTTAGACCACAGAGTTTGTGGATACGATCCAGCTTGTACTGCAAAGTATTTTTGTGTATAAAAAGTACTTGGCTTGTTTTTGTCAGGGAGCAATCTGACTCAAAATAAGTCATCAGGAGGTGGATGTCTTCCGGAGACAATGCAGAGATCGTTTTCAGAAGGTATTCATCCCTTCCTTCGGAGCCTATGGAAGCGAGGAGGATCTCCAAGGTGAGTTCGTCAAAACAGCAGAAGGCGAGGCCCTTAGATATACTATGATTTAAAGCGATCCTGGCAGTGCGGAAAAGGGAGATGGTTTGAAAAAGAGAACCACGACTTCCTGAACCGGCATACAGGAAAGGACAATGTTTGTTCAGGTATGTTGCAAATTTGTTAGATATACCTTGGTATGTGGGTTCATCTAGCAGGGCAAAAAACTCATTTGGGTACTGATAACAGAAAACAGCGCCGCGCATGTCTTCAAAAAAGCGTTGTAATTTAAATTCTGCTTCTGCCAATGTATCATGAGAAGAATGGGGCATGAATTTCAGGATAATGGATCTCTTAGGAGATCGTTTGTCAAGTCCCAGTTCTTCGACCAGGGTGTCTAACACTTTTGGATTTTTGGGCAGATCGGTCGATAAGGAAGTCAATAAATAGTGCTTTTTTTCAGAGCGTGACCGTGAAATAGAGTTTAAATCTCGTTCTCTGAGGATCAATTTGGTGATTTTTTCTGCAAGCTGTGCATAAATGCGGACACTGTCTGGTATGCCTGTTATTCCGATCACTGCAACGATACGTTCGCTGTAAAAAACAGGGACGTTGACTCCTGGTCTGGCTCCATGGAAGGAATCAGGATTGAAGACCTCGACAGGAGCCTGTGTGTGAAGGACCTCAACGGCCGCTTCGTGATAATTTCCAATGCGGGATGGGATCGTACTGGCCAGGATATGTCCTGTCTCATCAATAAAATTTATGTCATGTCTACATACATCTTTTACTGCCTCCACGATCTGTTGAGCAGTTCTTTGGGGGATTGTATTCATCTCGTCTCTTCCTTCCATCTGTCTTCTTGCGGCAGTATAAATTTCGCAAGGGCCATCCATTTTTTACCGTGTGCCAAATTTATTTTTACAAAGGTGGCGTTGGGTGCCAGGAACAA
>JAUNJL010000039.1:12859-23000 GCA_030533315.1 Eubacteriales bacterium
AAAATATGGGAAATAGGATGCATATGCCTCCACTTTTGCCTCTTTTTTAAGGCAGAATTTCAAGTTATGAAACCATCAAGAGTCCAGGATATGCGGTCAAGGATCTTTTTATTTTGTATCAGAGTGTAGGTCAAGTGTGACAGCAAATGTTCAGATTGTCAAGATAACGGAAGAACATTTTCATCAAATTTATGATTTGGGACAGTTGGGTAGTGGCAGGCTGACAGGCGTTACGATCTATGAATGATTCTCTGGATCGGTCTGTGTTTTATGTTCGTGTGTGGAAGGAGGAAAAAAGATACGGATAGCTGTTTTCAGTGCATCGTTGGATACTTACATCCACGGGAATGAGCGTGTGACGTTAGCGTAAAGCGACAAAAAATAGATGAGTAATTGTGCATTATATACGAAAAATGAAAAATACAAAACATTTTATTGACAATATTTGCAAAAGGAAGTATTATGACGTCAGACATAAGACATCAGATGTCATATCAAATTACAAAAATATTAAGGAGGAAGAAAAAATGGCAAACATTTACTACGACAAGGATGCAGATTTAAACCTGGTAACGGACAAGGTAGTGGCGATCGTAGGGTATGGAAACCAGGGACGTGCACAGGCTTTGAATATGAGGGATTCTGGAGTGAAGCGGATCATCGTGGGAAGTCGTCGGGATGGTTCCTATGATCAGGCAAAAGAGGATGGATTTGAAGTATATCCCATCGAAGAAGCTTGCAAAATGGCGGACGTGATTTTTATGCTCCTTCCAGATGAGTATGCTCCTAAGATTTTTAAAGAGCAGATTGAGCCAGGTTTGGAAGAAGGAAATATCATCAATTTTGCTTCTGCCTACAATATCACATTTAAAAAGATCGTGCCTCCGGCATTTGTGGATGTTGTTATGGCGGCACCAAGAATGATCGGTGAAGGCGTGAGGGATCTTTATCTGAGAGGAGAGGGGTTCCCGGCGTTTGTAGGAGTAGCGCAGGACGCTTCTGGGAAAGCTTTGGAGTATGGAAAGGCTCTTTGTAAGGCTATCGGTTCTACAAAAAAAGGAGCGATCGAAGTTTGCTTTGATGATGAAACATGTCTTGACCTTATGACGGAGCAGGGAATTTGGCCCATCGTTTATCACGTGTTTGAGGAGGCGTTTAAGCTTCATGTGGAAATGGGACATCCTGAAGAAGCGGTGCTCATGGAGGGATATGTGTCAAAGGAACCCATGTACATGATGGAAAAAGCGGCTGAGATGGGAATGTTCAAACAGCTGCCATTCCATTCTCATACAAGTCAGTACGGGCAGTTAAAGAGCTATGAGTTGTATGATCCCACCCAGATCAGAGAATTTTTGAGAGATAGATATGACAGGATCCGCAATGGCGTTTTTGCTGAGGAATGGGAGAAAGAGCAGAAGGAGAATAATTTGGAGACACTGAAGCGGATGAGCAAGGGAGCGATGGAGAGTGAGCTTTCCAAAGCGGAAGAAAGACTTTTTGAAAAACTAGGTCAGTAAAGGTTGGCGGGGACAGGGGGGGGGGTAAAGTGCTCCTGTCCCCACTTAAGAGAAAGGGGGAAGAGCAATGTCTGGAATCGGACAGGTAACTATATGGCTTACCGTATCCATCGTCATTATTCTAGTTTCAATCATGAAGTTTAAGCTGAGTCCGGTCATTGGATTGATATTTGGAAGTCTTGCGATGGGATTGGGGTGCGGTCTTGGTCCGGTTGACACAGTTCGGGCAATAGGAACGGGCTTTGGCAATCTGATGGCAAGCATCGGTATTCCTATCGGTCTGGGTGTTATTTTAGGGAAATTATTGGAAGAAAACGGTGGAGCCCGCATTATTGCGGAGACATTGGTAAAAAAGGCCGGAGAAAAATATGCGCTTTATGCGTTGGGGTTTGCAGCTTTTCTTTTGTCTATTCCCGTGTTTTTTGACATTACCTTTATTATTTTAGTTCCGCTTGCGATCGAAGTGAGCAAGACGCTGAAGAAGCCGCTGCCATACGCCATTGGAGCTGTTACGATTGGCGCAGCTGGAGCGCATACACTAGTTCCGCCTACACCAAATCCGTTGGCAGCAGCTTCCATATTTGGGTTTGATCTGGGGATCATGCTGGGTGCGGGAGTACTGGCCTGTTTTGTTGCATACTCCTTTGGAACCTTTATCTATTTTAAGATGCTGGATAAAGGTTTTTGGAATAAGAGCACTGACGAGACGGGCATTATGGACTTGGGCGAGTCAAAGCCGATTCCAGAGGGTGCGCCAAGCTTTGGGGTTGCGATGATTCCTCTGCTGTTGCCGGTTGTATGTATTTTGCTTGACACGGTTGGAACGGCTATGGGGGTGGAATCTACCGTTTTAACAGTTCTCAGCGACAAGACGATCGCCATGCTCCTTGGTACATTGGCAGCTTACGCCATATCCATAAAGTCAATTGGAAAACAGATTGAGAGCGTGGCAAATAAGGCGGTCGCAGACTCAGGGATCGTGCTCTTGATTACGGGTGCAGGAGGCTCCTTTGGGGGAGTGATAAAAGAGACGGGCTTTGCCGATAAGATTGCGGAAAGCTTCAGCAACATCGGTTCGTCTCCTATCGTGCTGGTGCTTCTGGCTTTCGTGATCGCTGTGGTATTCCGGGTGGCCCTTGGGTCGGGAACTGTTGCTTCCATCACAACTATGAATATCATGGCTGGTTTTGCAGGGATGTCCAGCCTGCATCCTGTGTTTATCGCACTGGCGTGTCTGGCAGGAGGGATCAGCATCGGTCATGTCAATGACAGTGGATTTTGGGTGGTAACGAATATGTCTGGCTATACGGTGAAGGGCGGATTGAAATCTTACACCATAGCTGGAATGTTTATTGCTGGATTCACGATGATCATCTGCCTCATAGCGGCGGCTATAAGCGCTATCTGATTAGGAAAAAGACAGATCATGGTTCGGTGTCTGATATCAGGTACCGAACTATGAGCATTTATTGGTCCATCGAGAGGGTGTTCCATTTGTTGATTGAGTGAAGAATGGCTTCCTGCATAGCGGTTTCGTTTCTTTCCTTCAATGCTTTTAAAATCCTGGCGTGATTTTCGAGCACGATGTAAGGATAAACGGTATTGGAAATGGACATGGTAGGTTTAAAAAGCATCATAAGGGCGCTGCCTACACAGGCAAAAAAGGGATTCTGTGTGGCTGAATAAATATATTCGTGAAATTGAATGTCTAGTTCCAGATTATTGATGTTTGCTGCCGCATTTTTCTCCATCTGTTGATGCAGCTTCTCCAGAGCAGAAATCTCTTCTTCCGTGATCATTTTTGTGGCAAGACAACTTGCGGCACCTTCGATAATACGGCGGAACTCCACCAGCTTTTCTTGGTTTTTGTTGCCCTGGAGGATCAGCTGGTAAGCCAAAGGGTTCAAGGCGTGGGAATCGATGACAGTGCGGACGCGGGAGCCATGTCCTTTAATGATTTCTACGACGCCAACGGCCTCTAGCATTTTGATTGCTTCCCGTACACTGGATTTTCCCACACCCAGGCTTTCGGCCAGCTGATTTTCAGAGGGCAGATAATCTCCAGGTTTGATCTGCCCATTGGATAAGGCTTCCGTGATCTTATCAGTCACCATACGGCTTAATTTTTTTTGAGGAACAGGCGAAAGCCAGGATTCTTTAGATTGCATGATAGTAAACCTCCTAGTATAATGTCTGTATCTTACCATAATTTTGATATTTATACCATGTATTTTTTTAGAATAGAGGAGGTGTAAGTTTGCTGCCTGGGAGGGTGAACGTTTGCAGACTAAAAAGTAAAATGAAAAAGAGCAGTATAACGGATGCTGCCATATCTGTTTAGGAGGTTGAATATGGGATTCAAAGAAATTGCGGTAGAAGAGATGACGTTTAACCCGTTTGTAAAAACTGCGAAGGACTGGCTCCTTGTCGCAGCTGGAGATGAGTCGGAAAATAATCTGATGACGGCGGCTTGGGGACTGTTCGGGACTCTTTGGAGAAAAAGTATTGTGGAAATCTTTATCCGCCCCCAGCGGTATACAAAGATTTTTGCAGACAAACATGAGCTGATCACTTTATCATTTTTACCAGATGGCTACAGGGAAGCGCTGAAGATATGTGGTACAAAATCGGGCAGAGATGTGGATAAATGGATGGCATCGGGGCTGCACCCCTTCTACATTGACGGAACAACGGCTGTGGAAGAAGCAGAGTTGATCGTGATAGGAAAAAAGCAGTATACACAATGGATAGACCCGGCATTATTCTTGGATCAAGAAAATGACAGGAGATGTTATCCTGAAAAGGATTACCATGAAGCGTACATGCTGGAGGTTGTAAAGATTCTGCAGAAAGTATAAAGAGGGAGGCCGAAGAACGGTGGAGCATCTTTTTGGCCTGGCGGGCAGATGTCACGGCAGGCTATGGTTGAGGGCGCAGCATTGCTCTATAGCAGCTGCGCCCTTGCGGCATGTCTTGGAGAATGATCATGCATGACACGCCGGATAATTTCGGGCGGCTTCCATAAACCACTGGATCTGATGGGCGGAGGCTCTTTCGGGGATGTCGCATCCGCTGGCAAGGGTGTAGCCTGCTTTGGCTGGAAGGCCTTTTTGGATGCAGGAGTGGACGGCTCGTGTGATCTCCTCTTTTGTTCCATGGAGGATGGTTTCCACAGGATCCACGTTGCCCGCAAGGGGGATGACATCCCCCAGCTCCTGGACGGCCCGGTCCATCTGAATGATGTTGTCCAGGCTGATCTCATTCAGGGGATATTGCCGGAAGTATTTCCAGATGCTGTAGGTTTTGCCGCACATATGGAGGGATACCTTCTTTTTGATCTTGCTTTGTGCGTATTCTGTCAGCTCTTTTGTGTAGGGATAGACAAATTCCTGGTACATTTTAGGCCCGATCAGACCGGGACTGGCTACGGGGTCTGCCATGGCGATGCCAAGACCATAGTCTCCGGCTGCGTCGATGCAGCTTTTTTCACTGTCTGTAACCAGGCGCAGCAGCCTGTGCACCTGCTGGGGGGATCTTCTGCAGTCCCTGAGGAGCATCTCTGCGCCCCGCAGGTTTGAGGCTATGGTAAAGGGGCCTCCTATACTCATCTCCGTGGGCACAAGCTGAGTCAATCCCCTGTCTGTCAGGATCTCTGCCGCCTGGAGAAAGCTGCGGATTTTTTGATCCCGCCTTGCGTCCACGGGTTCCATATGATCCAGCTGGTCATAAGTGTCTATGTGCCTCTTTTCCAAATAGGGGGTTCCGTCGGGCGGGTAGGTGAACACGCCGCCCAGGGCTTCTGTGAGTCCCCTTGTGTTGGGCCCGATCCACGCTCTGTCGCATCCAAAATTTTCATAAACAAAAATCTCTCCCTCCGCCATGGCAGAGGGCTGGGTGGCGTACTCCCGAAATGGGATCCCCGCCAGCTTTGCCTTCAGCATCCCCATAAAGGGCACGCAGGGGATGCGGTCCGTTTCCCTGCCTTCACGGGCGGCCTTCTGCCGCTCCATGGGCGTCATTTCGTCGCCCGGATATCGCTGTACCTTCATTTCACGCTCCTGTTCTCTGGGAATATGGTGCTTCTGGCAAAAAGCCTTTCGTAGTTTTCAGACTCTGCAAGCTCCATATATTCCATCCGAAGTGCCAATTCTTCCATCTCTGCTCTTGCCTTTTGGGAGAGCAGAGCCATGTACGCCCCAGTCTTGGAGGAGTTTCCCACATAGGTGAGCCGCCCTCTTACCTCCTGGGGCAAAACACCCACGCCCAGCAGGGATTCCTCCGGCAGATACTGTCCAAACTGCCCGGCGATCATCACCTGATCCAGGTCCTCCACCGTCAGCTGCGCCTTCGCCAGGAGGGCGTCCATCCCTGATCGGATGGCTCCCTTTGCCAGCTGCACCTGCCGCACGTCCTTTTGGGTCACGAGGATCTGGGGATCCTGGGAGAGCAGCAGAGCTTTTTTGCCGCCATTTGTTTGGAGCATGTCCTTCCAGAAGGCTTCCTGGCCATTTTCTTTGGAAAAGGCTCCGTTTTTCCGCAGCATTCCCGTGCGAAGCATTTCCTTTACAGCTGAGAGGATCCCGCTTCCGCAAAGGCCGACGGGGGCTTGTTCCCCGATGACCTTGAGGCTTATGCCGTTCTCTGTGATGGAAACCTCCTCCACGGCTCCCTCCGCCGCCGCCATGCCAGAGGTGATGTTCATTCCCTCCAGGGCCGGCCCTGCGGCGCAGGAGCAGCAAAGGAGCCGGCCCTGGGCCGACAGCACTAGCTCTCCGTTTGTCCCGATATCGATGAACAGCACGTTCCCGCTGGCTTTGTGCAGCCCGCACACGTAGGCTCCGGCCACGATGTCACCGCCTACATAGCCGGATACCTGGGGCAGGCAGTAAAGAGTTGTCTTTTCTGATCCGGGCAGTCCTACCTCCCCCGTGGGGCACGTCCTTCCCTCCAGGAATGCCGGACGGTAGGGCGCCTTTCCTATGGGGCGTGCATCCACTCCGAGAAGCATATGGGTCATGGTACAGTTGGCTGCCACGACGATCTCCCGAAGGGCAGAGAGGGGGATATTCCTGCGGGAACACATTTCCTCCGTCAGCTGGCTCAGAGTGCGGACGGCCGCCTGCTGAAGCTGGGATATTCCTTGTTGTCCCTGTTCATTCTCATAGGTGATCCTGGTCAGGACGTCCAGGCCGTATCTTCTTTGGCCGTTGACCATGGAGGCTGTTTCCAGCACTTCTCCGGTCTGCAGATCTGTCAGGGCGGCAGCTACGGTGGTGGTGCCGATGTCTGCCGCAATTCCCCAGCCTTCGCTGACAGCATCCCTTTGGAAGGGCGGCACGTATTCTTTGGTCAGGATCCGGTATGGCCGCTCCTTCTGGAGCACGTCGATCTCGCCGTCTCCCTCCACCTTCGTCATACAGGCTAGGCGGATTCCCTTTTCGATCTCCTCCCGACTCAGCATCTCTCTCTCTGTGGTGGTCATGCGGGAAAAGTCTCCTCGATATGTTTTTACCTTGCACTTTCCACACACTCCGGCGCCGTTGCAGGCGTGTTCCAGGAACACCCCGGCATCCAGCAGGGCATCCATCAGACTTTCGCCCTTTTGGCACAGGATCTGTTTTCCTGTGTGCATCACGGTGATAGACGGCATGTTTCCTCCTCCTTCACATATTCCAGGATGGCCTGGACATTTTTCAGGGGGGATTTCATCCCCAGTCCGCAGGCGGGGGCCAAAATATCTGCACCGCCCTGACAACACATCCTGGTCAGCCTTTTCACGTCCTCTGCTTCGCCAAACTCCAGGGTGTAGGTACTGACATTCCCCATCAGCGCATGGTTTTGGAAATGCTGCCTCGCCTCCTTCATGGACACGATGGAGTCAAAGCTTAGGACGTCGCTGCAGATTTTTGCCGCCTTTTCGTAAACGGGCCGCATCTGTCCGCAGATGTGCACGATGCTTCCCTTTCCTCTCATGTCCAGCCCCTGAAGAAGCCGGTTGATGTATTTTACGCTAAATTCCTCGAAGTATTTTGGGCCCAGAAGTTCGCCTGTGCCGCTGGGATCCGAGATGGCGATCACGTCCGCCCCGGCATTTAGCTGCGCCTGTCCAAAGGCGATGAGCTGGTCCGTGACAAATTCCATGAAGGCGTGGGCCTGGGCGTTCTTTTTTCGCATTTCCTTGTAAAAGGTTGTGGGCTCCAGGAGGGAGGTAGCCACGCTGATCGGCCCAGTCAGGTTTCCCACGATGGGAATCCCCTCCGCCTGTTTTTTCAGAATCCCCAGGGCATCTATGACCACCTTTGCCCTGCCCTCTTCCAGGCGGATGGGCTTCAGCATTTGGTATTCCTCCACGGACGTGATGGGGTATTCTGTGATGTGGGGCTCATGGACGGCGGAACCCATATCCACCTTTGCCCCCAGCATCTCCGCCTCTATGGTCATGCAAAAGGGGACGCCCACGTTCTCAAAGCAGCCCTGCCGGTTCACGGCCATGGCCAGGGCTGCCATTTTCTCACTGTCTGTATGGGCCTGGGGCAGGTATATCCCGGAGCGCTCCATCAGCTCCGCCGTTACCATGTTCATCATTCCTCCGGGACAGATGCAGGGCCTTCGGTCAGCCTTTTCCCCCTTCATCACTTTTTGTAAACGCTCTTTTTCTGTCAGCATTTTTGTTCTCCATTTTTTTAAGAAGATTTTTCCTGTTAAAAAGGTTTTTTCCTGGCGGCTCTTAGGCGCTTCACAGGGAGGGCTCTCCTCTGGGAGCTAGTTTACTCCCACCAGTCTCTTGGCCAGCTTCACCGCCTCCACTGCGTTTGCGGAATAGCCGTCCGCTCCAATTTTGTCGGCGTATCGCTGGGAGATGGGCCCACCTCCGATCATCACCTTGAATCTTTCCCGGAGGCCCTCCTGGCAAAGCATACGGATTACCTCCTCCATGCCTGTCATGGTGGTGGTCATCAGGGTTGACATACAGATCAGGGAAGCGTTTTCCTCCACCGCTGCGTCAATGAACCTTCGCAGGGGAACATCCCGCCCCAGGTCGATCATCTCAAAGCCTGCGGTCTCCATCAGGATCTTGACCAGGTTCTTTCCGATGTCGTGGGTGTCTCCCTCCACGGCGCCGATGACGGCCTTTATTTTTGTCTTTTCTTCTTCCTCCGAAAGCCATGGCTTCAGGATATCCAGGGCTGCGTACATGGCGTCTGAGCACAGCAGGAGGTCGGCGACGAAATATTCCTCTTCCTCAAACATCTTGCTGGCCCTGTCCATCCCATCCACCAGGCCGTGTATGATGGCGTCCAGCGCCGGATACCCATGTGCCAGGTACTCTTTTGCGGTTTCCTGGATCGCCTCATCCTCCATCTCAAATACTTCATCTGAAAGCTTGTTTAGCAGAGCTTGTTTTTCACTCATGATCGTTTCCTGTCCTTTACTTTTTGTGATCGATGATCGTTCTCTTTTTTGTTTCATTTTTGCGGGATCAGGAGGAGCTCCCGGAAGCGGTTTCCCGGCAGTGTCCCTTCCATGGTCCCCGCACAAAGGTGTCCCGCAAATCGGACTTTTCCCCGGAGCATACGGCAAGCCTGTATGTAGCTGACTTCCTTCTTCAAGGGAATGTCTCTCCATTTTCCATAGCCTGTGTCTGTGAGGGCCAGGGCGGTTTTGGGGCAAAGCATGATCAGGAGATCCTGTTTCAGTCTCACATCTGCCTTTTTCAAAAAACCATAGGTAAACTGACGGAGCATCTGAAGCGCCAGCCTTTGCCCTAGGATGTCCACACCGCCTCCGGGATCTGCGTAGCTGATGATCTGGACGCCATGATCTTGGGCCTTTTCCATGTAGTCCAAAAGCATGGACTCTATGTGGCAAAGGGCTTTTTCCATGGTCTGCGGCTCTTTTTTCATGGTCCTCAGAACCAGGGAAAAGTCTGCCAGCCCGTTTAAGATGGACAGTGGCCCTGACAGGTTCAGGACCACCGTCTCGCCGGCATCGGCCAGCATCTTGGCGGCCAGGAGCACCTGATGGATCCGCCCTTCATCCAGAAGGGGAGTGGGAAGGGCTCGTAAGCCGTCCGGGGAGGTGATCACAGCCGGGCCTGATCTGGGCCCGGATCTTTCATCTCCATATTGGACAGACCCTCCCAGGGCTTCAGCCTCCACGGTATGGCAAAAGGGTAGGATGCAGCAGGAGGCGCCTCTTTGATCTTTGACTGCCCTGGATAACAGGGCCATCTGCTCTCCCTGCTGATACAGATCGGGGATCTGCATTCCCAGGCGGACGCCCAGGGCTCCCGGCAGCATTGTGTATTCTCTTTCTAAGCATTTGAAATCCCTGATCTTCAATTTCTGGCCGTCCCTCCATCCATCGAAAGAATTTATGAAATCCATTGAAAGAATCTATAAAAAATATAGCATAGCCGGTCAGGATTTTCAATCCAAAACCTAAGAGACCCTGCACAAGGCTTTTTCCGCAGCAAAAAGGGAAAACCCTTCCGTCTCCAGAAAAACAGCGTGCCCAGAAGGGGGAGAGCGAGGGGGAAAACGGGCTTCGCCACTCCGAGAGCCTTCCCCCCGAGTTTGCCACTTTCGCAAAAACAAAACATAAATTTTTTCCTTATTTTGCAA
>JAUNJL010000040.1 GCA_030533315.1 Eubacteriales bacterium
GATGGTCACATTTTAGACTTTTTTCGACTGTGTTTTTGGTTGAAAAAGGCTGGGAGGAAGATTATAATGGGAATAGAAAAGGCGGTGGAACGCTGAGGCAAGGAGGAGGTTCTATGAGCAAGGCATATGAGGAAAAAATCAGCTTTCTGAGAAACGTGATCGACAGAAGTCATTATATGGTCTGCTTGTTTGGGGTTGGGATCTCAGCCCAGTGCGGCTGTATCAACTACCGGGACGAGGAGGCCTCCTACGACATTGAAGAAAAGTATGGATATTCCCCCGATGAGATGTTCAATGTAACCTTTTTTAACACGCGGGTAGATCAGTTTTATGAATTTTATAAACGGGATATGTTAAACAATCTGGGAACGGTTGCGGAGGGACTTTCCCAGCTGAGAAGGCTGGAGGAGCAGGGAAAGCTCCAATCCATCATCACGAGAGACATCTACTCCCTTCCCAAGAGGGCTGGCTGCAAAAAGGTTTATGAGCTGCACGGCAGCGTCTACCGCAATTACTGTCCCCACTGCGGCAGGGAATACCCGGTGGAATACATACAAAACAGCCAGGGAGTTCCCCGGTGCGAGTCCTGCGGCGTGGTGATCCGGCCGGATGTCTCCATGGTAGGGGAGATCGTGGACAATGGACTGATCTCCAGGGCGGCTCAGGAGGTGCGGAAGGCGGATACCCTTCTTGTGCTTGGATGTACCCTGAAGGCATCCCTGACCAATACCTTCCTTCGCTATTTCAATGGAGACGAGCTGGTGCTGATCAACAGCAGGGAGCATTTCGCTGATTCCAAGGCGGACCTGGTAATTCATGGAAATCCTATGGACATCCTACAGGACTTAGGTATATAATGAGAGGAAATGTGCGGGTGGCCCCCGCAAAATAATACAGGAGAAAAGAAAAACATGAGCAAGATTCGTACAAGATTTGCACCAAGTCCCACGGGCCGTATGCATGTGGGAAATCTAAGGACGGCATTGTATGCGTACCTTATTGCGAAGCATGAGGGCGGGGATTTTATCCTCCGCATTGAAGATACAGACCAGGAGCGTTATATGGAAGGAGCGGTGGACATTATCTACCGCACGCTGGAGAAAACGGGGCTTGTCCACGACGAGGGTCCGGACAAGGACGGAGGGGTGGGCCCCTACGTGCAGAGCCAGCGTCAGGCCTCAGGCGTATACCTGGACTATGCGAAAAAGCTGGTGGAGCAGGGAGACGCCTATTATTGCTTTTGTCAGAAGGAAGAGCTGGAAAACATGAAGAGGGTGGTCGCAGGGAAGGAAATATCCATTTACGACAAGCGCTGCCTGGCCCTCTCCCGGGAGGAGGTTCAGCGCCGTTTGGATGCCAATGAGCCTCACGTGATCCGCTTCAATATGCCCACGGAGGGAACCACCACCTTCCATGACGTGATCTATGGCGACATTACGGTCAATAATGAGGAGCTGGAGGATCTGATCCTGATCAAGTCCGACGGGTATCCCACATACAATTTTGCCAATGTGATCGACGATCATCTTATGGGGATCACTCACGTGGTACGGGGGAATGAGTATCTCTCCTCCGCACCCAAGTACAATCGGATCTATGATGCTTTTGGCTGGGAAGTCCCAGTTTATGTACACTGCCCCCTGATCACCGATGAGACGCATGCGAAGCTCTCTAAGCGTTCCGGCCATTCCTCCTATGAGGATCTGCTGGAGCAGGGCTTCCTGTCCGAAGCCATCGTGAACTATGTGGCCCTTCTGGGCTGGAGCCCGTCGGATAACAATGAGATTTTTTCTCTGGAGGAGCTGGTGGAGAAGTTTGATTACCACCACATCAACAAGTCCCCCGCAGTGTTTGACATCGGGAAGCTTCGCTGGATGAACGGGGAATACATGAAGAAGATGGATGAGGATGTCTTTTACGAGAGAGCCCTTCCCTATATGAGGGAGGCTCTGAAGAAGGATTATGATTTCCCGAAGATCGCCAGGATGGTTCAGACCAGGATCGAGGTCTTTTGGGATATTCCGGGACTTGTGGACTTCTTTGAGACGGTTCCCGATTATGACAGCTCCATGTACTGCCACAAAAAGATGAAGACTACCCAGGAATCCTCCCTGGCGGTGCTGAAGGAGGTGCTTCCTCTTTTGGAGTCCCAGGAGGAGTACAGGAATGATCCGCTTTATGAGACATTGAGTGCTTTTGTGAAGGAAAAGGGCTATAAAAATGGGTACGTGATGTGGCCTCTGCGCACGGCTGTTTCTGGAAAGCAGATGACTCCCGCCGGAGCGACGGAGATCATGGAGATCATTGGCAAGGAAGAAACCTTGAGACGTGTCCGCACAGCCATCGACAAGCTGAGCCGCTGATAAAAAATGAAAAGAAATTCATCTCAGGAAAGAGCGATCGCTCACCTGTCAGGGCCGATGATGGTCCTGGCAGGCCCCGGTTCGGGGAAAACCTCCGTGATAGTGGAACGAACTGCATATCTCATAAGGCAGGGGAAGGTGCCGCCTTCGTCTATTCTTGTTGTGACCTTTTCCAGGGCGGCGGCAAGAGAATTGAGGGAGCGTTTTTTGCAGCTGACAGGTGAGAGGAGGAGCCTGGTAACCTTCGGGACCTTTCACGGCGTTTTTTATGGCATTTTGAAGCAGGCCTACCGGCTGGGAGCGGGAAACATCCTTTCGGAGGAGGAAAAATATGAGATCCTGCGGGAGATCACCCAGGAGCTGGGAAAGGATATGACCAGTGAGGGGGACTTTGTGGAGGATGTGGCGAAGGAGATCAGCGTGGTTAAGGGAGGGAGGCTTGCTCTGGAGCATTATTATTCTGCCTCTTGTCCCGACGAGGTTTTCCGAAGCGTGTACCTGGCCTACGGGCAGCGGCTCAGGGAGAGGAGAAAGCTGGATTTTGACGATATGCTTTTGTACTGCTATGAGTTACTGTCCAAAAGATCGGATATCCGTCGTGCATGGCAGCGAAAGTTTCAGTATATCATGGTGGACGAATTTCAGGACATCAACCACCTGCAGTATGATATTCTGCGGATGCTGGCGGCCCCGGAGGACAATCTGTTTATTGTGGGGGACGATGACCAGTCTATTTACCACTTTCGGGGGGCAAAGCCGGAGATCATGCTGAATTTCTCCAAGGACTACCCAAAGGCGAAAAGGGTTCTGCTGGATGTGAATTATCGCTGCAGCGGTCAGATCCTGAATACGGCCATGAAGGTGATCGGCTGTAACCGGCGGCGTTTTTCCAAAAAGCTTTCCACTCCCAATGAGGAGGGGGCTCCGGTGGAGGTGAGGGAGTATGAAAATCCCGGGGAGGAATACCGGGAGGTGGTGCGGGAGCTGAAGGGACGGCTGGAAGCGGGGGAGAGCCTGGATGACACGGCGCTTTTGCTCCGCACCAACCAGGAGGCGGAAGGCCTTGTGAGGGCTCTCATGGAGTACCAGGTGCCCTTTACCATGAAGGAGCACCTTCCCAACCTGTTTGAGCACTGGGTCTTCCGGAACGTGAGGGCTTATCTTTCCATGGCGGCGGGAGACAGAAGCCGCAGGACCTTTCTGGAGATTATGAACCGGCCAAACCGGTATATTTCCCGGGAGGCTCTCTCGGATGCTTCGGTGGACTTTGGCAGACTGAAGGAATACTACAGAGATAAGGACTGGATGTGCGACCGGATCACCACTCTTGAGACACATCTTCGCATCCTTTCTTCCCTGGCACCCTACGGGGCTGTCAACTTTATCCGGCAGGGGATGGGCTATGAGGAATATCTTCGGGAGTACGCCGCCTTTCGGAGGATACGGCCGGAGGAGCTCACGGAGGTCTTAGACCGGATTTTGGAAAGTGCAAAGGGAATGAAAAGCATGGAGGAGTGGGAAGCTTATATTGAGGCTTACACAAAGAGTCTGAAGGAGCAGGGGAAAAAGCAGGAGGCGCAGAGGGAGGGCGTCACTGTTTCCACCCTTCACGCCGCAAAAGGGCTGGAATATGACCGGGTATACATCCTGAATGTGATCGAGGGCAGCATACCCTACAAAAAGGCTGTTTTGCAGGAGGCCCTGGAGGAGGAGCGGCGTCTTTTTTATGTGGGGATGACGAGGGCGAAGAGACGGCTGACCTTGTGCAGTGTGAGGAAGCAGTACGAAAAGGAGCGGGAGCCCTCCCGATTTCTATTGGAGACAGGATTATGAAGGCTGTGATCTATTATACGGACCAGGTAGACCAGGGAAAGAAAAAGAGAGCGGGGCACGAGGAAGGGGAGCTGTTGCTGGGAATGGGGCTTTTTCGGGAATATGGACGAAGGCTGGAAAATGAGACACGGGAGAAGGGGCCTCATGGGAAGCCTTATTTTTCTTCTTGTCCATGGATCTGCTACAGCATCACCCATTCTGGGCAATATGCGGCCTGTGCCTTTGCGGAAATAGAGATCGGACTGGATATTCAGATCCACAGGGAGGTAAACTATGGGAGAATGCTCCGGCGCATGGTGCCCCGGGAGCTGGGGATCCAGATGGAAGGCAGCCGCACCCTGAAGGAGGATTTTTTTCGCCAGTGGGCTCTTCGGGAGGCTTACATCAAGTGGACGGGGGAGGGTCTTTCCAGGGATCTTCGCACCATCCCCTTTGACAGGGGGTGGCATCAGTCCTTTTTTATGGACAGTGACGCCAGCGGAGCCATCTGGGCAGGAGAGAGGCTGTCTCTGCATTGGGAGTACGTGGGGAGACTTTCCATGACCTGAGACGGGGAGCGGCGGATGTTTGCAGGTCGGCTGTACGGATCGCCGTGCAGATACAGCTATGGATAAAGGTGTGAGACGAGATGAACAAGGAGACGAAAAGGGAAATACGGATTTTTTTCGGGAGGATCCTCTGTCTTGTGCTTGTGCTGGCGGTCTCTTTCTGGGCCTATGCCTGTCTTTACCGAGGCAGGACGGAGCCTCCCACGAAGAATGATTTCACAAATCGGGACGCCGCCTTTTACAATCTTGGAGGACAGGTGCAGATGCTTTCTCAGAAGGAGGATCTGATCTATTTTGCATTCCAGGACCGGAAAAAGGAGAGAGAGTACGGAACCTACATTGTTCCCGGCCTGAAATCCACCAGGACGCTGCTTACCAGCGAGGGAGATCAGCCGGCCATCTGCACCTCCATGACACCTCAGGGGCTGGCCATCACCGATCAATACGTGCTGATCAGCGCTTACTGCCACACCAACCGCCATAATTCGGTGATCTATGTGGTGGATAAAAAGACTCACCGTTTTGTCAAGGAGATTGTCTTGCCGGGACAGCCCCATGCGGGAGGTCTTGCCTATGACCAGGAGCACGGGATTCTGTGGTATTCCTCCAACACGGAGGAACTGGCGCAGGCGGTGAGCGTGACCATGGAGGAGGTGGAGGATTATGCCTATGAGGATGGACCGAGGCCGATCAGCCTTCATCAGGAGTGCAGCCTGTATGGGATCATTCGGGATTCCTTTATGACCTTTTACGAAGGGTGTCTTTATGTGGGCTGCTTTACAAAGTATACGGAGAGCGCCATCGCCCGCTACGGCGTGGATGACCAGGGATGTCTGGTGAATACGGTGGACGAGGGGCTGGGGATGGATTTTGAGATGGCCGTTCCCCTGGACTATGCCACCATTTCCGAGCAGGCCCAGGGGATGGCCTTTTATAAGGACAAGCTGCTCCTTTCTCATTCCTTTGGCATTCTGCCTTCCAGGATCGTGGTGTACGAAAGATCGGACAAGCAGCTTTATGTGGATGAAAATTCGGCCATCAGCTACCGTTTCCCTGAACGAATGGAACAGATATGGGTGGACGGGGATGATCTGTATATCCTGTTTGAGTCAGGCGCCTACGCCTACAGCGCTTGGTCGGTCAACATCGTGGACAGGGTTTTGAAGCTGAGTCTTCCTAAGATGGAGGAGTATCAGGCCAAGGTAGACCAGGCGGTGGGAAGGACGCTGGAGGATTAGGGCTTCGGGAATTTTTGGTACTAAAACAGGATTGTCCACATATGATTAAGTGTAAAGAGGTGATACAGATCGACCCAAAGCAGATCCAGAATATGTTTGCGGGAAATATCCGAAGGCTCCTTTTGGAAGCGGAGCTGGATTATGATAAATTATATGAGATACGCCTTCGGGTGGGACGGCCCCTGTTTTTGATCTATGACGGCGGCGAATGCTTTTTGCGGAAGCCTGGAGAGGAGGAGTATCTGGTCACCCGGGAGGATTTAAAGGAAACCTTGGATTATGTCAGCGGCTATTCCCTCTATGCCTTTGAGGAGGAGCTGCGTCAGGGGTTTTTGAGCGTACAGGGAGGCCATCGGGTGGGAGTGACTGGGAAGGTGATCCTGGATGGAGACCGGATTCGGGGAATGAAATATATTTCCTGCATCAACGTGCGGCTCTCCCACCAGATCCGCGGGTGTGCGGACCCTATCATGCCCTATATCCAGAAAAGGGATTGGGTGGCCCATACGTTGATCGTGTCCCCTCCCAGAGGGGGAAAGACAACCCTTCTGCGGGATATTATCCGGCAGCTGAGCAACGGGAGGAGGGGAGTTCCCGGCATCACGGTGGGGGTGGTGGATGAGCGGAGCGAGCTGGCTGGCTGCTACCAGGGGATTCCCCAGAACGACCTGGGGATGCGGACGGACATTCTGGACGGATGTCCCAAGCCGCTGGGGATGCAGATGCTGATCCGCTCCATGTCCCCTGCTGTGGTGGCGGTGGATGAGCTGGGAAGAGAAGAGGATTTTAAGGCGGTGGAGTCTGTGATTCACTGTGGCTGCAAGCTGGTGGCGACGGCTCATGGAAATTCTGTGGGAGACGTTCTGGAGCAGCCTTTTTTTCAGAGGCTTCTAAAGGAGCGGGTTTTCGAGCGGTACATTCTTTTGGGCGGCGCCAGCCGGGCGGGACAGGTGGAAGGGGTTTTTGACGGGTATGGGAATCTATGCTGAAGGCGGCGGGGCTGATCTTGATCGTTTGCTCCTGCACTGGCTTGGGCTTTTCCATGAGCCTGGGGATGACCAGGCGCATGCAGGCTCTGGAGGCCATTTTGCGGATGGTGGTTTATTTAAAAGGGGAGATCAGCTATGGCGGGGCCTCCCTTTTTGACGCCTTTACAGGAGCGGGAGGAAAGCTGACGGGAGAGTGCCGCAGCCTTTGTCTGGGAGTGAGCCAGGCTCTTTTGAGATCGGAGGGGAGCTCTTTTGGGAGGATCTTTCGGGACTGTGCCAAGGATAGTCCTTTAAGGAGTGAGCTTTCCGGTGAGGAGGAAGAGGGCTTTTTGTCTCTGGGGGAGCGGCTGGGTTATCTGGATCTGGAAATGCAGAAGAAGCAGCTGGCCATGTATGAGCAGGAGCTTTCCCGGCAGATCCTTTTGCTGAAGGGAGAGCTCCCAGGAAAAAAGAAGGTGTACCAAAGTCTTGGTCTTTTGGGCGGGCTTCTTCTGGCCGTGCTGGTATGGTGAGGGCTTCGGAGCTGGCGGGAAAGGAGAGGGCATTGGAGGTCGGTATTATTTTCAAGATTGCCGCAGTGGGAATCCTGGTCTCCATTTTGTCCCAGGTCCTGAAACACAGCGGCAGGGATGAGCAGGCGTTCCTTGTAAGCCTGTCCGGACTTTTGATCGTCCTGTACTGGATCGTCCCCTATATATACGAACTATTCAACAGCATACAAGCACTTTTTACTGTATAAGTCCAGTCGCAAAGCAGGAGCGTATGGCGTGCTTGCACGCCAATACGGTCATGTTTTAGCGACGACAACAGGTATGAGCAGGGAGGGCGGGAGCCCGGAATGCGAATACCTGTTAGGATCGCAGGAGTGGGGAGCACGGAGCGATCCGTGGGACTTATACAGAGGGGTCCAGTCGCAAAGCAGGAGCGTATGGCGTGCTTGCACGCCAATACGGTCATGTTTTAGCGACGACAACAGGTATGAGCAGGGAGGGCGGGAGCCCGGAATGCGCTATGGAACCACCGCACCGTCTGATGGGTAGGAGGGAAGGGCTTGGATATTATAAAAATTTCGATGTTGGGTGTTGGAGGTGTATTGCTGAGCTTTCTGCTAAAGAGTGCCAGACCAGAATACGCCTCCTTTCTTTCTCTGGGGATCGGCCTGGTGATCCTGGGGCTTGCGGTGGGGAAGCTGTCCTATCTTTTTGAGACCATGGATCAGATCCGAAACACCCTCCCCCTGGACGGAAGCTGCATGGCCGCCCTGGTAAAGATGATCGGGGTCACCTACATCGGCCAGTTTTCCTCGGGGATCTGCAGGGATGCGGGCTACCAGGCCATGGGCGCACAGATCGAGCTGTTTTGCAGATTGTCGGTGATGGCCCTTAGTATGCCGGTTCTTTTGGCTCTTATGGAGACCATTCAGGGGTTTTTGTCATGAAGAGGCTGGTGCTTCTGTTTGCTGGACTGCTTTTGGGCCTGCTGCTTTCGCCGGCGGGCACCGTGTATGCCGGGGAGGAGCCTTTGGAGTCTGAGCTTTTGGGAGAAATGGATCTGACAGGGGTTCAGGCTCTTTTGGACGAGATCCTGGAGGAGGACAGCTTTTCTTTTCGAGATGCGGTGAAGGGCCTTATGGAGGGGCGGGAAATTTTTTCAAAAGAGGCGGTGGGAGGATTCCTGCAGGCTCTTTTTTTTGACCGCGTGCAGAGGGAAAGAGACGATTTTTTTCGGATTCTTTTGTTAATCTTGGCGGCGGCCTTGTTTTCCAGCTTTTCAGCGGCGTTTGAGGACGGACAGCTGGGGGAGATCAGCTTTTTTATGGTGTACCTGCTGTTGTTTACCATGCTGATGAATACCTTTGGGGAGCTGAGCGCCTCTTTGGAGGAGAAGCTGGGGTGGATGACTGAGCTGATGAAGGGATTGACGCCTGCTTATTTTATGGCGGTTGCCGCTTCGGCGGGAGCGGCGACTGCGGCGGTATTTTACCAAGGTATCCTGCTTCTCGTGTGGCTGATCCAGTGGATTCTTCTCACCTTCCTTCTTCCGGCGGTGAATCTGTGTGTCCTTTTGCGGCTTATCAATCATCTTTCCAGGGAGGATATGCTCAGTAAGATGGCGGAGCTTTTGGAAACGGGGATTGGATGGGGGCTGAAATCCCTTCTGGGGCTGGTGGCTGGCCTTCAGATTGTCAAGGGGCTGGTGGCGCCGGTGATGGATTCCTTAAAGAGAACGGCTCTGGGGAAAACGGCGGGGGCCATTCCAGGAGTGGGAAATGCGGTGAATCTTGTGACGGAGCTGGTGGTGACCAGCGCAGTCCTGGTGCGGAACTCGCTGGGGGCGGTCTCCCTTTTTGCGCTGGCCGTGATGGGGCTGGAGCCGCTTCTGCATTACGGGCTTTTGTCCCTGTCATACCGGTTTCTGGGAGCGCTGGCCCAGCCGGTTTCGGACAAACGCCTGGTGGGCTGCCTGTCTACCATGGGGGAGGGCTGTGCCATGCTTCTTCGCATCCTTCTTACGGGAGAGGTTCTTTGTATGCTGACCTTTGTTATTTTGGCGTCCAGCCTGGGAGGTGGGGGATGAAGGAGGCACTTTATGACTGGATGAAATATCTGGCCTTTTTTTACATTCTTTTGACCACCGTGCTCCATCTTGCCCCATCAGGGACTTATCGGACCTACATCCGTTTTTTTATGGGGCTCCTTTTGATCCTGATGCTGACGGCTCCGGTGTTTGTCCTTTTGGGAAAGGGGGAAAAGCTGTCTGAGGATTTTACCCTTTATTATGGACAGGAGGAGGCCAAAAGAACCCTGAGGGAGCTGGAAAACCTTCAGGCTGCCTATCTGAAAAAGGGGTACGAGGAGGAGCTGGGAGGGCTTCTGCGGAAAAAGCTTCAGGAGAGGGGAATAGAAACGGAGGATGTCCGGATATATATAGAAGGGGAGGACATCCGGGCAAGGCTGTACGTTCCGCAGATGCCAGAGCAAGGAGAGATGGAGGAGATCCGAGATGAGCTTTTGGAAGAATGGGGGATTGGGGAAGGAGAATATTCTTTTACGGTTACAGCGCCTGGGGAAGAAACAGTGGGTCGTTCTGCTCCTTCTGGGGCTTCTTCTGGCGGTGATCGCTCTCCCGGTGCCGGAGACCCATGAGGACGGGAAAACGGCAGCGGAAGGTTTTTTGAAGGAGCAGGAGCTGCGTTCGGAGGAGGGGGAGAGCCTGGAAGGAAGGCTGGAGGCTCTCCTTTCCCAGGTGGAGGGCGTGGGAGCGGTGAAGGCCCTTCTGATGACTGGGGAGGAACGGGACGCTTTATCCTTTGGGGATCGGGGCGAGACGAGGGTGACAGGGGTGCTGATCGCGGCTCAGGGAGCCGGAGATCCGGTGATCGTACAAAAGATTCAGCAGGCAGTCATGGCATTATTTCAGATAGAAGCCCATAAGATTAAAGTAATGAAAATGATATAAGGAGAGGAAACGTGAAAAAGATCTTCAAAAAAAATCAGGTGATCATTACATCGCTGGCGATCCTGATCGCTGTTGCAGGATACTTGAATTTCGCAGACGTGGATCTGGGCTTTCAGGATGAGGAGGCCAGTACCAGCAGCAGTATCCTGGAGGATGTGGATTACGACATTTCTGATGAAACAGCCCTTCTGGATGAGAACGGGGCGGATGGCGCCCATGGAGAGGCGCAGGATGTGAGCACTCCAGGGGAAGCCGTACTTACGGGGGCCTCGAATTTTGCGGCTCAGGCGAAGCTTTCCAGAGAGCAGATACGCTCTCAAAATAAGGCGGATCTCCAGGAGATCATCAGCAATGAGTCCATCGGGGACGAACAGAAGCAGGAAGCTATCAGCACCATGGTTTCCATGACGGAGCTGACGGAGAAGGAGGCTGCGGCGGAGCTTCTGCTGGAGGCCAAGGGCTTCGAGAACGTGGTGGTGAACCTGACCGGGGAGACGGCGGATATCGTGGTTCCGGACGGGGAGCTGGAGGATGCGAAAAGGGCGCAGATTGAGGATATCGTGAAGCGCAAGACAGGCATTGCACCGGAGAACATCGTGATCACGCCTCTGAGCCGGGGGTCGGAGGATACGGTCAATAAGGATGCCTCTATTGACCAGAGCGGTGAGGGTACGCCGGAGGATATGGGGGAAAGTGAAGCTTCCGGTACGGCTTACGGGGAGTATGAGCTGGAAACGGAGGGGATCTACGATTGACGTGACAGGCTCTGCGGACGAGG
Source organism: Eubacteriales bacterium (assembly GCA_030533315.1). The sequence goes on from JAUNJL010000040.1 coordinate 11,209, forward strand.
AGGCGCCTTGGCCTGCTCCGGGAGAGTACACACCCTGCGGCTTCTGAAAAAGGCATCCGGTTCCTGAAGCTTATGGCGGGCACCGGGTGCCAGAGCATGATCGGTCTGCGGAGGAAACCCACATATCTGGACGGATTCTTGTCAGCAGGAATCCAGAAAAAAGGGGTGGGAAAACAGAGAGAAAAGCCCCTTGACAGTCCGGCGATCCATATAATAGAATAGGTAAGGCTCCGGCCGCACAGAGGCCAGAGCCGGAAAGCGCTAAGAGCCCTTCCCCCGCCGCAGAAGCTGGAGGACGCCCTGCCAGAAGGGGCGTAGGGCGGGGGACAGGTTATGTGGATAGATAGGATAGGAGGCCAGTTTTGTCGAAATACACCAAAGAAATAGAAACAAGAAGAACCTTTGCCATTATTTCCCACCCGGACGCAGGTAAGACGACTCTGACGGAAAAGTTCCTGCTGTATGGCGGTGCCATCAACCTGGCGGGAAGCGTAAAGGGAAAGGCCACGGCCCGTCACGCCGTGTCTGACTGGATGGAGATCGAGAAGGAGAGAGGGATTTCCGTGACCTCCTCGGTGCTCCAGTTCCACTATGACGGATACTGCATCAATATTCTGGACACGCCGGGACATCAGGATTTCTCCGAGGATACCTACCGTACTCTTATGGCTGCGGATTCTGCCGTCATGGTCATAGACGGCTCCAAGGGTGTGGAGGCACAGACGAGAAAGCTTTTCAAGGTCTGCGTCATGCGTCACATTCCCATTTTTACCTTTATCAATAAAATGGACCGGGACGCCAACGATACCTTTGATCTTCTGGATGAGATTGAGAAGGAGCTGGGTATCGCCACCTGTCCCATCAACTGGCCGATCGGCTCGGGAAAAAGGTTTCGGGGAGTTTATGACCGGAACACGGGGAAGATCCTGACCTTCTCGGATACCCAGAAGGGGACGAAGGAGGGGGTCATCCAGGAGATTTCCCTGGAGGATGCCAGGTCGGATGATATCATGGATCCAGAGCAGAAGGATCAGCTGCTGGAGGAGATCGAGCTTTTGGACGGGGCCAGTGCAGATTTTGACCAGGAGTTGGTAAGTAAGGGGGAGCTGACTCCGGTCTTTTTTGGCTCCGCACTGACCAATTTTGGGGTGGAAACCTTTTTGGAGCATTTTTTGACCATGACCACCTCTCCCCTGCCTCGCATGGCGGACTGCGGGCTGGTGGAGCCCATGGACGATGATTTTTCCGCATTTGTCTTTAAGATCCAGGCCAATATGAACAAGGCTCACCGGGACAGGATCGCCTTTATGCGCATCTGTTCTGGAAAATTTGACGCCTCCCAGGAGGTTTACCATGTTCAGGGGGAAAAGAAGATGCGCCTTTTGCAGCCTCAGCAGATGATGGCAGAATCGAGGCACGTGGTGGAGGAGGCCTATGCCGGGGATATCATCGGCGTTTTTGACCCAGGCATTTTTTCCATCGGAGATACGGTGTGCGCTTCGGGGAAAAGGTTTGCCTTTGAGGGGATCCCTACGTTTGCTCCGGAGCATTTCGCCAGGGTACGTCTGCTGGACACCATGAAAAGAAAACAGTTCGTGAAGGGCATTACCCAGATTGCCCAGGAGGGAGCTATCCAGATCTTCCAGGAGCTTTACGGGAATATGGAGGAGATCATCGTGGGGGTTGTGGGAGTGCTTCAGTTTGACGTGCTGAAATATCGGCTGGAAAACGAGTACAACGTGGAGATCCGACTGGAAAACCTGCCTTATGAGCACATTCGCTGGATCGAAAACAAGGATGAGGTCAGGGTGGACAAGATCACCGGCACCTCGGACATGAAAAAGGTGACGGATCTGAAGGGAAATCCTCTCCTCCTCTTTATCAATGCCTGGAGCGTCGGTATGACGGAGGAGCGGAACCCGGGATTAATATTAACAGAATTCAGTAAATAACCCTTTCAATCTGAGAAAGGTTTTGGTATAATATGAGGAAGAGCACGGGGCGGAAGGATCATACAGGAAAGAGGGCGTTTCCGTGCGGTGAACTTCCAATATTTTTACAGGAGGGTTTTTATGGCTGAAAAGAGAACCACATATAAGATACAGGATCTGGGAGGTGTCGGCGAGGTTAATATCGCAGACGAGGTCGTTACCATCATTGCAGGGCTTGCGGCCACTGAGGTGGAGGGTGTTGCCTCCATGGCAGGCAATATCACCAACGAGCTGGTGAGCAGGCTTGGCATGAAAAACCTGTCCAAGGGCGTGAAGGTAGAGGTTCTGGATGGTGTGGCGACCGTGGATCTGGCGCTGAATATCGAATATGGAAGAAACATTCTGGAGACCAGCAGGAAGGTGCAGGAAAAGGTGAAGTCTTCCATTGAGAATATGACGGGCCTGGAAGTGGCAGATGTGAACATCCACATTGCCAGCGTAGATATGGAGAATGAAAAAGGAAAGTAAACCTTTCCTTTTTTCTATATACAGGCATAGCGGGCCGGCAAAGGGGACAGCTTAAGAAGGGAGCTGGCCGGCGGAAGCGGATTTTAGGAGGGAACATGCGAAGAAGGGAACAGAGAGAGCATATATTTAAGCTGCTTTTTATGACGCAGTTTAACTCTGAGCAGGAGATGGATGGGCAGTTTGACCTGTATTTCGACGGGCTCGAGGGGATCACGGACAAGGATCGGGCATACATCAAAGAAAAGTATGATCATGTCAAGGAGCACATGGAGGACATTGACCGCCAGCTGAACGAGACCAGCAGGGGATGGAAGACGAAGCGGATGAGCCGCGTGGACTTAAGCGCGCTGCGCCTGGCGGTTTATGAGCTGGAGTATGACCAGGATGTTCCGGTGGGCGTGGCCATCAACGAGGCCGTGGAATTGGCGAAGCGCTTTGGAGGAGAGACCTCCGGCTCCTTCGTAAATGGCATTCTTGGCAAGATCGCTGCCGTGGAGGAGAAAAAGGCAGTCGGGGAAGCTGCGCCGGAGCCGGAAGAGAAGAGACCGGACGAAGAAGCTGCGCCGGAGGCGGAAGAGAAGAGACCGGACGAGGAAGCTGCGCCGGAGCAGGGCGAGGAGCCGGAAGAGAAGAGACCGGACGAGGAAGCTGCGCCGGAGCCGGAGGAAGAGAAGGATCCGGGAGAAAAAGCGCTGGAACTGGGCGGAGGATCTCGGGAGGAGCCTGAGACAGAAGGCGGTGAAGGGGCGCCGGAGGCATGAACGCCAGCCGGGTATATTCTGTGGGACAGGTCAACAGCTATGTGAAGAACCTGTTCACCCAGGATTATTTTCTCAGGAAGCTTTACGTCAAGGGTGAGGTTTCCAATTGTAAGTATCACACGAGCGGACACATTTATTTCTCTCTGAAGGATGAGACGGGCGCCATCAGCTGCGTGATGTTCGCCGGACAGAGAAAGGGTCTTGCCTTTTCCATGAAGGATGGGGACAAGGTGGTGGTGGGCGGCACCGTGGACGTGTATGAGAGAGATGGCCGCTATCAGCTCTATGCAAAGGAGATCACCCTGGAGGGGGCGGGCGCTCTATACGAGCGCTTTCTTGCGTTGAAAAAGGAGCTGGAGGAAATGGGGATGTTTGCCAGGGAATACAAACAGCCCATTCCCCGGTTCATCAAGCGCCTGGGGGTGGTGACGGCTCCCACGGGGGCCGCCGTGCAGGACATCCGAAACATTGCCTGCCGGAGGAATCCTTATCTGCAGATCATCCTTTATCCTGCCCTCGTACAGGGCGATGGGGCTGCGGCCAGTATTGTCCGGGGGATTCAGATGCTGGATATGGCCGGGGTGGATGTGATCATCGTCGGCCGGGGAGGAGGCTCCATAGAGGATCTGTGGGCCTTCAATGAGGAGGCGGTGGCCCGGGCGATTTTTGAATGCCGGACCCCCGTGATCTCCGCCGTGGGTCACGAGACAGATTTTACCATTGCAGATTTTGTGGCCGACCTGCGGGCTCCCACCCCTTCGGCAGCAGCGGAGCTGGCGGTGGATGACTATCGCGGCGTGGTGGAAGCGGCGGTATCCCTTCAGCAGCGCCTGGAACGGGCCATGGGTGCCCGCCTTTCCCTGGAGCGGACAAGGCTCTCGGGATATCAGGTGCGGTTTTCCTATTTGAGCCCGGAGGCGAGACTTCGGGACAGGCGGCAGCTTCTGGCGGATATGGAGGAGCGCCTTGCCCTTTCCATGAATAGACGGATCCTGGACAGACGTCAGCTGCTGGCCGTTTATCTGGAACGGTTTGAGGGCCTTTCCCCTCTGAAAAAGCTGAACCAGGGGTATTCCTACGTATCCGGTGAGGACAGGAAGGTGGTGACCAGTGTCTCCCAGGTAAAGGAGGGAGATGTTCTGGATATTTTTGTAACAGACGGGATCATAAAGACAAAGGTGTGCGGCACCACGCAGGAGGAGAGAGCTTATGGCTGAAAACACGGTACAGGAGCAGAAGGAGGAAAAGACGATCGAGGAGGCCTTTGGGGAGCTGGACGCCCTGGCGGAGCGTCTGGAGGATCCGGCCACCTCTTTGGAGGAGTCCTTCGCCCTTTATCAAAAGGGAGTGGAGCTTTTAAAGTATTGCGGCGGTAAGCTGGACATGGTGGAAAAAAAGATGCTGCAGATGAATGAGGATGGGAGCTTCAGTGAATTTTCAAGAGGAATTAAATAAAAAAACAAAAGAGATTGAGCGGGTGATCCGCACCTACCTTCCCAGGGAGGAAGGCTTTGCCAAGAAGATGGCGGAGGCGATAAATTACAGTATGCTGGCGGGAGGAAAGCGTATCCGGCCTCTGCTCCTGATGGAGACCTACCGCCTTTTCGGAGGCAGGGAGAGGGTGGCGGAGCCTTTTATGGCGGCTATGGAGATGATCCATACCCATTCCTTGGTTCATGACGACCTTCCGGCCATTGACAATGATGATTATCGGAGGGGGCGCCTTACCACCCACAAGGTTTATGGGGAGGCGATGGGAGTCCTGAGCGGCGTCGCCCTGTTGAATTATGCTTATGAGACCATGCTGCTGGCCTTCTCCATGACGGAGCATCCAGGGAGGGTGGCAAAGGCCATGAGGGTCATGGCGGAAAAAACCGGTATCCACGGGATGCTGGGCGGACAGAGCGTGGATGTGGAAAATGACGGGCATCCCATGACAAGGGAAATGCTGGATTATATTTACGAGAACAAGACCTCCGCTCTTCTGGAGGCGTCCATGATGGCCGGGGCCATTCTGGCGGGTGCGGATGAGGGCCAGACGGAGGTGATCCGGCAGGCTGCCTCAGATATTGGACTGGCTTTCCAGATCCGGGACGATATCCTGGACGTGACCAGCACCAGCCAGGAGTTGGGGAAACCGGTCCACAGCGATGAGAAAAACAACAAAACAACTTATGTGACTCTGGTGGGGATCGGCCAGGCGGCGGAGGAAGTGGAACGTCTGTCCCAGGAGGCCGCAGGCCTTCTTGGCACACTGGAGATAAAAAACGAGTTTCTGGACATGCTGGTAAGGGAGCTGGCAGGCCGCAGAAAGTAAAGGAAGGATAAGTATGATCCTGGAAAAAATAAAAAAACCAAACGATATCCACAAGATTCCCCTTGGAGATTTTCCAAGGCTGGCGGATGAGATCCGGAGGTTTCTCATCGAATCCGTGAGCAGGACCGGCGGCCATCTGGCCTCCAACCTGGGAGTGGTGGAGCTTACCCTGGCCCTTCACAATGTCCTGGATTTTCCGGAGGACAAGCTGATCTGGGATGTGGGCCACCAGGCTTACACCCACAAGCTCCTCACGGGGAGAAGGGACGGCTTTTCCAATCTTCGGAAGGAGGGAGGAATGAGCGGCTTTCCCAAAAGAGAGGAGAGCAGCTGTGATTCCTTTGATGCGGGTCACAGCTCCAATTCCATTTCCGCAGGGCTGGGGTACGTGAGGGCCAGGGATCTTCTGGGACAGAAGCACCGGGTGGTGTCGGTCATCGGAGACGGCGCCCTGACGGGCGGCATGGCTTACGAGGCGCTGAACAACGCTGCGGAGCTAAAGACAAATTTTATCATCATCATCAATGACAACGATATGTCCATCTCTCCCAACGTGGGTGGGATGTCCACCTATCTCAGTGCCCTGCGCACGGCGGAGGCCTACACGGGGATGAAGCTGAGCGTCACCAAGACGGTGAAGAAGATACCCAGGATCGGGGAGGCCATGGTGGACACCATCCATAAGACGAAGAGCAGCATCAAGCAGTTTTTTATCCCGGGAATGCTTTTTGAGAATATGGGACTGACCTATTTGGGGCCGGTGGACGGCCACAATATGCGCCAGATGATGAAGCTGTTTAATGAGGCGAAACGGGTGGAGGGAGCGGTGGTGGTCCACGTCCTGACGAAAAAGGGGCTGGGCTATGGGCCGGCAAGCGCCCACCCTGACCGTTTTCACGGCACGGGGCCCTTCGATATCAAGACGGGAGAAGCCTTGGGAAAGCAGGATAAGCCCACCTACACGGAGGTGTTCTCCAGGGCTCTTCTGGAGGCGGGGGCGAAGAATCGGCGGGTGGTGGCCATTACGGCCGCCATGCCCGAGGGAACGGGCCTGAAGCAGTTTGGGAAAAGGTATCCCCAGAGGTTTTTCGACGTGGGGATTGCAGAGGGACATGCCGTGACCTTTGCGGCCGGTCTGGCCCTGGGAGGGATGGTTCCCGTGGTGGCGGTCTACTCCTCCTTTCTGCAAAGGGCGGTGGATCAGATCCTCCACGACGTCTGTATGCAGAGGCTCCACGTGGTTCTGGCCCTGGATCGGGCCGGGCTGGTGGGAGCGGACGGGGAGACTCATCAGGGGAATTTTGACCTTTCTTATTTGGGAATGATGCCGAACATGACCATTATGGCTCCGAAAAACGACTGGGAGCTGGCGGCCATGGTGGAGTTTGCCATCCAGGGAGACGGGCCTTTTGCCATCCGTTATCCCAGGGGAAGTGTCTGCCGGAAATTTCAGGAACACCGGGAGCCCCTGCGCCTTGGAAAAAGTGAGGTGCTTATCCGAGGCAGCAGGGTGGCGGTCCTGGCCCTTGGAAGCATGGTGGAGACCTGTCAGGAGGTTATCTGGAAGCTTCGGGAGGCAGGGTATGATCCCACCTTTGTCAATGGAAGGTTCGCAAAGCCTCTTGATACGGAGCTGCTGGATGATCTTGCCGCAGACCATCAGCTCTTTGTGACCGTGGAGGAAAATGCAAGAAGCGGCGGCTTTGGGGAGCGTGTCTGCGCTTATATGGCGGCCTGCCATCCCCAATGTCGGGTGCTGTTGGCTGCCATTTGGGATCAGTTCGTGCCCCATGGCAGCGTGGACAGCCTGAAGGCCAGGATCGGCCTGTCCTCCCAGGGGATCCTGGAGGCGATTGAAGACTGTCTTTCGAAAACAAAAGTGACGGGGAAGAGTAGAGCATGAAGAAACGATTGGATCTGATGATCATGGAGAGGGGCCTTGCGCCTTCGAGGGAGAAAGCAAAAGCGTATATCATGTCCGGGGACGTTTATGTAAACGGACAGAAGGAGGACAAGGCGGGGTCCATGTTCCCGGAGACGGCGGCTATTGAGGTGCGGGGGAGGAGCCTGCCCTACGTGAGCCGGGGAGGCCTGAAGCTGGAAAAGGCCATGAGCGCCTTTGACCTGGCCCTGGAGGGCCTAGTATGTATGGACGTGGGGGCCTCCACCGGGGGCTTTACCGACTGTATGCTCCAGAACGGGGCAGTCAAGGTTTATTCCATCGACGTGGGCTACGGACAGCTGGACTGGAAGCTGCGCAGCGATCCGAGGGTGGTCTGCATGGAAAAGACAAACATCCGCTATGTGAAGCCTCAGGACGTGGGAGAGATGGTCTCTTTTGTTTCCATCGACGTGTCTTTTATCTCCCTGACCAAGGTTCTTCCGCCTGTTCGGGAGCTTCTTGCCCCGGGGGGAGAGATCGTTTGTCTGATCAAGCCCCAGTTTGAGGCCGGCAGGGAGAAGGTGGGAAGGAAAGGTGTGGTGCGGGATCCCGCCGTACATAGGGAGGTGATCGAGAAGGTGAGGGATTTTGCCCTGACCATCTCTCTTTTGCCGCTCCACCTTTCTTATTCTCCCATTAAGGGGCCGGAGGGGAACATTGAGTACCTTCTCCATCTGAAGAAATGTCCGGAGGGGACGGAGATCTGCTGTGGCCCACAGGTTCAGGCAGAGGAGGTCGTGGCGCAGGCCCATGGTCAGCTTGACTGAAAGGAATAGAGGAATTTATCAAAAAGGAACTGAAAAAGAAGAATGATGAATAAATTTTATATTATTACCAATAAATATAAGGATCAGGATCAGAGCCTCACAGCCTCCATCGTGTCCTACCTGGAGGAGAGAGACTGCCGGTGTCTTGTTTGCCAGGGAGAGGAAAAAAGAGAAGGGGATTATCATTACACGGATCCCAGCAGGATTCCCAGAGGTACCCAGTGCATCATGGTGCTTGGTGGAGACGGGACTCTTTTGCAGGCTGCCAGGGATGTGGTGCATTTGGGGATTCCTCTCCTGGGAATCAATCTGGGAACCCTGGGCTATCTGGCGGAGGTGGATCGCCACTCCATATATCCGGCTCTGGATCAGCTCATGAGGGGAGACTACGAGCTGGAGGAGCGGATGATGCTGGAGGGGATTGTGTACCGGGGGGAGGAGGTTATTGGACGGGATCTGGCCTTAAATGACATCGTCATCGGCCGGGAGGGCCCTATTCGTGTGGTCCGCTTCAACAACTTTGTCAACGATGAATATCTCAATTCCTACAATGCGGATGGGATCATCCTGTCCACTCCCACCGGCTCCACGGGCTACAGCCTTTCCGTGGGAGGGCCTATCGTGTCGCCCAGCGGCTCCATGCTCATCATGACTGCCATTGCGCCTCACACCTTAAATTCCAGGAGCATTGTGTTTCCGGCTTCCGACGTGATCACGGTGGAAATGGGAGAGGGGCGTCACCGGGACTGCGAAAGGGGTCTGGCTGTCTTTGATGGGGATACGGCGATACATATGGTCACGGGAGACAGGATCGTGGTACGAAGGGCTGGTGTCAAGACAAAAATCGTAAAGCTGAATCATTTAAGCTTTGTGGAGGTCCTGCGCTGCAAGATGCGGGATACCTGAGGATCCGAAAAAGCGTCTGGGGACGCTTTTTTCGGGTATTTGGGAGGGACTGCCTTTTCGGGTCCTGATATGCCCCGGGGGAAGGGGCAAAAGGAAATTTCTCCACAGATAGGGAGGGTCACAGATTATGAAATCAGCAAGACAGGAAAAGATTATAGAATTGATCCGGGAGAATGACATAGATACCCAGGAGGAGCTGGCGGCACGGCTGAACGAAGCGGGGTTTAAGGTGACCCAGGCGACGGTTTCCAGAGATATCCGGGATCTGAAGATGATGAAGGTTGCCGGAAAGGACGGAAAGTCCAGGTACGCCATTTTGCAGGAGGAATCCCGGCGGCTGGGAGACAAATACTACCGGGTACTGAAGGATGCGGTGGTGCTGGTGGACGTAGGCCAGAACATTGTGGTGATCAAGACGGTGACCGGTATGGCCATGGGTGTGGCGACGGCTTTAGACTCTCTGAAATGGCCGGAGCTTCTGGGCTGTATCGCAGGGGACGACACCATCATGGGCGTCTGCAAAAATGAGGAACAGGCCGTTTTTGTCATGGAAAAGCTGAACGACATACTGGAAGCAAAGTGAGGAGGGCAGATCTGTCTGAAGTGTTGTGAAGGAGGTGACCTTGGATGCTTACTCATTTGCACGTGAAGAATCTTGCGCTTATCGAGGAAATCGAGGTAAGCTTCGGGCCGGGACTGAACATCCTGACGGGTGAGACGGGAGCCGGCAAATCTATTTTGCTGGGCTCCATGCAGCTGATCTTAGGGGGAAAGACGTCTCGGGGAATGATCCGGGAAAACGCCCCGTACGGGCTGGTGGAGCTTTTGTTCCAGGTGGAAAACCAAAAGGCGATAGAAGCTCTGGCCAGCCTGGATATTTATCCGGAGGAGGGGCAGGTGCTCCTCTCCAGAAAGATCATGGACGGCAGGAGCGTCAATAAGATCAACGGGGAGATTTCCACCGTCAGTCAGATGAAGGCGGCGGCGGCCTGCCTGCTGGACATCCATGGGCAGCATGAGCACCAGTCCCTGCTGTATCAGGGAAAACAGCTGGAGATCCTGGATTCCTATGGGCGTCAAAGAGTCCTGCCTGTCAAGGAAAGGGTAAAGGCCGCCTACAAAATTTATCGGGAATGTGAGAAGGAGCTGAAGGAACTGGATATGGACCAGGAGCAGAGAAGCCGGAGGATGGCATTTCTGGAATTTGAGATCGGAGAGATCGAGAAGGCGGGCCTGGTTTTGGGGGAGGATGAGGCCCTGGAGAAGAAGTATCGGAAGCTTTCCAACGGAAAAAGGATCATCCAGACGCTGCAGGATGTCCGCACCCTTGCCGGCTATGAGGGGGAAGGAGCCGGGGAGGCGGTGGGAAACGCTCTGCGGGAGCTTTCCCGGGTGACGGAATATGACGAGGCGCTTCTTCCTCTGGAGGAGACCCTTCAGGAGGTGGACAGCCTGCTGAACGATTTTAACAGGGAGCTGTCCTCGTATATGGAGGACATGACCTTCGACGAGGAGGTTTTTTACGAGACGGAGCGGCGTTTGGATCTAATCAACGGTCTTAAGACAAAGTACGGAAGCCGGGTGGAGGACATCCTGAAATACAAGGAGCAGCAGACAAGGGAGCTGGATGCGCTGTGCAGGCATGAGGAGCTTTTGGAGGCTGCCAGGGAGAGGAAGGAGAAGGCGGAGGAGATCCTGGAAAAGGAATCCGCCGCACTGTCGGAGATCCGCCGGGAATACAGTCTTCAGCTGAAGGAGGCCATTGTGGGAAGCTTGAAGGAGCTGAACTTCCCGGAGGTGGATTTTGCCGTAGCCTTTGACAGAAAAAAGGATTTTACGGACAATGGATATGACGACATTTCCTATGAGATCTCTACCAATCCGGGAGAACCTTTAAAGCCCCTGGGAAAGATTGTTTCCGGAGGTGAGCTTTCCAGGATCATGCTTGCCCTGAAGGCCATTTTGGCAGACCGGGATCAGATCGAGACTCTGATCTTTGACGAGATTGATACGGGGATCAGCGGCAGGACCGCCCAGAGGGTATCTGAGAAGATGGCGGTGATCGGAAAGCACCGTCAGGTGCTCTGCATTACCCACCTGCCTCAGATTGCGGCCATGGCGGATGTGCACTTTGAGATCGAAAAGCATACGGAGGGCGGAGAGACCATCACCCAGATCCACCCCTTGGAGGGGGAGGTGTGCATCCAGGAGCTGGCGAGACTTTTGGGAGGCGCCCAGATCACGGAGGCCGTTCTGGAGAATGCCAGGGAAATGAGGGAGCTGGCCCAAAGGTACAAGGACTTTGGGGGAGTGCCTGACCGAACGGAGCCTGCAGACCGCAGGCAGGCATGAAGAGGAGGGCTTGCCGGAAACCATGTTTTTCCAATTTTTCTTTTGAAAGGATCGGCGCAGACTGTTACGAATTGGCACAGGTACATAAAAATACAAGAGTGAAATGAACACATATGCCACATAATAAGGGAGGACGAACCAAAAGAGAGGTTTGTGCTCTCTTTTTTTTCGGCAGGCATCTGTGCTGCCGATGATCACACTGAGAAAAAGGATGTGGCGAAATGGACAGAAGAAAAAAATACAGATGGTTTCTCTTTG
>JAUNJL010000127.1 GCA_030533315.1 Eubacteriales bacterium
GGCCTTCCCCATCTAATAAGTGTAAGGCGTAACAGTTCAGAGAGCTGAACGGCTGCGTAAGGGCAAAAACATTCGAATGAACTGCCAAGAAAACAAAGGCTGAAGGCCGGAAGGGGTAAACGGGGGATGGCAGGACTGCTGCGGAGGTTGTGATGCGGCGGCTGTGCAGGCGTTTGACAGAATACCGGCGCTTCAGATGGAAAGGAGAATATGGTGCAGTTACTGGCAAAAAAGGCGGTAAAAGGGGACACAGACGCGTTCCTGGAGCTGATGGAGCGAAATTCGCTGTCTATGTATAAGGTGGCCAGAGGAATTTTGAACAATGAGGAGGATGCGGCAGATGCTGTACAGGATACCATCCTGCATTGCTTTGAAAAAATACATACGCTGAAGAAGCCGGAGTATTTTAAGACCTGGATGATCCGTATCCTGATCAATGAGTGCAATCAGATTCTGCGGATGAACCGGCGGGAGGCGCTTCCGGGAGAGCTTCCGGATGAGGCCTGCCGGGACGGGGCTCTGGAAGAATTTGAGTTTCGGGAAATGCTGAATCTGGTGGAGGAACGATACCGGCTGGTGCTGATCCTCTATTATGTGGAGGGATTTAAGGTGCAGGAAATCGCGGACCTTCTGGATATGAAGGAAAATACTGTAAAAACGCGGCTTGCAAGAGCCAGAGAGCAGATACGGGCGGAATATGGGAAGGGACTGGAAAATGGAAGCGGCAGCCCCAAAGCATATAACGGCTTCATCAATTCTGCCGGAAGGACGGCGTCGTCATCTTTTCGTGTACAGAGAGACATTTCAGATGGGAGGACAAAGCAATATGAAGGAAGCTTATGATAACGCATTGGACCAGAAGATCAGCGACGTTTTAAATAAAGATTTTGCACTGCCAAAAAGTGTGGAGGCAGCAAAAGAGGAGGCTTTTTCCCGTATTCGGGCCATGGAAAGCAAACAGCAGGAAACCGAAATCGGGAAGCAGGCGGCCGGAAACAGACGGGGCGTTTCGGGCGAGAGTACCATAAGCTGGTTCTGGAAAGCCTGTGCGGGGCTGGCAGCTTCGGCGGCGGCTTTCTCGGCTGTATGTATTGCAAACCCGGCGTTTGCGGCGAAGCTCCCCCTTGTGGGACATGTATTTGAGAAGATCGGTGATTCTTTGGGATTTTCCGGAGATTACGAGAAGTATGCGAAGACGGTGGAGGCTCCGGCGCAGGAGCAGACCGAAGAGGCCGTAAACAGTACAGAAGGCGCACAGACAGGGTACACCAAGAGCTCAAATGGGCTGGATATTACCTTGTCAGAAATCTATTGCAGTACGTCTGCCTTATACATGAGTCTGATCTTTGAGTCGCAGGAGCCGTTTCCGGACACCATGATCGATCAGCAGGGAAATCCCATCGTTAGTTTACAGGGAACCCTGCAAACAGATTTCGCGGATCAGGAGTTTCTGGTATTCGGCATGATGGATGGGCGATTTGTGGATGATCGTACTTATGCGGGGGTATACCGCTATGACCTGTCGGAATTTGCTTACAACGGGGAGGATGGAAGGGTGATCACACCGGAGATCCCGGATCAGTTCGCAGCCACGCTGACCCTTTCCCAGCTTAGGGGGGACAAGGCTGTTTCCACGCGGCCCGAGATGCCGGAGGATATTCGCGGCGCTTATGAGGCAGCTATGGCAGAAAATGGACTTGGCCTTACGGATGAGGACTACAGAGGCTTTACGGAGGAGCAGAAGGAGATCGAATTTCAACTGTATAAAGAGATGATGGCAGCCTACGATCAGCGTTATCCGGAAGCGGCGCAGGTGCCTAATTCCTACGAAAACTGGTGGATGGACGGAGACTGGAGCTTTACCTGTGAGGTCAGCCGCGATGCCAGCGATACCGTGACGGTAGAGATCGGAGATGTGAATGAGGAGGGCGTGGGTTTGGTATCCGTCACCAAAACGCCATTTGAGATCACCATACAGGATGGAGAAAACCCGGATACCTTCGCCGTTGCCCTGGACGAAAATGGAGATATACTTCCGTATGGGGGAAGCGGAAACGCCAACACCTATGCGGTTCAGAACAAGGATATTTCCAAAATTGATGTGTACATTTGTGATTATGTGGAATACATGGATGAACTGAAGGGGTATTACTGGTCCGAGGACTATGAGGAGAAAAAAGAAACAAAGACCTTTAAAGAATTGCTGGATGAGAGGGCGCTCTATCATAAAGAGATTTCTTTTGAGCAGTAAGACCTTATGCCGGAAGTAATCTCCTTGCAACGATGCCTTTATTTTATGTCTATTATTCTGAAAATAGGTTTCTATTTTGTGACATTTCAAAAATAGGTTGTCAATCAGTGCGAATTTGCTATAATAAAAATATGACAGCATTTTGATAATGGAAAAAATGAATACCAGCCGGATAGGCGGCCTGGAAATGGTTGGAAAGGATGTGGTCCGGCAGGGGCGCCTTTCGCCAAGAGTTATTCATGAGTGAGAAAGGAGCGATGTTATGAGGCGGAACAGAAAAAGGTCTTTTGGGAATTGGGCTATGATCTTACTGGCGGTGTTGTTTTTGCATGGAATTGTGGCGCAAAGGGCAGAGGCATCCGAGGCAGGAACGTCGAGATATATGGTTCAGGTGGACAAAGGCTACCTCGCGCTGCGAAGTGAAAAAGCTTATGATTCATCAAATGAGATTGCACAGCTGGAAAACGGAGAGCGGGTATGGCTTCTGGGAGAGGCTGATCAGGCTGAAGAATACTGGTATGTATACTCTGATAAAGCGGAAAATGCCGGGTATGTGAATCGAAACTTTTTATTGTTTGAACGAAGCTTTGAATGTACAACCGCAGAGGTTAAAGTAGACAGCGGCTATCTGGCATTACGCAGTGCAAAGGCATATGATTATAAGAATGAGCTAGGGGAGCTGTATACAGGGGATGTGGTGACGGTTCTGAATGTGTCAGATCCTGAATACTGGTTTGTCTATTCTGAGGACTTAGGCAAAGCGGGGTATGTGAATCAGGATTATCTGGTTGGATATGAACTGGGTGCTGTGCCTGATGGCGGGTATGATATTGCGGAGGGCTTGAATGTTCATTCCAGCGAGGGGAATGTGATATTTGAAAGCGATCATTTTACAATCTATGCCCCGGGAAGTGTTGAGTGGGATTATACGGTTTTGGATAATACGGCAATTAAATTCTATTATGCTCCGGCTCAAAGGGCAGGCTACGGCGGATGGTTTGTAACGATAAAGGCGTATGACTGGGGAGATAATTCTTATGAAGATATTCCCGACTACAAAATAGCGGCGAAGAGCTTTGATAAGAAGTATGTGGCGATTTTCCCAACGGATGTCCAGTATGACAATCATGATGCTGGCCAAGTAGAGGAATACGAAAGACTTCTGCGCTGGGCAGATCATTTGGATGTGAATGACGATGGTAATCCGATGACTGTATGGGACGGTATGAATTAGAGGAATGCATGGCGTTTTTGATGACTGGCAGCAGGAGGAAGGACCGCTGATTATCAATGGAAGTTTTCGACGTGAGAGCATATTTATACCGGGAGTATCCCAAAGCTTGTGTAAACCTCCAAACTGGTGTAAGATAGAACTATCAGTTTGGAGGTTTCATTTATGGTAAGAAAAAAAGACGCCCCACAGAAAGCTGCCCTTCGGGAAATGATGGGAAACTATCTGAAAGAAAATCATGCATACCTGTTATGTCGATATAGAGATTGATGTACTCGGGAATCGGAAAGGTGAATTTGAGCTACAGATTGTGAAGAAATTTTGTGATTATGTGGAATATATGACGGTACGAATTTAAGGAACCCGGGGCGGATTTTTTATGAAGAAAGGAACCCATCCGCCCCTATATGTCAACCGCAAACGCGGTACGAATCTAAGGAACCCGGGGCGGATTTTTTATGAAGAAAGGAACCCATCCGCCCCTATATG
>JAUNJL010000041.1 GCA_030533315.1 Eubacteriales bacterium
ACCGTAGGAGTGACCGTGGGGGTGACCGTAGGTGTGACAGTTGGTGTCACTGTAGGCAGGGCGTTTGGATCTGGTTTCACGGTAATGGACCTGTCTACTTTAAAATTGGGGTTCCACTTTGGCTGGAAGGTGACCACTGCATTGCCTTCTTTCAGCATCTGCAAGGCGCCATCTGTGTCGGTGCCATCTACAGAGACCACGGAAGGATCCGAAGATGTGATCGTAAACTCCTTGTTAAAGACCGCCTCCCCTGATGCTGAGGATATGTTGGATATATAGTAGTAGACCTTGGAACCAGGGTAAAGGTTCTGGCCAGGGAATGCGGATGAATAAGAATAGGAGCCATCGTTATTCCAAAACAGCGAGAAGCTGGTGGTGACGGCCATGCGCTTTTCGGCCTGACACCGGCTGCATTTTAAGGTGGCAAATCCATCGGTGACATCCCCGGACAGCTCATACTGATGCCCGGTTTCCGCCACGGAAGTGTGGAAGGAATAATCCGAAAGGCTGATGCCATAGTAGGTCACGGTGCCGTTTTGCCAGGTGTACCATACCACCTGATCACCAAACACCACAGGGGCGCAGTCCGAAAGGCTTCCGGTTTCGGCATATGGAGATGACACCGGGGCGCCTGTCCCGTCGATCATCTGGTAGTATACCTGGCCGCTCTCTGACCAAAGGACCATAAAGCTGTCATCACTGATCTTTACCAGATGAGGCGTGGAGGCGGAGCCGCTGCCCTCTCCATAGGAGGTAAGCCATCGGGTGGTCACCGCAAGGCTGCTCTTGTCCACGGCAGAGACGAAAATATTTCGGGTGGGGCTGCTAAGGCTGGCGTCAGGATTCACAGAATTTCCCACAGCGAGGTAGGCGGAGGAGGAAAGCTCAAAGCCGCCTGCGGAAGCGCCGGTTGTATTATTCCCTGATGCACCAGGAAAGGTAAGGATATCCACGACTGTGCAGGGACTGCTGAAATAGTCAGGCACAAATTTTCCAGGGCTGGAGCCTTCCTCGTAGAGGCACAGTGCAAAAGAACGAGGATGCGCATCGCCGTGATCCAAGGAGACGATCCTCTTACCTTCCATTTTGAGGAACTGATTAAAGGAATGGCTGATGTAGCCAAGGCGTGTGTTCATAATGTCGGTATAGGAGTCTGTGATGGTCATGGTGGTGGTATCCACCGCAATGGTCACGTTGGCCTGGTGATTGCGTCCGTCGTCAGACTTGTACATCTCATGACAGGTACGTATGAAAAGATAGTTCCCGTACATATCCATACGGAGAGAGCCGGCCTTAAAGGGAACCGTGGTATTACAGTCTGCCAGGGAGGCAGAGCCTATGCGGTTCCAGGAGGAGTCATATTTGGTGATGCGGAACACCTCCACATCCGCCGATTCGCCGGAGTTCGTCTGGCCGGTCACCACGTAGTAGCCGTTGGATCCGGCGTAGAAGCCGCCCCAGATAGGAAGCTCCTCACTGATGGATCTGGAGGCAGTCAGGTTGAACTCCGCATCGTAATACTCGGCGACAAGCCCGCTGATACTGCCGCCGGCCTGTACCCGCATCAGAGTTCCGTTGGAAAAGGGAACAAGATAGGATTTAACAGTGCTGGACCAAACCGTATAATTCTGCGCATTCAGATTGCTGCCGGTATATTCGGTACAGGAGGCCTCCTGGGCAAAACTCTCCCGACAGGGGAGCAGTACCGATGTCAGCAGAAATACGGCGGCAAAAAACCAAAGGTTTTTTTGAAAAGCTTTCCTTAGATACATACTTTTTACCTTCCTTCTTTCTTTGTAGTTTATATGCTTCTGTGAAACCAGAACTGTATCGTCTTTATTTTAGCACAGAATCATGGAAAAGCAACTAAAATGGTTAAAATGATGGTGCGGATTGTAGTCAGCTCAGCAGGGCTGGGATGGGAAAGGCGTTGAGGGTGAGCTGTCACAAAGATGGGGATATGTCCATGTCCAGGGCTTTACAAAAGCCGGGAAATATGGTACGATGCCCCTATAAATGCCGGGGGGATGAGGCTTCGTCCCGGGGCATTGATCAAAAGGGAAACTCATGGAAAAAGAGAGTACATATGCGGGCAGCATTACAGAGAAGTCCCCGTGGAGCCTTCTGGCTTCTGATGGCTGAGAGGGACGTGCAGGAAGCATATGGAAGATGGCTTTGGAGAGGCGCTGCTGAAGGGGTTTTAGGCAGTGACAGGACCGCCTGTTACAGCGGAAGGGTATGGTGGACTGCCGTTTGCCGGGGATTTTTTCATGAGATGGAGTGAAAGGGAGCCGATCGTACCTGCAAAGACCTGCAGCTGCGAGGCGCAGGTGAAAAGAAGTGGTAACACGGGAAAAGCTCGTCTTCTCGATACATGATACATGTGTATTGAGGAGGCTTTTTTTGTCATGTGGGGAATGTTGTTTTTCCTGTGGCAAAAACACTTCGCAGGGCCTTTGCCGCTGCGTCGGGGAAGCTTCTGCGGACAGAGCTCTTCTCATTATGATAGGATCAAGGAGGAATGTAATACGATGGAAAAACCGAAATACTATATCACCACGGCCATTGCCTACACGTCAGGCAAGCCGCATATCGGAAATACCTACGAGGCTGTTTTGGCGGACGCCATTGCCCGTTACAAAAGGCAGCAGGGCTATGATGTCTTTTTCCAGACAGGTACCGACGAGCATGGACAGAAGATCGAGCTGAAAGCCGCCGACGCAGGCGTCACCCCCAAGGAATTTGTGGACAAGGTTTCTGCGGAGATCCGGGGGATCTGGGATCTGATGAACACCTCTTATGACAAGTTCATCCGTACCACCGATGAGAGTCATGAGAAGCAGGTGCAGAAGATGTTCAAGAAGATGTACGCAAAAGGGGACATCTACAAGGGGTATTATGAAGGGATGTATTGCACGCCCTGCGAGTCCTTTTTCACGGAGTCCCAGCTGGTGGACGGTAAATGTCCGGACTGCGGACGCCCCTGTGTTCCCGCAAAGGAGGAGGCTTACTTCTTCAAAATGAGCAAATATGCGGACCGGCTCATTCAGCACATCAATACTCATCCGGAATTTATCCAGCCGGAGTCCCGGAAAAACGAGATGATGAACAACTTCCTTCTTCCGGGCCTTCAGGATCTTTGCGTTTCCAGAACCTCCTTCCAGTGGGGCATCCCGGTGGATTTTGACGATAAACACGTGGTGTACGTGTGGCTGGACGCCCTCACAAACTACATTACCGGCATCGGCTATGACTGTGACGGGGAGAGCACGCCGCAGTTCCAGAGGATGTGGCCGGCGGACCTCCACCTTATCGGAAAGGATATCATCCGCTTCCATACTATTTACTGGCCCATCTTCCTGATGTCTCTGGAGCTTCCTCTGCCGAAGCAGGTGTTTGGCCATCCATGGCTGCTGCAGGGAGAGGGGAAGATGAGCAAGTCCAAAGGAAACGTCCTTTATGCGGACCAGCTGGTGGATTTCTTCGGGGTGGATGCTGTCCGTTATTTTGTACTTCATGAGATGCCCTTTGAAAACGACGGGGTCATTACCTGGGAGCTGATGGTGGAGCGGATGAACAGTGAACTTGCCAACACCCTGGGGAACCTGGTGAACCGTACCATTTCCATGTCCAACAAATATTTTGGAGGGATCGTGGAGGACAAAGGGGTGCGGGAGCCGGTGGATGAGGAGCTGAAATCCTTTATTCTGGCCGTTCCTCAAAGAGTGGAAGAGAAAATGGAAAGGCTGAGGGTGGCGGATGCCATTACCGAGGTATTTACCCTCTTTAAGCGCTGCAACAAATATATCGATGAGACCATGCCCTGGGTGCTGGCAAAGGAGGAGGACAAAAAAGACCGCCTTGCCACGGTCCTTTACAATTTGGTGGAGGGCATCTGTATCGGTGCGACTCTGCTTGAGTCCTTTATGCCGGACACTACCAGGAAGATCCTGGGCCAGCTCAATGCGGAGGAAAGAGGGCTTGAGGATCTGAAGACCTTTGGACGCTATCCCTCCGGGAGCAAGGTAGTGGAAAAGCCAGAGATCCTTTTTGCCCGCCAGGATGTGAAGGAAGTGCTGGAAAGGGTGGCGGCTCTGCATCCCCAGGCGGAGGAGACTCCCCAGCAGGAGGAGCCGGGCGTGGATATCCCGGCAAAGGCAGAGATCACCTTTGAGGATTTTGAAAAGCTGCAGTTCCAGGTTGGAGAGATCATCGCCTGCGAGGCCGTCAAGAAATCCAGGAAGCTTCTCTGCTCTCAGGTCAAGATCGGCAGCCAGGTGCGCCAGATCGTTTCCGGTATCAAATCCAGCTATAGCCCGGAGGAGATGGTGGGAAAGAAGGTCATGGTGGTGACGAACCTGAAGCCGGCCAAGCTGGCGGGGGTTATGAGTGAGGGAATGATCCTCTGTGCGGAGGATGCGGATGGAAACCTTTCCCTTATGACGCCGGACAGGGAGATGCCCGCCGGAGCCGAAATCTGCTGACAGGGAGGCTTTGGCCGGATTTTATGCGGAAAAGGAGGACAGGAGCTTATGTTGTTGGAAGTAGGAGCGAAAGCGCCGGAATTTACTCTGCCGGACAAGGATGGCAGGGAGGTTTCCCTTTCTCAATTTCTGGGGAAAAAGGTGGTGCTCTATTTTTATCCCAGGGATAATACGCCGGGCTGCAGCCGTCAGGCGTGTGCCTTTGCGGGGGCTTACGATGAATTTCGGGAGCAGGATGTGGTGGTGATCGGCGTCAGCAAGGACAGCGTGGCCTCCCACCAGCGTTTTGCCGAGAAATATGATCTGCCCTTTCTTCTTCTTTCCGATCCGGAGAGAAAGGCCATCGAGCCCTACGGGGTCTGGCAGGAGAAAAAGCTTTACGGGAAGGTGAGCATGGGGGTTGTTCGCACAACTTATATCATCGATGAAAACGGATGCATTGAGAAGGTGATGCCGAAGGTAAAGCCGGACACCAATGCGGCGGAGATTCTGGAATATCTGAAGGGCGGCAGATAGATCACGTCCGCTGGGCTGACCTGCTGGCCGTACGAAGGATTGTTCGTGAAGCATGGAAGGGGCGGCGAGGCGGAAGTACGCTTTGTGAAGAGGAGATATATGGAGAATACATTTAGTCATTTTGATGAGAAGGGGAATGCCGTGATGGTGGATGTGTCCCAAAAATCGGCCACATACCGCACGGCAGTGGCTACAGGAGCCATTTGTGTGGGGAAGGAGATCATGGATGCCGTCAAGGGGCGCACCGTCAAAAAAGGGGACGTCCTGGGAGTGGCCCGGGTAGCCGGGATCATGGCGGTGAAGAGAACCTCCGATCTGATCCCTCTGTGCCATCCTCTTCCCATCCAGAAATGTACCGTTGACTTTCGGCTGGAGGAGGAGCAGGGCCGGATACGGGTTTTCTGCACCGTAAAAACCGAAGGAAAGACGGGGGTGGAGATGGAGGCTCTTACGGGAGTACAGGTGGCGCTTCTTACCATTTACGACATGTGCAAGGCCATTGACAAGCGCATGGTGATGACCGATGTCCACCTGGTGGAAAAGACCGGCGGGAAAAGCGGGGATTTCTTATTTAAGGAGGCGGAGAGATGAAGAAAATGAGAGCGGCGATCATTACCTCCAGCGATACAGGCTTTCGAGGTGAGCGTCAGGACCTTAGCGGCCCGGCGATCCGGGAGATCCTGGAGAGGGAGGGCTATGAGGTGGTGTCTATGGATATTTTGCCGGATGACAGGTCCATGCTGTCCAGGCGTATGGCAGAGATTGCGGACGGAGGGCTGGCAGAGCTGATCCTGACCACCGGAGGCACAGGCTTCTCCTCCAGGGACGTGATGCCGGAGGCCACGGAGGACGTGATTACCAGGCGGGTTCCCGGGATACCGGAGGCCATGAGAGCCTACAGCATGACCATTACCAAAAGAGCCATGCTCAGCCGGGCCACGGCAGGGATCCGGGAGCAGACCCTGATCATCAACCTTCCTGGAAGCCCCAAGGCGGTTCGGGAAAGCCTGGAGTACATCATGGATTCCTTGGAGCATGGCATCCAGATCATGACAGGGGAAGCAGGAAACTGCGCCAGGTGAAAAGGGATACGGAGAGTAAGAAACATGGCGATGATTTTTGACACACATGCCCATTATGACGACAGGGCTTTCCAGGAGGACCGGGAAGAGCTGCTGGGATCCATGGCGGCCCATGGCGTTGGCCATATCGTGAACGTCTGTGCCTCCATCGGAGAGTTTTCCCGAACGGTGGAGCTGATGGAGAAATATCCCTTTGTGTACGGGGCAGTGGGAGTTCACCCGGATGATGCGGACAAAATGACGGAGGGGACTTTGGAGGAGATCCGCAGGCTTTCCCATATGGAAAAAATGGTGGCCATCGGGGAGATCGGGCTGGATTACTATTGGCACAAGGAGAAGGAGGAGCACCTGCGCCAGCAGGAGATGTTCCGGGCGCAGATGGACATTGCAAGGGAGGAGGGACTTCCCTTCATGATCCACAGCCGGGAAGCGGCCGAGGACACCTTGAGGATCGTGAGGGAATACATGGAAAAGGGGATGTATGGAGGGATCATCCACTGCTTTTCCTACAGTCCCCAGATTGCCGCTGAATATGTAAAGCTGGGGCTTTATCTGGGGATCGGCGGGGTGGTCACCTTCAAGAACGCAAAAAAATTGAAGGAGGCCGTCAGGGAGACACCTCTTTCCAGACTGGTTCTGGAAACGGATTGTCCCTACATGTCCCCGGAGCCTTACCGGGGAAAACGGAACTCATCTCGGAACCTTCCTTATGTGGCCGGGGCGGTAGCTCAGATAAAAGGGGTCACGCCCCAGGAGGTCATTGACATTACAGAAGAAAACGCAAAAAAGCTCCTCCGGCTTTCATAAGCCGGAGAAGCCTTCCAATAGGGGAGGGCGGTCTTAGGACCGCCCTTTTTTGATGGGAGGATCGGTGTGCCTGTGTGAAGGTCTTAGGACTCCTCCTGGGTGGCTGACCCGCTGGCAAGGTTCTGGTAATATTGTCCGGAGGTAATGGAGTCTGTGTCCTCCACATAGGATCCGGAGGAGTCCAGCATACCGCCGTCCGAATCAAAGGATACGTCCAAAAGAGAGGACTTTGTGGAAGGCGTCACGTTCATGGACATGATCTCATCGTATTTGGTCTGGAGGTTGGCCAGGGAAAATTCCTCTCCCAGGATATCCCGTACACTGTGTCGGGATGCCAGCTCTTCCGTATAGTCTGAGAGGAGATAAGGAGTGTACTGGGCATCGTTGTAGCTGTAATGCATTACAAGGGGAGTCAGGGAGGCGTTCTTGATCCTGACGGAGGTTTCTTCCCCGGCGACGGTCTTTTCGATGGTAAAGGAAGCCATGCCGCCTAGAAGCTGCTTCAGGGTTTCCTGGCCTGTCACGAAATTGCCCAGGGAATAATAGATCAGCATATGGTGTCCCTCGTCGTCCGTAAGATAACCGTAGGGCTGAAGGACGTTGGGATTTGTGCCGATGACCACGTCCACGCCCTGCTTCATGAGAAAATTGGCCCACTGCTTCTGGTACTCCGTTGGCATGGGTTCCTCGGTCTTTCCCCAGTTTGCGGCAAAGATCACACAGTCCGCACTGGCCTTTGCGCTTTGGATGGCGGTGGTCAGGGCGCTCTGGTCGAAGGTATCGATTATGTAGGACTGATCTGTGCCCTGAGCGCTCTCAGAAGAGCGATAGGAGGGATAGGTACAGTTTAAAAAGGCGATGGAAATGTCATTTACCTTAAGAATCCTGGGAACGTAGGCGTCTTCCTTGGTCTCATGGAGGCCGGGAACCGTGGTTTCCGGATGGCTGTTTTTCCAGAAGTCGAGAGTCTGGGACAGGAAGTCGTAGCCATTGTCATCCATAAAGGAGGTGGCGGAGGTGACCACGTCAAAGCCGGCCGCCACGAGGGAATCTCCCATCTCTGCAGGCGTGGAGTAGGGGGCAACGCCGCTTACGGCCTCATGATCTGTGGTAAAGGGTGTCTCTTGATTGACGATGGCCAGATCCGCTCCCTGGATCTGAGGGAGCAGGTTGGTAAACACATGGTCGTAGTTCCATTCCCCGCTGTCAGATCTTCCGGAGTTGAGAAGGCTGGGCTGAACCAGGTTGTCTCCCACCGCCAGGATGGTGGCAGTGGATACGCGGCTGGGAGCTTCGGCGGCCTCTTCCTCTTTTTTCTTTTGAGCTTCGGCGGCCTTTTTGGCTTCCTGGGCCGGCTTACGGATCAGATTGTAGTCTACCTGGTTAAAGGCCAGGCACAGGGCCACAAGAACGCCTATGGAGACCAGGAAGCTGATGCGGGAGTTGCTTTTTTCTCTATAATTTAAGGGAATATTGTCGTTTTTTTTCATTTGTTGTCTTTCCTCTTTGAAAATGGAGATATCTATGCGGATGCCTGCAAGGCAGGCGTCTATGTCTTGTGAAGGGTTATGTTTCTTCTTTATTATAGCAAATAATCTTTCTCAAAGAAAGGAGTTCTCAAAGAAAATTTAAGTGTGGTGTCAGAAAACAGGCAGGTATTTTTTTAGTACCGGGAAGGGAACGGGGCCCAGCTTTAGGATGCTTTCGTGAAAGGCTTTTTGGTCAAAATGCTCTCCTTGGGCCGCTTCCTGGGAGCGGCGCAGATCCAGAAAGCTTAGGTAGCCGCAGTAGTATTTCAGGTAGTTGGCGGGCGCTTCCACAATATATTGGTAGATCTCCCCGGCGGCGGCAGCATCCCGGATGCCGAAGGTGTTTAAAAAGACGGCTGCCTGGGATTGGCTCCATCCCTGGTAATGGATGCCGATGTCCATGAGGGAGTAAAGACAAAGGTTGACACTGCGGTTCAGCCAGGCGAGGCGGGCCAGATCCCGGGCGGATTCATCAGGGAGGAAGGAGGCGGCGTAATCGTAGACGAAGGACTCTGCGTAGGTGGCCCAGCCCTCCACGTAGCCGCTGGCACTGAACAGGCTGCGGATCGGATCGGCCTTCTGGCGGCAGAAAAAGACGGTCTGATATAGATGGCCGGGGAATCCCTCGTGGCCCAGGGTGGTAAAAAGCTCCAGCCCGGCGGGAGTTCCGGCTGGGTTGAGGTAGATCACATTGGGATCGCCTCTGTCCATAGGCGGGGTAAGATAAAAGGCGGGACTTAGAAAGTCCTCCAGGGATGGGTGGACGCAGCGGATCTCGTAAGGCACATGGGGGAGAGCGGGAAAATCCTGTTTCATGGATTTTTGGAGCTGCTCCATGATGTCCTCCGGCTTATCCACGGTCAGTTTTCTGGTTCCATCGGAAAGCTTTGCGAAAAGAGAGGGCTGTTCCTTCTGCATTGCGGAAATGGCACGGCTATCCTCCATCAGCTGCTTTGCCAGTCTTTCTCGGAGCACGGGAACCGCGTCGCAGAGCCCTTGATCTCGGATCAGGTAGGCATAATATTCCTGTCCCCCGGAGAAACCGGCAAGGCCGCCGGGGTTGTTTCCTGAGCCCCGCAGGGCGGAAAGGCCTTCCATGAGTATCTGATAAGCGGGGATTACCTCGTGGAACAAAAGCTTTCGGTGAGCGGCATTCAGGGCGGCTTTGTCCTTTGCAGAAAGCCCTGGGAAGTCCTTCAGCTTTTGTTCAAAAATCTCCAGCATGTAGTTTTCCTCCGGCTTTTGGATGAAGGCGCCGCACTGAGAAAGAATGCCTTCCAGGGCCTGGTCGTTCATGAACCAGCCTTTTTGAGCCTTTTCCCTTTCATAATCCAGGATGCTCTGGAAATAGGGCCGGATATCCGTCAAAAGCTGGAGATACTCAGAAATATCTCCTTCGTCATAAAAAGCATACTCCGCCAGCAGGATGGGGAGCTGAGCCTGGATGCCAAGGCTGGGGCCAAGAGGCTCTCCCAGAAAGAAAAGCTCCCGGACGGAGTTTTGATTGTGGAAATAAAGGAGCAGCGTATCCAGGATCACTTGATTTTCCCGGGAAAGTCTTGTGGCGTCAAAGCTCTTAAGCTGCTTCTCATAAGCCTCGTACTGGGCGGCTGTCTTCCCGGGGTCTGTCTCCAGGCGGCCAAGAGTGGCCTTCTCGGGGGAAATCCCCAGCTTTTTCGGTTCTGCCAGGGTATAATGAAGGGTAAGGGTGTTCCCTTTTGCTTCAGAGCGAAAAAGCTCCCGGGTGAAGCTTTGGAACTTTCCGTTTTCGGAAAAAACGTGTTCAGAAAGATAGCCTATGGAAAGACCAAGGAGCAGGACAAAGAAAAGGCCGCAGGTGATGAGGACGGCTTTTTTTGTCCTGGAAAGACGGGAAAAGGGAAGAAACATGAGAAATCCCTTTCTGCCAGGGTGTTTTTACCATCCTATGGAGGGGAAAAGAAAAATATGTGGACCTTTGGCCGGAGAACCTGCCGCTTTGCAGGCGTGCTCCTGGCCTGCATCGGAGATTTCATCTTTAGATCTGTAAAAAAGCTTCCTGTAAAATCAGAAAAGGATTTTCGATTTTTCTCGAAAAAAATCGAAGTTTTGGCAGTTTGCACAAAATGTATGGGAGAATGGGAAAAGGACAAGTTTTACCCAAAAAGTTTTCCACTTTCAAAAAAACCCTAAAAGCCTGTAAAATAAAGTTATACACAAAGTTATCCACATTATCCACAGGAAAGGGATGTGGAATACTTGATTTACATAAGATTTAAAAAAACAAATGTTTTGGCTATTTGTAATAAAAATGTAAAAAGCCGTGGAAATAGGTGAAAACCACTTGACATTTACATATTCAAAATAAAGGGAAATATTCATGGATAAGGCTATAATTCGGAAGAAAATTAAAGATAATTCAGACATTATTGACAATTACATGCAGAATAGGACAAATAATAGAATCCTGATGAGAATCAGAAAGAAAAACGGAGGATCATGTCATCCTCCGTCGGTAAATTTCTATTTTCTTTTTTGGGACTGATCCGCAGGGCTCCCAGCCCTGATCTCCTATGTGGATATCTTCCGGCTCTATGTGTAAAAGTCTCCGGCGGACACCCTTTCAGGAGCGCTGCTTCATACGCTTGATCACCTTCAGCCTGGTAAACTCCTCCCTCTCCTTCTCCTCCAGGGCATTGGTAATGTCCCGGGTAAGGGCCTCGAACTTGGGAATCGTGATGTTTTTCAGGGCATTGGCCCGTTTTTGGGTCTTTTTAATGTTTCCTGCAAGACGGATGGCCGAGTTTTCGATCATGGAGAGCTGGATGGACAGCTCCTTTACCCGCTCAAAGGCTGCCTTTGCCTCGTCCAGGGACATCTTGGTGCTGTAATAGGCAAAGGTGGGGGCAGGAGCCTTTTTTTCGTATTGCACAAGGGGGATCTCCGTTCCCATAACGCTCCTGGTCTTAATGCGGATGGAATTTTCGATGGGCACGGTGTGGGAGATCTGCTGGACAAAGGCAATGCCGTTTTCCATGTTGGCCTTTTGGAGAGCTCCGTAGGCCGCACGGAAGGTCTGGTCAATCTGGGACTGGATATCCCTGGCCTGATCCACCAGCTCCATCATCTCTCGGATGAGAATGTTTCTTTTTTTGTCCATCAGCTCATATCCCTGCCGGGAGAGGGCCAGAGAATTTTTTGCCAGAATCAGATTTCCCTTGGTGGGAAAGGTATTGGGATCCATGAAATCACCTCCTGGTCTCCCGGTAATACTGTTCCAGGATCTTCGTGTCGATACGGTCCAGCTCTTCCTTGGGAAGCATACCTAAGAGCTCCCAGCCCTTATCCAGCGTCTCCAAGATGGAACGGTTTTCTGTGTCGGTCTGGCCCACGAACTCTGCCTCAAAGGCCCTTCCAAACTCCAGGTACCGTTTGTCCAGAGGGGAGAGCTCGTCCTCTCCGATGACGGAGGCAAGGGCCCTGGCATCCCCCACCTTTGCATAGCAGGAGAAAAGCTGGTTTGCCACGTCCTGGTGATCCCCTCGGGTGAAGCCCTCTCCGATGCCGTCCTTCATCAGACGGGAGAGGGAGGGAAGCACATTGATAGGCGGGTAGATCCCCTGGCCGTGAAGGAGGCGATCCAGCACCACCTGTCCCTCGGTGATATATCCCGTAAGGTCAGGGATTGGATGTGTGATGTCGTCGTTGGGCATGGTCAGGATGGGGATCTGGGTCACGGAGCCGGTTCCTCCGCTGACGATCCCCGCCCTCTCGTAGAGGGTGGCCAGCTCGCTGTACAGATAGCCGGGATATCCCTTCCTGGATGGGATCTCACCCTTGGAGGAGGATACCTCGCGCATGGCCTCGCAGAAGGAGGTAATATCCGTCAGGATGACCAGAATGTGCATTCCTTTTTCAAAGGCAAGGTATTCTGCCGCCGTGAGGGCGATCTTCGGGGTAAGGAGACGCTCCACCACGGGGTCGTTTGCCAGATTCAGGAACATGACCACGTGGTCGGAGGCTCCGCTCTCTGCAAAGGCCCTGCGGAAAAATTCTGCCACGTCATATTTCACGCCCATGGCGGCGAAGACAATGGCAAAATTATCGTCAGAATCCTTACCCAGGGAAGCCTGGCGCACGATCTGTGCCGCCAGCTTATCGTGGGGAAGTCCGTTTCCAGAGAAGATAGGAAGCTTCTGCCCCCGGATCAGGGTGGTAAGTCCGTCAATGGCGGAAATACCGGTGTTGATATAGTTTCGGGGATATTCCCGGGTCACCGGGTTCAAGGGAAGGCCGTTGATGTTCAGACTGACCTCGGGTATGATTTCTCCCAGGCCGTCAATGGGCTGGCCGATGCCGTTGAAGGTACGCCCCAGGATTTCCGGTGACAGGCCGATCTCCATGGGATGGCCGGTCAGCCGCGTGTGGGTGTTTCCCAGAGACATGCCGTCCGTTCCCTCAAAAACCTGGATCACCGCCTTATCCTCGTAGATTTCGATGATGCGGCCGATCTTTTCCTGCCCGTCGTCCGTATGGAAGTTGACGATCTCCTCATAGGAGGCGTTCTTCACTCCTTCCAGGACCGCGAGAGGGCCGTTGATCTCGCTCAGGCCTAAATATTCGATTGCCATAAAAATTCCTCCGTACAATTAACCGTTCTTTTCCAGAACATTCTCATAGAAGCGGTCGATGTCCGCTTTATAACTCTGGAACATCTCCGGCTTGCTGTTGGGAACGTCATACTTGATGGAAATAATACGCTCGAAGATGTTCTCCTCCTTCAGTATGGAGACGGGCATTCCCTGGTTGATGAGGGAGCGGGATTTCTCGTAGAGATAGAGGATGGTTTCCATCATTAGAAATTGCTTTTCCATGGGAACACAGGTATCCTCCTGGTGGAAAGCGTTCTGCTGCAGGAAGCCCAGACGGATGATGCGGGCGATCTCCAGGGTCAGCTTCTGGTCATCGGGGAGAACGTCGCTTCCGATGAGCTTTACGATCTCCATGAGGGAGCTTTCCTGATTCAGGATCGCCATGATTTTGTTGCGGTCAGAAACGAATTTTCCGGAAACGTGCTCCCGATACCAGGGACTTAAGTCCTCAAGGTACTCGCTGTAGCTGGTGAGCCAGTGGATCGCCGGGAAATG
The DNA here is from genome assembly GCA_030533315.1 of Eubacteriales bacterium. Next base: position 13,545 of record JAUNJL010000041.1, read on the forward strand.
GCGGGCATAGGCAAGGGACTTGTCCAGCCCCCAGAAGCACCGGACAAAACGCTTCGTGTTCTGGGTGACAGGCTCGGAAAAATCTCCGCCCTGGGGAGAGACGGCTCCAATGATGGAGACGGATCCCTCCGTGCCGTTTAGGTTCTGCATCATTCCAGCTCTCTCATAGAAGGCGGAGAGTCGGGAGGCCAGATAAGCGGGGAAGCCTTCCTCAGCGGGCATCTCCTCCAGACGGCCCGACAGCTCCCGAAGGGCCTCCGCCCATCGGGAGGTGGAATCTGCCATGATGGCTACGTCATAGCCCATATCCCGATAATACTCTGCCAAGGTGACGCCGGTGTAGATGGAAGCCTCACGGGCGGCCACGGGCATATTGGAGGTGTTGGCGATAAGGGTGGTCCGGTCCATCATCAGATTGCCGGATTTCGGGTCAACAAGCTTTCCAAAGTCCTCCAGAACCTGAGTCATTTCGTTCCCGCGCTCGCCGCAGCCGATGTAGATGATGATGTCTGCGTCAGACCATTTGGCGATCTGGTGCTGCGTCATGGTTTTTCCCGTGCCAAAGCCGCCGGGAATGGCTGCCGTTCCTCCCTTTGCAATGGGGAACAGGGTATCCAGGATACGCTGCCCCGTAACAAGGGGGATGCTGGCGGGGAAACGCTTGTGGGTAGGTCTGGGGATGCGGATGGGCCATTTTTGGGCCAGCGCGATCTCTTTTTCCGTTCCGTCGGCAAGACGGATGGTGACGATGGGCTCCAGGATGGTGTAGGAGCCGTCAGGTACAGCCTTTACCACCGTGCCCTCCTCCATGGTTGGAGGAATCATGGACTTGTGAAGGATGGAGGCGGTTTCCTGGGTCTCGGCGATGATGGTGCCAGGTCCCACCAGATCTCCCTCCTTGACGGTCACATGGACCGGCCACTTCTTCTGAGTGTCCAGGGAGTCTACACTGACGCCTCTGGAAATGTATTTTCCGGAGGATTTTGCGATCTCGTCCAGTGGGCGCTGGATACCGTCAAAAATATTGTGAAGGATACCGGGACCCAAAAGCACGGAGATGGCGTCCCCGGTTCCGATAACGGTTTCTCCAGGCTTCAGACCAGTGGTTTCCTCAAAGACCTGCACGGTGGTCATGCCCTTTTTCAGGCCGATCACTTCTCCCACCAGCCTTTCCGGGCCTACGTATACCATCTCGGAAATCTGGAAGCCGGAGTCTCCTTTCAGATAAATGACGGGGCCGTTCACGCCGTGAATGATACCTGTTTTATGCATGATCCGGCCCTCCCTTGAACTTAAATTCTTTTTTTAGTGCGTGGAAGCCTCCGGCAAAGGAATTGTCGATCAGGATGTTTTTACTGGGAATGGTGGCCTTCAGGCCTCCCATAAAGGCTTCCTGGGCGATCTGCACCGGACAGCCCGTGCGGGCCACCAGCGCTCTTTGGAGGGAGGAGTCCTCCGGGGTAATGTAAAGGAAGATCTCATCCTCCCCGGCAAAGGCCACGGCCTCCTTGATCCTTTTGCAAAGATATTCCTCGTATTCCGGCGTATCCATAAAATGCGCCAGATGATCCTTGACCTCCACAAACAGCTTGTCCGTCAGATCCTTCTGCTTTCTGGACCAATCCCGCTTCAAGGATAGCTGCTGTGCGGAGAGAATCTTGTTGACCTCCCGCCTGGCGTTCTCCGCTTCGGCCTTCACCTGTGCCTCAGCCTCCTGTTGTTTGGATTTTTTGTGCTGTGCCAGCATTTCCTCCATTTTTTTACGATGCTCCTCAAGCTCCCCTTCTGTCTTAAGGCGGGCATCCTCCACGGAGACATCAAAGAAATGCTGCAGCTTTTCTTCTATCGTCATATTTTCACCTGCTTCTTGTCAATATGCTTCCGCCGTTTTGGGCGGTTATAACTTCAGCCCGATGGCTTCATTCACATAGGAGGTGATGAAGTCGGGCTTGCGGCCAGTACCATGCCTGTCAGGGATTTCGATGATCAGAGGCGTTTTGTGGTTTAGCTTTACATCGTCGATGATCTCGGGAAACTTTCGGCCAAACTTTTCCGTCAGAAGGATGATCCCGATTTCCTTGTCCGCAATGGCTGTTTCCAGGGCGTCCTTCAGTTCGTCATGCCCATGTACCACCACGCCGTCCACACCGGCCAGCCTCATCCCTGTATAGGTATCAATGTTGTCGCTGATTAAAAACATTTTCATATTACAGTTTACCAATGATCATGAAGGAGATGATCAGACCGTAGAGAGCGACACCCTCAGCCAGACCTACGAAGATCAGGGATTTACCGAGGATGCTCTGATCCTCGCTGATGGCGCCAAGGGCTGCGCTTGCCGCACTGGCTACGGCAATACCGCCTCCGATACAGGAAAGGCCGGTTACAAGGGCTGCCGCAATGTACCCAAGCCCTGTGGCAAGGCCGCTTCCGGCGCCGTCGGCGGCTGCCTGTACGGAAGCGTTTCCGGCAAACATTACGGCGATGGCAACCAGCATGGTACCAAAGAAGAAGAAAGCGTTTACCCCGAGGGCGGTTTTATAACGTCCCCGGTTCTTTTCGCCGATGAGATAATAGCCGAATGGAAGGATGATGCTGAGCACAAGTGCGGCTGCAAAAATAATCTGTGTCATAATTGTCATGATGATGACCTCCTCTTATTCTTTTTCTATAGATGCGGCAGTCCATTTCTTTGGACCGCTGCGGTCAAAACCCATGAAAACCCGCTGGATCCATGGGGGTTCGCACATTTTTCGTTATTGTTCTGCGGTGGGTGCGGCGAAAGTGCAGACACCTGTCCGTTTCCGGAGCAGGGCCTTCCCATGTTCTCTATGGAAGGCGCCGGTCGCGCTTCGGGGGCGGATCCTCCTTAATGCTCCCTGGAGCGGAAGGGCTGGAACTGACGTCCGGTGCCCTTGTAGAAGCGGCTGAAGATCTCGTAGTATTCCAGACGGAGCACCTGGATACCCACGATCAGGCCCTCCAGGGCACAGACGAACAGGTTCCCCAGGACCACCACGATCCAGTTGGGACTTCCGCTCTCCGCACCGGCCAGCATCAGCACCACCTCCATCATGGCAGCATGGCTGACCGCATAGGCTCCGATACGCACGAAGGAAAGGGTGTTGGAAAAGTAGCTCAAAAGCACCTCGAACATTTCAAAAAAGCCTTGTACGAGGAACATTCCCACACCGGTGTCCAAAAGATGGGACTTTTTTTCCACCAGGTTGGTGAGCGGTTCCTTCAGGAACATGATCACCAGGGGCAGCAGGAACATCACGGACAAAACGGCGGCAGCCGGCAGCTTCTTTCCGGTCAGGAACAGGAAGATCACAATGGTGGCTGAGCCGTAGAATGCCAGGCCGGTTATGGAATTGGTGTCAAACCAGGTCTTTTCCACGTCGTGATACCGCAGAGAGTTGAGGATGTTAAAGATCATGCAGAGCAGGATCAGGAGCATACCAAAGCCAATGGCGACGATGAACACCGTATTCAGCTTCCCGATAAAGGGAACGTCCATCATGGCATTCATGGGGCGCAGCCAAATGGGCTCCAGAACGTCCTCAAATCCAAAGACACTTCCGAACATGAATCCAAAGAAGGTGGAAAAGACTCCGGCGCAGCCGATGATCCCCGCCAGGTCTATGTGCTTGTACTTGTAAAGAAGAAAGCCGCCGATGAAGAGAAGGAGCCCCTGTCCCACGTCTCCGAACATGGCGCCGAAGATAAAGGAATAGGTGATGGCGATGAACCAGGTGGGATCCATCTCCCCGTAGGCCGGCAGCCCGTACATTCTGGTGTACATCTCAAAGGGCTTGAAAAGCTTGGGGTTTTTCAGCTTGGTGGGGGGCTGTTTTTTCAGGTTTTCCTCATCATCCTCCACCAGGCAGAAGATCCGGGGATCATCCTTGATGTCCTGGATGAAGGAGGCGGTGTCCTTCTCGGACATCCAGCCGCAGAGGATGTAAAAGACCTCCTTTGTGTCTGGGGAACCGCCTGCCCTGCCCACTCCTGTGGCTTCGCTGTTTCTGGTACATGCCGCCAGACGCCGCACGTCGAAATTGCGGGAAAGCTGGCTCAGAGCCTCTCTGGCAGAGGCGATGTCCTGGGTGTTATCCTCCAGGAAGGACTTCCAGCGGATGCTGATCTGCTTCCTCTCCTCCTCGTTCTGCCGGTATTCCTCCGTCAGCTGGTCGTAGGCCTCATGAGCGGTGCCGTCGTAGTCGTCGGTCATGTAGATCCTCTCAAAATGCATGGAAGCATAAGCGGCGTGCACCTTCAGGGATTCCCTTGCGGGAACGAAGTAAATGCCCCAGATATACTGGTCATCCTTATCGCACTCCAGAAAGATGGTATTCATGTTCTCATAGATGTACTTTTTGAATTGTTCAAAGTATTCCTTTTCGATCCGGCCGAATCGGTAATGAATGTGTTGGAAGTTTAAGATCGATGAGATGTCAAAGTCCATCTTTCGGAAGGGCTCCAGAATGCTGAGGGAACGAGAAAGAGTTTTGTGCTTTTCCTCTGCCCGGGTGCGGGCAGCAGCGATCTCTTGGGATTCGTGCTTGATCTTCTGTACGATAGAGAGGGCATTTTCGATCGTCAGCTCCTTTGAGGGAGCCTCTGGAGGAGTATCCAGCTCCTCATAGAAGCCGTTGATCTCAGACAAGGCTTCCTTATAAGGGTTGATCTCAATAAACGGACTGAGATTCTTCACCGTCGTCAGCTCTGAAAGGGCGCTTTCCAGGTGGATCTCATACTTGCAAAGATAGGTGTTCGCGACTCTGTCAATATCCGCCTTGGGACCGGTAATACTCACAAATTTCATTTTTTCAATCACGTTGCTACCTCCGGTGTCCGGAAGAAGGGACAGGCGAAAATCCGTCCTTCCCGCCGGCTAATTGCTGCGAATATAACGCATTGCTTCGTCCTGACTTACCCCGTAACGCACGCATTCCAGGGCGATGGTCAGACGGTTGACCTCGTGTTCCTTGTGATAAAGATAAGAATAGATCACGGCCACAGAATAGGGGTCCTTGCGGGCCTCCTTCTCCAGTATGCTCCGAAGGAGGTAATTGTAAAACTCCTCCAGAGTGGCCGCATTCAGAGTTTGGTATTTCCGTCCATAGTAGGTTTTGAGAAAGACACTGCGGTACTCCTCCGAGGTAGAGGCTTCCGCAAGGGCGGTGATCTCCTCCTTTTTTAATTTGTAATTGACCGGGATCAGCAGGCTGTAGATCTTTGCCGGCTCCATGTGGTAATAGCGCTTGGAGCGCAGCAGAAACTCCAGATTCAGCATGTCGAACTTTTCGCCGTAAGCCTTTGTGATCTCCTTCAGGTCATTTCCCTGGAACAGCTTCTTCCGAACGTTCCAGATCTGGGAAAAATAGTACAGGTCCAGGGCCATCCCATAGTCAAATAGAAGGGAGCCCTCATGGCCGTGTACTCTGGAGAGGGGGCTGTAAAACTCGTTGCTCCTTAAAGCGCCGAGAAATTCGTCCATGTTCCTCGCTGCCAGAAGGGGATCCAGGTCCAGGTGAGAATGCTGGAGGAAAAAGTCGTGGTAAGGACTCAGATCCATGGGATCCGTGGTCCGGTGGTCAAAAAGGTTTGTCATAAGCTCCTTCAGCACCAGGATCTCGTATCGTTTTGCATACAGCTCGAGGAATTTTCGTTGTTCCTGGTTGGCGAAATGGTAAATGCGGGAAAAATTCCGAAAGATGGATTTTTTCAGCAGCTTTTCCATCTGCCCCCGGTGGAGATCGTTCTCATCCAGTCCGGCCCAGGCCGTCATGTACTCCGGTGTACGCTTCAAATAAGCCGCCACCTGGGGTACGTTCGGAAGCTGAAGGATTTCCCTGAGCTGTTCGTCCGTGGTCAGGCGGCTTTGCATGGCCCGGATCTTGGTGGATAGGCCGCTGTAAGAAAGAACACTACCCAAAGCTGGTCACTTCCTTTCTGAATATCATGATCGCCCATGCCGCCAGGGCGCAGAGGGAGGCTTTTAGACAGTTCCCTTGACGATCTTATCGAAAAGCTCCCTGGAAAGCCGCTCATGATTTTTCTCATAGTAGGCGTCCAGACGCTGGAAAGCGGCCTCGGTACTGCTGCGAAGGGCAGTGAGCTGAGCATCCTTCTCCGTCTCCAGATTTTGCCGGATAGAACGGATATGATCCTCCATCTCCTGCTCGAAAGCGGCGTCAAACTCCTTGCACTGCCTCTCCATGTCCCAAGAGAGAGCCTTTTTCTTTGCGTTTCCATCGTTTATGATGCCCTGGGCGGTGGCTTCGATTTCAGACAGCTTATTTAAGATTTGTTCCATCTGCACCCTCCTTTTATGAAGCGGAAACTGGTGTTCCGCCTTGTTTCATGCTCACGAACCAATGGCGTATCACGGTTCATCAGCAAGCGTATTTATGACTGCCGATCCAGGCATTTCCCGTTTCCTTTGTGTGTTTTTTTCAGGTCTGGAAAGAGGGAAATGCCTGTTTCGATTTTCATCAACAAACATACCATACTCCCAATCAGATAAAAAAGCAATCCACGATTTCTCAAAAAAGGCCGTGAAACACAGAGTTATTTTGTTGAAAAGTGACAGTTTTATACACGAAAGTGAAGATCAGACATTGCAAAAGGAGAAAAAAACGTGTATATTGTAACACGATGGAGGAAGGTTATACAAAATGAGATTAAGAAATATTCCCGGGGCGAAGGATGTGATCCGAAACAGCCCCTATGTGATTCAGAACCCAGAGGAAAAAAGGGGGCGGCTGACAGAAGCCTTTCCCCAAAAGCAGCCTCTTCATATCGAGGTGGGGATGGGAAAAGGCCGGTTCCTGATGGACATGGCAAGGCTTCATCCGGAGGTCAACTACATTGGGATCGAAATGTATGACAGCGTGCTGCTCCGCGCCATCCAGAAGAGGGAGGAGCAGAGGGATGCCGGAGAGGTGCTTTCCAATCTCCTTTTTTTGCGTGTGGATGCACGCCTTTTGCTGGAGATTTTTGAAAAAGGAGAGGTGGATCGTATTTACCTGAACTTTTCCGACCCCTGGCCCAAGGCCCGCCATGCAAAACGCCGTCTTACTTCCAGAGAATTTTTGGCTCGGTACGATCAGATCCTGGCAGGGGACGGCACCGTGGAGTTTAAGACGGACAACCAGGAGCTTTTTTCCTTTTCTTTGGAAGAGGTGAGGGAAGCCGGCTGGCAGGTTTTGGCCCACACCTTTGACCTTCACGGGGATGAGGCGCTGGCAAAGGGAAACGTGATGACAGAATACGAGGAAAAATTTTCATCCATGGGAAATCCGATTTGCAAAATGGTCATTCGAAGATAAGGCCTGACATTGACAAAAGGAAGCCGTTCATTTTGCCCCGTTCTGCCCGCCTGGAAACATACTGATCCGACAAAAAGCTTCCGCAGGAGCTGTAAAGAGGAGCGGTCAGAGGGGGCGGTGCTGCTTTCAAGTCATACAATAAATAATAAGAAATGACTTGGTACAGCGGCCTTCCATGGCTGGCAGAGCTTTCAGGATGCCGGAGCCTGCGGCTGCACGCCACATGGGCGGCTGCGCCCATGGCCGCCGTACCGGATGAGGAGAAGCCTATGAAAAGAAAGAACCCTCTCCGCCGCGTGATTTCCCAATTCACGTACGACCACAAAATCCTCAACGACCATATCCTGCGCATCCGCAAAGCAACAGGCGAATTAAGCGGTTTTTTCGGGGATTTGGAGGCAAAAAATAAAAAAGAAGGTTACAGTTCACGGGTTGACTTGTCATGAAAGCCCCAATGGTGTAGACTGG
>JAUNJL010000042.1 GCA_030533315.1 Eubacteriales bacterium
CTTTTGACCCCCGTGATCCATAAGTCCAGTATAGTTCCCCCTGGCAGGATGTGTCAAGATTTTTATACAAAGTCCTCGTCCGCTATTTTATGCAAGTCCCCGTCAGTCAAACACCACCTCCCTGTGGTAGAGGGCTCTCTCATTCAAAAGCTCCCCAAAGGTCTTCGTCTTCTTCTTTTCCTCATAATCCTCCGACCAATAATATCCCTTCAGCTGATCCATGTACTCCTGGTAATCGCAGACGTACACGTCGATCCTGGAAACGTCCCGATCCTGGATCGCATAGGTGTTGGCGTCGCCTGCCCCTCCATAGGGCAGGATGTCCCCATCCGCATCCAGGGCGACGGTAAAGGTGTCTGGATTTCCCCCATCCTGGATGATGATCTCAAAAGGCGTCCTGGTGGCAGATACCAGTCCCACTCCTTCCTCGTCCACGTCGTCCACCTGTACGGTGACCGTGTCCCGCTCATCCCGGTTCACGTCCAGGTCAAATTCCCAGGAGCCGTCGATCCACCAGTTTTCGTACCGGTTGGGATACTGGGCCGCCTCCGGGTAACGCTGTCCGTAGGCATCCATCATCTCCTTATAAAGCAGACGTTCCGTCTCCTGCTGCTCCTCCGTCATCTTCTCATAGTCCTCGGCCTCCAGGCTCAGGCCATTTTCCCTCATGGCCATCTCGTAGGCCTCCCGGATATCCTTTGGCATCTCCGGTATTGCGGCGTCCGCCTTGTCGCCCACCACCCTGTCCGCCTTCAGGCTCATATGGAAGCTTTCGGGTACCTCTGGCCTGAGCACCGTCCCGTCCTCCTTCACCTGAGCGCAGTTGGACAGGTCATAGCGAAGGACTCCCGCAAAGGTGTTTTTGTCAATGAACCTTCCGTCCAGTATCTGGTGCACCGGAAGCTCCTGCTGGAGAAAATCCATGGTCAGCCCTGCGGAAAGATACAAAACGGGGCTTCCATTCTGATCGATCTGGGTATCTGGAAATCCCTCCTGAGACTCCAGGATCAGGCTCACGTACAGAGCCGAGGCGTTGCAGTAGGTCTCAGAGAGGGTGATGCTCAGATCCCCGTCACTCCTTTTCCCCTCTATCTCCAGGGGATCTGCACCGCCTTCCCCGCCCTGTGTCCCCACCGGCTGGGCGTACTTCCCATAATCTCCTGAAAATCCCAGGGAGCTTCCCAGCTCCTCAAACACGCGCCCCACAAGGGGGATCCTTGCTGCAAAGGCCGGATTGGCGATGCACACCGCCGAAAAGGCGGCGGCCGCAGCCGTCAGGCCGGCACAGGCCCGCCAGAAGCCTCCTCTTCTTTTCCCTGGAAAAGACCTGGTCCCTCTTGCCCTTCCTTTTTCCTTCTCCATGGCGCGGATCCGTGCAAAGGCCGCCTCCTTTGCCTCCTCCACCTCCCTTGGAAGGTCAAACTCCCTGTTCAAGGTCTTCCTGATCCTCTCGTCAACAGCTTCCTCTTCCCATCCCTGCATATGATCTCCTTCTCCCGTTTGAAAATCTTCCTTCACCTGAAAAGCCTCCCTTACCTGAAAACCCTCTCTCTTCCGAAATTCTTCTCTCATCTAAAAATCCTCCCTGTGCTGTTGTAAGCTCCCGGCCCTCTGTTTTTTTCTTTTCCCGGGAAACTCCATATTCCGCCTTCAGCTGCGCCCGGGCCCTGGAAAGCCTGGTCTTCACCGTATTCTCCTTCATGTCCAGCAGTGCGGCGATCTCCTGCACCCGAAATCCCTCCACGTAATAAAGGATCAGTACGAGACGATACTTTTCATCCACCATTCCCAGCATTTCCTGAAACTCAAATTCCGCCAGAGACGGGTCGCTGCGGGCCTCCTCCGGCATCTCGCCGGGCAGCAGCTCCCGTCTGTTTTCCCGAAGGATCTGATTGCAGGTGTTGATCAGGATCCGTATCAGCCAAGTCTTGAAATACTCCGCCTTCCTCAGGGTATGTATTTTCTCAAAGCAGCTCAGGATCGTCTCCTGGACGGCGTCCGCCACATCCTCCTGGTTCTTCAGGATCCCCCTGGCCACCTTGTACATGGACATGGAATTTTGCTCCATCAGCTCCAGAAATGCCTCCGCATCTCCTTTTGCGGCTTTTTCTGCCAGCCTTTGCATAAGCTTCTCCTTTCCGGCCCTCCGGCCATATTCCCACAGCTCCTTCACCGGTCAGAGAGCTGGGCAACCTCACAGGCATTCCATCCGAATGTTTTTATTTGCCTTTACACCTATTAGATGTGAAAGATCCCCAAAAGGTTTCATTTTTCCAAAAAAAGAAATGCACCCCCATAAGGAATGCATTTCTCCAGACATTTTTTTATTCTCCCACGATGCAGACCCGGATCAGATTCGTCCGGCCGGGAATGCCTAAGGGAATGCCTCCTGCGAATACGATGGTATCCCCGTCCTCCACAAGGCCATGGCTCTTCGCAGCCTCCACCGCCCGCAGGCAAAGAATCTCGGAGCTGTACTCCTCCCGGATGTACATGGGGTAAATGCCCCAGGACATGTTCATCTGGCGGCACACCCTCCGGGAGCTGGAGCAGCCTCCGATGGTGCAGCCAGGGCGATACTTGGATATCATTCTTGCGGTACAGCCGGTTTTGCTCACCGCCAGGATGGCGTGAGCCTTCAGGTCGATGGCGGTGGTGCAGGTGGCGTGGGAGATGGCCGTGGTGATATCCGGCTCCTCCGCCCGCTTTTCCCCCCGGAAAATACCGTTGTAATCCATGTTCTGCTCCGTATAGACGGCGATCTTCACCATCATCTCCAGCGCCTTCACCGGATATTTCCCGGCTGCCGTCTCCCCGGAGAGCATGATGGCGCTGGTTCCCTGGGTGATGGCGTTGGCCACGTCCGTGGTCTCCGCCCGGGTGGGCCTTGGATGGGACATCATGGAATCCAACATCTGGGTAGCGGTGATGACCTGCTTGCCCGCCTGGTACACCTTGCGGATAATCCGCTGCTGGATGATGGGAACGTGCTCCAGCGGGATCTCCACACCCATGTCTCCCCGGGCGATCATGATACCGTCCGCCGCCTGGATGATGGCGTCAATGTTGTCCACTCCCTGCTGGTTTTCGATCTTTGCAATGATGTTGATGCCCGCCCCGCCGTTCTCATCCAGAAGCCTGCGGATGGCCTTCACATCCTCCGCCGTCCTGGTAAAGGAGGCGGCCACAAAATCAAAGTCCTCCTGTATCCCGAAAAGCAGATCCTCCCGGTCCTTTTTGCTGATAAATTCCATGTTCAGCTCCACGCCGGGGACATTGACGCCCTTTCTGTCCGAAACCTGGCCGCTGTTGACCACTTTGCAGGCGATCTCCCCTTCCGTCACCTCCTGCACCTCCATGTCAATCAGACCGTCGTCGATCAAGATATGGTCGCCCGCCTTCACGTCCTTATACAGATTCTTGTAGGAGACGGAGACCCGCTCCTGCGTCCCCTCCACCTCCTGGCTGGTAAGGGTAAACAGCTGTCCCTCCTTCAGGGTGATCTTCTTATCCCGAAAACAGCCCAGACGGATCTCCGGCCCCTTCGTGTCCAGGAGGGCCGCAATGGGACGGTCATACCGCTCCCGCAGCTCCTTCAGCCTATCCAGCCTTTCCTTCTGTTCCTCGTGTGAACCATGGGAAAAGTTAAATCTGGCCACGTCCATCCCCGTCTTGATCAGTTCCTCCAAAACCCCTTCCTGATCCGTGGCGGGTCCAAGGGTACAAATGATTTTCGTCTTGCGCATGTCTCTCTCCTTTCAGAAATCACCAAATCGCTTCTCACAAAACCGTCTATTACAAAACCGTCTCCCACTGAGCCTCCTGAAAGCCCACAAACACCTGGCTGCCCTGCACCAGGATGGGGCGCTTCACCAGCATTCCGTCCGAGGCAAGAAGAGCCAGCTGCTCCTCCTCGCTCATATCCTTTAGTTTGTCCTTCAACCCCATTTCCCTATACAGACGGCCGCTGGTGTTAAAGAACTTTCTCAGGGGAAGGCCGCTTTTTTCGTACCATTCCTTCAGCTCCTCCGCCGTGGGATTTTCCTCCTGGATATGGCGGTCCTCATAGAAGCAGCCGTGGCTGTCCAGCCACCTTTTCGCCCTTTGACAGGTGCTGCACTTGGGGTATTCTACAAATAACATATATTTTCCTCTCTTTCGTTAAAATCCTCTTTCCATCTCTCTCACAAAGGGGACTCCTCCCCCTCGTAAACATAGAAGCGGCCCTTTCCGGCCTTCTTGGCGCAGTAAAGAGCCTGATCCGCCATCTGGTAGACCTGATCGTACTTGGCCCCTCTGCCCGTGTAGACAATGCCCGCACTGGCAGACACGCCGCATTTGGTGTGATACTCTCCGAAGCTTTGGTTGATACGATCCAAAGCCACCTGCACCTTTCTCTCCACAAGGCCTCTCTCCACCGGGTTGGTGAGGAGCACGGAAAACTCATCCCCTCCCAGACGGCCGATGATGTCCTTGGCCCGGAACATATCCTGAAGGCACCGGGCAAAGATCCTCAGCACCTCGTCTCCCGCAGGATGCCCCAGGCTGTCGTTGACCTTTTTAAAATTATCCAGATCGAAGGCGATCATCACGCCCTCCTCCTGGGACTCCTCCAGATATTTCTTCACGCAGGCCTCGAAGCCTCCCCGGTTCAGCACCCGGGTCAAAGGATCGGTACCCAGCTTCTTCTCAAAACGCTTGATCTCCGACTCCAGCGCATATCTCCTGCTGATCTCCTCCGTCTGGTCAATGAGCACACCCACGTTTTCATTTTCCACGTCGGAAACCTGGACCAAAAGATACTTCCCCCTGTGGTAAACGACTCCGTTCTCATCCCGGGCGTCATACAGGCTCTGGATCATGCTGACCAGCTCCCTCTTTTTTCCAAGAGCACTCTCCCACTCCTCATCGGTCATGCTCAGGAGCTGCTTCATCTTGTCGGAAAAGAAATAGTAATTCATGCCGGAAACGTACTCGAAAATGGCAATGTTCTCTCCCAGGGCCTCCAGGATCTTGTCGGTCCTTTCGGACTTGTGGATGTACCCGGTCTTCAGCCGCTGGATCACCCGCAGCAGCTTGTTGATCTCCGAATTGTTCCCTTCCTCCAGGGTCACCTGAAAATCTCCCTCCAGGATCAGATTCAGCCGCCGTTCCATCTCCGTAAAATGGTTCAGAAGGTATTTCCGGAAATTATAATTGATGGTGTAGATCACCACGGCGACGGCGATCAAAAACAGCGCCAGGGTGAAAAGAAGCATCTTCAGGATGCCAAAGACCAGTTCATTCATAAGGCTGAAGGCGATGATGTAATCCCCTTCCTCCCTGAACACCGACACAAGGCTGTATTCTCCATTGATCACGGCGTGGGTATGCCCCTTCTTCACAGCCTTCTCCAGATAGGCCAGAAGCTCCTCCTTGCTGTCCATCCCCTGGATCTCCACCGTCTGGGAATTGTTCTTTGTCATACCCAGCACGATCCCGCTGCCCGCCCCCACCGCGGCAATGCTGGTGTTGTACTCGGTGGCAGACTCCATCAGCGTGTTTTCGATGATGGTTTTTTCACATTTCAGTCCCATCTGGCTGGTATCGGCATCAAAGCAGACGGCAGAGCAGCCCTCCGCCTCAGTTCTGACCACCAACCTGCAATAGGAAGGATCCTCCCAGAAGCCGCTCTCCTCGATATGGACATAGTAGTCCTTCCCCGCATCCTTGGACATAAGCCTTTTCAGGTTCTCCTCTTCTCCCTCCAGCGGGCCTCCCAGGGCGGTCTTGTCGGTGCTGAAGCGGACGCTTCCCTCCTGGTCAAAAATATGGATGTCCTTCGCCCCCATCACGGTGCACATGCGCTCCAGCGCTCCCTCCACCTGAAAAAGCTCCTCCTGGACAATGATATATTCCGCATTTTTTCCCCGCTCCACCCATACCTCTTCCATCAGGCGCAGCTTGGCATCATAGCTCTCCTTCGCCGCATCTATGTTGCCCTGAACCTGTTCCGTGATCTCGCCGAGATAATCCGTCTCTATGGAAAAATTCACAGCGATCAGCCCTGCGCTCAGGGAAAAAAACAGGATGCCGGTCACAGCCACAAAAACCGCAATGAGATTTCTGTAAATCTTATTCATATCCGCCTCCCTGCCTCTCCTGTCATGTAACCGCTCAGACGCCTGAACCGTTACCCGATTATACCATACAATCCTCCATAAGGCTATGGATCCCTTTATTTCTTACAGGACCTTTACCGTATCTTTATATTTCCGGCAGCATCGCCTGAAAGTCCTCCTTCGGCATGGGCCTGGCGTAATAAAAGCCCTGAGCATAGCGGCAGCCCCATCTGAGCAGGGAATCCCTCTGCTCCTCTGTCTCCACTCCCTCTGCGATCATCTCCATCCCAAGCTCCTCGGAAAGACGGATGGTGGAGCGGATCACGGATCCCATCTTGGGGTCCCCTACCCGGTCGATAAAGGACTTGTCCAGCTTGATCACGTCAAATTCCACATTTGCCAGGGAGTTCAGACTGGAAATACCCGTCCCGTAATCGTCCATGTCCACCCGAAGGCCCAGGGCATGAAGACCGGAAACGATCTCGGATAACGAGATATTATCGTCATACAGGGCGCTCTCCGTGATCTCAAAGGACAGCATCTCCGGGCGGATGTCCATGGTCTCCAGCCTTTTTTTGATCTTTTCCACGATCCCGGGCTGCTTCAGATGCACCCTGGAAAGATTGACGGAAATACGGGGCACCCTCAGGCCCAGAGCCTCCATATCCCGGATCTCCCGGCACACCCTGTCCAGGACAGCCTCGTCCAGAACAATGATCTGCCCGCTTTCCTCAAAGCAGGGGATAAAATCTCCCGGAGAGATCATGGTCCCGTCCGGCCGCACCCACCTTACAAGAGCCTCCGCTCCCACGATGCTTCCATCCCGCATATCGTATTTCGGCTGATAAAAGATGCGAAATTCCTGATTTCTCAGGGCATCCTGGAATGCGGACTCCAGCTTCATGCGGTTCTGGATGGAGCGGCGCATCACCTCGCCGTAAAAGGCGTACATATCCATGTGACTGCCCTTCACCGTATTCTTTGCGATCATGGCGTCGCTGTAAGCCACGTATATGTCCTGATAGTCCTTCAGCATACAGATGCCTATGGACGGGACAAAGGGGTGCACCTTTTTTCCGGCTATGTCTGCCTCCATACGGTCAACGAGACGGCGAATCTTCTCTTCCGCCTCCTCCCGGGAACGGCAGGACAAAATACCCACAAACTGATCCGACACATGGCGGTACAGGCGATCCTCCGGAAGCGTCTCCTTAAAGACACGGTCCAGATACCGGATCAGGTCGTCCCCCCTCCGGCTGCCATAGATCATGTTAAACACCTTGAAGCTGTCCACGTCCAGAACCACCATCGCCATTTCATCCAGATCCTCTCTGGGAAGCTGCTGGAGACACAGCTTCAGGTAATCATAATTCTTCTCCTTCAGCAGTGCATCTGTGAACACCACCTGATAGATCTTCTCCTGGTGCCCCACATGCATCCGCATCATGGCCCCCAGGATGGCCAGGATCATGAACCAGAGAAAGCCCATGCCTATGTAAACGTTCCTCATGATGACACGGCTCCCGGCGTACACGTCCGAGGTCTTCGCACAGGTCATCAGATACCAGTCGTTCACCCTCAGACGTTCAAAATGAACATAATATTCTTCTCCATCCAGGGCAAAGGCCCGGCTTCCTCTTTCCTCCCCCTGGGGCGCAAGGCTTCTGTCACCGTCAATGAAGTTTATCAGCCTTATGTACTCCTCATCCTCCCCCATGTAGGGATAGATCATGGCCTGACCCTGGGGATTCAGGATAAAGCTGTAGCCCTGCCCGTCTGCCACCTTCAGGTTTAGATCCTCCGCCAGGTCCATGGAGCGGTAGGCGGCCGTCAGGATAAAGGCCGTCCCCTCCTCCCTTCTCACAGGCATGGTAAAGGCATTCAGCTGCAGATCGCCGCCATCCAGGGCCGAAAAGCTTTCGGTGATATGGGCAACGCCGTCCAGCGTCTCCCCGTACGGCGAACCATCCCGCACGCTGATCCTTTTGCCCGAGGTCGTGTAAAGCGTGCCGTCCAAGGTCAGGATCCCCATATTGTAATAATGATATCTTTCCACGCAGGACCGCAGCATATTCAGGATCTCTTCTCTCGACTCTTCCGTAAGCTCCTCCACGTGAATGCTCTCTGCGATGGAGGCCAAAAGCAGCTGACGGTTCGTCAGCTCCCGGTATATGGCGTCCGCATTCCGCCCGCTGGTATTCTCGATATTTTTCTCCGCATCCGCTCCCACGGAGTTCTGCACATTATTGTTCAGCACCTGATAGATCAGCAGCGTCGCCAGAACAAACAAAAGAATCGTGATGCGAAAGCCCCTTCTCGTCTTTCTGTTGATCTCAAATTTCTTTCGGAGAACTTTGTCCATGGTCTCACCTCTTACAATGTTGTCTCATCCCAAATGCCGCCAGGCCTTCTCTGTTCTGCATTTACCCACACCTAATATTCCTTCCTGATCTCTTCCAGCTGCAGCCCGTAGGTCCCAAGGAACTCCTTCAGATCCTCCTCCGTGCGGATCAGGCAGATTTCTTCCGTCTTTCCCGTCCGCAGATCCCGAAATCCCGCCACCTTTTCTCCGTTACAAATGCTGCATTTCAGCACCGGAACCGTGTGCTCCCGGTCGTAGCTCTTTTTTTCCGCCCTCTTTTTCCGAAAAAACATGGCTGCTTCCTCCTCTGATATCTTGCTTTGGAATGTGCGGTCATGATGTCCATGCGATCCACCTTTCAACCGACATTCTATTCGTTCCCACAAAAAAAGTCAAGCTTGTCCGTCCATGATTTTCCCCCATTTTCCTTTCGGCGTCGCCATCCACCCATGCCCCAAAGCTCCAAAAAGATCCGGCTCCCCTGCGGCCGCCCAGGGCCGGGATCCGGATCTTCATCCTTCCGGTGAATCGCTCATATCCAAAGGCCAGGGCGGCAGAAGTCCCCTTCAGGACCTGCCGCCCATCAGCTTGCAGAACACCACCGCCGCTCCCGTACTGACGGCCGTGGTAAGAATGGCCGGACCCACGATGGCGGCGGGAACCGCACTGCCATATTGCGCCCGGCAGGCGATGATGTTGACGGGGATCAGCTGCAGAGAGGAGACGTTGATAATCAGGAAGGTGCACATGGCGGTGCTGGCCCTCTCCGGGGATGGCCTTCGTTTTCCCCGGCCCCTGCCGCCGGATGCCTTAGATTCTTGCCCCTGCTGACCGGCACACTCCCGCCGGTGGATCCGGTCAAGCTCCCGGAAGGCCATGAGGCCGAAGGAGGTGCTGGCCCACCCCAGCCCCAGAATGTTGGACAGAAAATTCAGAGATATGTAATGCTTCGCCTTTTCCTCCTTCCTGATGGAGGGAAAAAGGAAGTTCAAAACCGGCCCCAGCCTTTTTGCCAGCCTCTCCACAAGGCCAGAATGTTCCCCGATCTTCATGATCCCCGTCCAAAGGGCCGTGATGCCGGCCAGGGAAAGGCAGAGCTCCACCGCCTCCCCCGCAGACTGTACCACCGCCTCCGTCACCTCCGGAAGCGTCCCGGCAAACGCCCCGTAGATCACACCTATGAGGATCATCCCGCCCCAAAGTCCGTTCATGACCGCCCTCCCTCCTGCCAAACCGCTCCATAAGGCCGCTCAGGCCGTCTGGCGGTGTTCCCGCCGGCCTCCTACGTGATAAAAATATATGCCCGGCTGTCTCATCCTATTCGACAGCCAGGCATATCGGGCGGCAGGATATTTCTGATTTCATGATCCTAAGGCCGCCCCGCCTCTCACATATTTCCAATGATCTCCGTTACCAGCTTTTCAAAGGTGGCCTTCACCTTGTCCGCCGTCGCCTGTACCTCCTCATGGCAAAGGGGCTGATCCAGGATCCCGGCGGCCATGTTGGTGATGCAGGAGATCCCGCACACCTTCATTCCCATATGGTTTGCCGCCATGGCCTCACAAACCGTGCTCATACCAACGGCGTCCGCTCCCAGAGTCCGCAGCATCCGAATCTCGGCAGGCGTCTCATAATTGGGGCCAGAGCACTGCAGGTAAACACCCTCCCGAAGGGAAATCCCCAGCTCTCCCGCCGTCCTTCTGATCACGGCCTGGAGCCCGGGATCGTAAACATGGCTCATATCCGGGAACCGTACCCCCAGCTCCTCCAGGTTGGCTCCCCTTAAGGGACTGGGCACAAAGACGGAGATGTGATCCGTGATCATCATCAGATCCCCCGGCTGGAAGCCGGTGTTGATCCCTCCCGCCGCATTGGTAAGGATCACCTTTTTTGCCCCCAGCATCCCCATGATGCGGACAGGCATGACCACGTCTTCCATGTCATAGCCCTCGTAATAGTGGACCCGGCCCTTCATCAGCACCATGGGAACCTGCTTCACATATCCAAAGAGAAAGCGCCCATCGTGTCCGGCTACCGTGGACACGGGAAAGCCCTCCAGCTCCCCGTAGGGGATCTCCGCCCGCACGTCCATGTTCTTCGCATATTCTCCCAGGCCGGAGCCCAGAACCAGGGCCGCCTCTGGCACGAAATCCGTCCTTTGGCGGATGGCCTCCACGCATTTTTTCAGCTTCTCATACATATCGCTCATATCTTAACCTTTCCTTTGGCGGCGGCCCGCCAAACGGAACCGCCGCACCTCAAAACCCAGAGGCTCCGCCCAGGCGGCTACCTCCTTTTCCATTCCTCCAAAAGCCGGTGCTTGACACCGTCGTCCGCAAAGGAGACCCTCGCCCCGTTCTCCAGCATCCGGTATATCTCCTCATCGGTGATCCCGTAGTTTTCCTGGATAAAGGCCAGCTCCTTCGTCACGGAGGTATCACTCACCGTCCGGTTGTCCGTGTTTACCGTCACCAAAAGTCCGTTGTCCAAAAACTCCCTCATGGGGTAATCCGCCTTGCTCCCCACGGCCTTCGTCTGCAGATTGCTGATGGGGCACATCTCGATTCCAACGCCCTTTTTCCGGCACAGCTCCTGCAGTCTCCCGTCTCCTCTCATGGCGATGCCATGGCCGATCCTGGCCGCCCCGCAGTCCACGGATTCCTGGATATTCTCCCGGCTTCCACACTCCCCCGCATGGAGGACGAAGGGCATCCCCATGGCCTTCACCTGGGAAAAAAGCTCCCGAAAGCCGCTCATGGGGAAGGCGGCCTCGTCCCCCGCCAGATCTGCGCAGCACACCCCCTGTCCCAGGAAGGTCCTGGCGCTTTTGAGCATGGCCAGGTTTTCCTCCTCCGAGTGGTGGCGCATGGCACAGACGATCACGTTATACTCGGTTCCAAAGGCTTTTTTTCCCTCTTCCAGGCCCGTCAGCAGAGATTCCAGCACCCTTTCCACCGTAAGGCTTCCATGGGCGGAGCAGGCAGGTGCGAAACGCACCTCCACATACCTCATGTTTTCCCTGGAAACCTGCTGGAGAAAATCATAGCCAGCCCGGCGCAGCCCTCCCTCCGTCTGGATGCAGCGGATGGGAAGGTCAAATTTTTCCAGGTATTCCTTCAGGCTTTGGCAGCCGTCGGTCACCTGGAGCCGGGAGGCATCCACCTCCATCCCCAGCTCCCTGCTGATCCATGACTGGGAAAGGGAGCCGTCCAGATGGCAATGGAGCTCCACCTTTGGCAATTTCAGCAGCTTCTCATATTCCATATGTCCTCTCTCCCTGAACCCACGATCCTAAGGGCGGCGCCTGTTCCAGGGCGGCCTGCGCCGGCCTCCAGAACCTTCGCCTCCTCACAGATCCTTTTTATCTGTTCTTTCACTGCGTCTGCCTTCACCATCCCATGGTCAGGCAATTTATGATCTAACATTTGGTCCTCCTTCAAACCGTTTTGCGGCGCCCACGTCACTTGGATTTCGTGTAAGGCTTTCCGTTGGCAGCCGGCACCCGGGAGCTTCCCACAAACAGCACCAGCGCCAGAATCGTCACGGCGTAGGGGATCATGGAGATCAGATGGGGGGACACCACGTTGCTGGCGCCGATCAGGGAACGGACACCGTTGCAGAAGCCGAACAGCAGACAGGCCTTCAGAGCCCCCTGAGGGGTAAACTTTCCGAAGATCACCGCCGCAATGGCGATGAAGCCCTGGCCCACGATCACGCTGGGGCGGAACTGGCTCACCGTCGCCAAAGTCACGTACGCACCTCCAAGTCCAGCCAGAAAGCCGGAAAGGATCACGCAGATATAGCGGATGCGGAACACGTTGACGCCCAGGGTCTCACAGGCCTGGGGATGCTCCCCCACCGCCCTCAGTCTCATGCCGAACCGGGTTTTGTAAAAGACGAACCAGATCACCAGGACCAGCACGAAGCTGAGATAGGCCACGTAGTACGTGTTCAGCACGTTGTAGCCAAAGGAACCCGCCTTGAACACGCCCTGAAACATCTTGGGAAGCTTGCTGGCCGTATCAAGGGCCGGGGAATCCGAGGAGTTTTGGAACATGGCCTTGCACAGAAACACCGCAAGTCCGGGGGCCAGAAAGTTGATGGCCGTACCGGAGATGGTTTGATCCGCTCCAAAGGAGACGCAGGCCACCGCATGGAGAAGACCGAAGGCCGCTCCTGCCAGGCCGCCGCAGAAAAAGCCCAGCCAGCCGTTGCCGGAGAAGTAGGCCACCACGGCTCCCGTAAATGCGCCGATGGTCATCATTCCCTCGATTCCAATGTTGATCACCCCGCTCCGCTCCGAGAAGCAAGAGCCCAGGGCCGCAAGGAGAAGCGGAGGTGTGGCAATGAGCATCGCATTGATCAGAAGCCCTAAATCCTTAATGAAAACATCCATGTTTATTTCCCTCCCTTATCCTTTTTCGATTTCTGGAAAAATATCCGAAACACATGGGAAATGGCGATAAAGAAGATGATGGTCCCCATGATGATGTCCACCACCTCCGCCGGAGCCTTCACAAGGCTCAGCTTGCCGCCGCCGTATTTCATGGCCCCGTAGAACAGGCCCGCAAAAATACAGCCGATGGGATTGGAGGAACCGATCAGGGCTACGGTGATGCCCTGAAAGCCGAACTGCTCCTGGCTGGCAAACTGGCTGATACGGCCGGACATCCCCAGAGTCTGCACCGCACCGCCCAGGCCCGCCAGGGCGCCGGAGATGGCCATGGCCGTCAGGAACATGCGGTTGGAGCTGATGCCCCCATACTCTGCCGCCGTCTTGCTAAGGCCCACGGCCCGAAGCTGGTAGCCCAGGGTGGTTTTTTTGATGATAAACCAAATGAGGATGGCTGCGCCGACGGCAAGGACGATCCCCCAGTTGGCCGCGGTACATCTTGTGGCCGCGATCACCGCCTTGGGAGCCATGATCCTGGCCGTATCCGCCACATCCTTGGTGGCCTCCCCGCCCCCGGTCCTGTGGATGACCTTCAGATTCACCACGTAATTGGAAAGATAAAAGGCGATCCAGTTGAACATGATGTAGGAGAGCACCTCGTTCACTCCCCTTTTTACCTTCAGGACGCCCACAATGGCCCCCCACAGGGCTCCCGCTGCCGCAGCTGCGGCTATGCAGAGAAGGATGTGGATGGGCGCCGGCGCCTTTACCAGGATTCCCACCACGCAGGCTGCCAGTGAGCCCACCACGAACTGCCCCTCCGCACCGATGTTGAACACGCCGGTCTTAAAGGAAAAGGCCACGCTGAGACCGGTAAAGATCAGGGGCGCCGCATACACGACGCTCCAGGTGATGTATTTTGCCTGGCCGAACACTCCGTCCAGAAGCTTGCCGTATGCCTGAGCCGGGCTGATCCCCGCCACCAGAAGCAAAAGCGCCCCTACCACGAAGCCGATGATGATCGCAAGAAATGTATAGAACGCATGACCGTTCAAAACTTTACTTTTCATGTTTTCCCCTTTCATGGCGCACTTGCTGCGCCAATAATGGTAGATTTGGGAACTGGTTCCCAAACTTTCCCTTTTCACGGTGCCCTCGCCGCACCATGAATGGCAGATTTTGAGATTCGCTTCCAAGCCGATGCGCCTAATGCGCCAATCACAGCAAATCGGAAAGCTGACTCCCATGTTGGGAAAGCTGGCATCCAGCTCCGGAAGTCCGATGTCGGGCTTAGGAGTTTGCCTCCGGGCTTTGTCCTCCTGCCATCATGAAGCCAAGCTGCTTCTCGTCCGCCCCCTTGCCGGGCACGCTTCCCACGATCTGGCCGCCAAAGATCACCTCGATCCTGTCGGAAAGGCTCATGATCTCATCCAGCTCGAAGGATACCAGAAGCACCGCCTTGTTTTTGTTCCTCTGTTCCACGATGTATCGGTGCACGAACTCAATGGCCCCCACGTCCAATCCACGGGTGGGATTTACAGCGATGAGAAGATCGGAATCGTTGGTCACCTCCCGGGCGATGATCACCTTCTGCTGGTTTCCTCCCGAAAGATGCCCCGCCTTTCTCCCCGAGCAGCCGGAGGGACGGATGTCAAACTTCTGGATCAGCTGCTCCGAATGCTTTTCGATGGCGTCCTTTTTCAGGATCCCGTTCCCGGAAAAGGGAGCCTTTCCGAAGTTTTGGAGGATCAGGTTCTCCGCCACGGTAAAATCCAGGACAAGGCCAAACTTCTGCCGGTCCTCGGGGATGCTGGTGACGCCCTTGTCAAAGATCTCCCTGGGCGTCCTGTTGAAGATATTCTCCCCGTGCATCAGAACCTGGCCGGACTCTCCCTTCCGAAGACCGGTGAGGATCTCCACCAGCTCCGTCTGTCCATTTCCATCCACGCCGGCCAGACCCACGATCTCCCCCTTGCGGACGGACAGGTTCAGCCCCTTCAGGATCTCCACGCCCCGGTAATCCTTTGCACGAAGCCCCTTCACCTCAAGGACGGCCTCTCCCGGCGTCATGTCCTTCTTTTCCACCCGAAACTCCACGTCCCGTCCCACCATCATGGCGGCAAGGGCGTTTTCATCCACCTCTCTCACGTCCACGGTGCCTATGTATTTTCCCTGACGGATGATGGTGCAGTAATCTGCCGCCGCCTTGATCTCCTTCAGCTTGTGGGTGATGAGGATCACGGACTTTCCGTCCGCGGTGAGATTGTGGATGATGTCGATCAGCTCCCCGATCTCCTGCGGGGTGAGGGAGGCCGTAGGCTCGTCCAGGATCAAGTGCTGGGCGCCCCGGTACAGCACCTTCAGAATCTCCACCCTCTGCTGCATCCCCACGGAAATGTCCTCGATCCTGGCATCTGGATCCACCTTCAGATTGTACCTTTCCGACAGCTCCATGATCTTGCTCCTGGCGGACCGGACGTCCACCACCAGCCCCTTTCTGGGCTCCGTCCCCAGAATGATGTTTTCCGTAACCGTAAAGGGCTGCACCAGCATAAAGTGCTGGTGCACCATACCGATCCCAAGCTCGATGGCCTTCTGGGGATTGTCGATGACGACCTCCCTCCCATCCACCGCTATGGTTCCGGACGTGGGCTGGAACAGCCCGTAGAGAGCGTTCATCAGCGTGCTTTTTCCCGCTCCGTTCTCCCCAAGGATGGCATGTACCTCACCCTTGTGGACCGTTAAATTAATGTGGTCATTGGCGACGAAATCACCGAATTTCTTGACGATGTCCTTCATCTGAATGGCCACGGTATTCATATCGGCGTTGCTGTGGTATTCCACTTCCCTACCTCCTTTGTCTTTTCCCCTGTCTCCTGGCGCCCTGCGGCCAGCGTCTCCTTAGAGGATCCGAATGTCCCGGATCCCCGCTTCCCTCACGATGCCTGCCAGCTCCTCCATCTGCCCGGCCTCCGGCACGGGAAAATGGGCATACTCCCTTCGCACCCCCATGGGCCTGTAGGAGATCAGCTTGTACCGGATATCTCCCCGGTCCAGGTACTTGGCCCCCAGAGCTGCGGCCTCCCGCACCGTTTCCCGGAAGTCAAAAAGCCCGGGGACCACCACGGTCCGAATCTCGTACAGCTTTCCTCTCTCAGCCAGGGTGCGCAGATTCTTCAGGACCAGCCCGTTGTCCTCTCCCGTCACTCTCCGGTGATCCTCGCGCCCCCATGCCTTCACATCCAGCATCACGCCGTCCGTCACCTCCAGAAGCTGGGGATACAAGGAGAAGTCCAGCGTTCCATTGCTGTCCAGCAGCGTGCCAAGGCCCTCCTCCCTGCATTTTTCAAAGAGACTCTGGAGAAACTCCGGATAAAGGGTGCACTCCCCTCCGGAGACGGTGACGCCCCGGATATAGGGCATCTGCTTTTTGATGCGGTCAAACACCTGATCCCGGTCCAGATACCAGATCCTGGGACTGCTCCCGTAGGGGCAGCCCCTGATGCAGGCGTCACAGGAAAGACATCTTTCGGGCTGGAACCGGACCTGCCCCTCCTGCATGGACAAGGCCTGCCCCGGACATCCCTGGATGCAGGCCCCACAGTTCCTGCAGAGATTCCTGGTCTCCGGGTTATGACAGTAGAGGCAGTTAAAATTACACCCCTGGAGGAACACCGCCGTCCGGTTCCCCGGACCGTCCACGGCGCTGAAGGGAATGATCTTATTTACCGGTACTTTTTCCTTCATGCCCTCTTACCGCACCTTCCTTTCCAGGATCCGGCTGTTGTGCTTTGCCCCCATTCCAAGGGCGGTGGTGTCCTGAAGGACGTTCTCTCCCCGCTCCAGCTTCTCGATCTCGGAGCGCTTCACCAGATAGCCCGTAATGCGGATCACGTCGCTGTCAGCGGCGTAGAAGGACAGGTAGCGGATCCCTTCGGCAAAGGAGCCCTTGATGATATCCAGAAGAAACTCCGGGTTTTTGTGAGCCGTGGTGTCGATGGGGAAGATGTCTCCCGTTCCTGACGGGAAATATTTATGGAATTTCTCACAATGGCGAAGATGGTCGATCAGCTCCTCCGGCTCCTCCCCGATGGGGATCCTGGTGCCTGGGGAGATGCCGTTGTCACTGTCAATGCCCACCTGGGCGTGCAGGAGGAAATGTCCGTCTGTGGCCTCGCAGTAAGGATTCACATGGTTCTGGTTAAAGGCCTCGATCTCCTCCATAATCTCCACTCCCAGCTGGTCTGCCTCCTGGTCGCGGCCGTAGCGCAGAGATTTTCCCTCTTTTTCCATGAGGAGGTTGACGCACTCCGCCATACCCACCATGCCAAACATGGCGGTGAAGCGGTCACGGTGGATGAAGCCCTCCTTTGCCAGGAAGTTGTTCTCAAAGAATCCGCTTTCCTCCACCTCAAACCGGATCCTTGCATCCATGTAGTCCGCCATGACCTGACACACATAAGGCAGCTGGTTTTCCTTGAAGTCCTTGATGTCCTTGGAACGCTTTGCAATGTTGCCCAGGATCAGACGGCAGAGAGTGTAGGAGCCTCCGCCCAGCTTCAGTCCATTGTAGCAGCTGGCGATCACGTATTCCTGTCCCAGCTCTCCCCGAAACATTTTGTGGTTGGCAAAGCTGGGCTTTGCGCTGTGAAGAGCCGCATCAATACCAAGAAGGGCAAACTCATCGGAGGTGAGCTCCGGATCATATTTCATGGTAAGGTTGGGCACCGCATGTTCCAGCTCCGCCTCGGCCTCCAGGATCAGTCTCCCCGCCTTTGTGTCCAGAGGGCCCACGTTGGCATGGGAAAAGGAATCCAGGATGGTGCGGTCCATATGGATCAGGAACAGCTTTATCATCTTCTTCGCCTGCTCCTCCTCCACGCCGTCCATAAAGGGCTCCAAAAGCTCATCCAAAGCGCCCACGTACACCGGGAAATTGGTGACGCTGGGAACATGCTTGTAAAAGATCAGAAGGGCGTTCAAGGCCTCGTAAAGATCCTTCGGAGGCTCCAGCTGCAGGAAGGCGCTGCCCTCCTTCATAAACTTCTGATAATCCGGGATAATGTACCGGGGACGAAGGGGCGCATGTCCCTCGGAAAGATCACAGATACACTTCGTCTCTATGGTCTGATCCAAAAGCTGGCTCAGCCCTTCCGGCAGATCCACCACCTCCAGAAGGGAATCTGCCAGGTTCGCCATGGTCGCCACCTTCTGCTCATGTGTGAGCACAGGGCTTTTTACGGTATCCAACATCTGTTCCCGAGTCCTGTTTACTCGATTCATATCAATTTCTCTCATCGTATTCTTCTCCTTTGCAAAAAACGGGCCCCCTTCTTTTTCTTTACTCCCCCTTTCCTGGAAATAGCCTGAAAAAGGCGGCGGCCGCAGCATCTACAGGTTACGGTCCATATGTGTGTACACAGTAGAAATAGGGCAGAGCAAAACGCTCTGCCCAAAAGTGACTCCCAAAGGGAGGTTTCGTATCGATCACTCAGCCAACTGGTAAACGTCGCCGTGAGCAGCCTCGAAGGCTTCCTTGTCCTTGGGAACCTCAACCTCGCCGGCAATGATCTTCTCCTTTACTTCATTGACCTTATCCAGAACCTCCTGGTCAAGGTTGTCCACCGTAGGCGCCAGGTCAACGCCCGCATCTGCCAGGGTGTAGGTCTTGATGCCGCTCTCCACGCTGCCTTCCACAACTGCCTTCACCTCATCGTAGCAGGCATTGTCCACCCGCTTCATGGCGGAGGTCAGGATGGTATCGGGAGCTACCGCACTCTGGTCGGAGTCCACGCCGATGGCCCAGATCCCGGCTTCCTTGCAGGCATCGATCACTCCAAGGCCCGTGCCTCCTGCAGCATGGAAGATCACGTCCGCCCCGTCTGCGATCATGTTGTTGGCCGCCGTCTTTCCGGCCGCGGTGTCTGCAAAGCTGTTTGCGTTTGTCTGAAGGACAGTCACATCCGGGTTTGCGTCCAGAGCGCCCGCACAATAGCCGTAGCCAAACTCATTCATGGTGTCCGTGGACATTCCAAGAACGAAGCCGATGGTATCACTTTCGGTGGTGAGACCAGCCACATAGCCCACCAGGTAGGACGCCTGTGCCTGCTCAAACATCAGACAGGTAACGTTATCCAGATCGGAGCAGCTTGTGTCGTCAACGATGGCGAACTTCTGGTCCGGATTTGCCTCTGCCTCTTCTCTCAAGGCGTCGGCAAGCTGATAGCCGATGCAGATGATCATGTCATATTCCTCGTCGATGAAGGTCTCGATGTTGGGAATATAGTCAGCATCCGTGGATGACTCCAGATAGTTTGCCTCAATCCCGAAGTCCTCCTGAGCTCTCTGCAGCCCTTCCCATGCGGACTGGTTGAAGGAACCGTCATTGACGCCTCCCACGTCCGTCACGATACCAACCTTGATATCGGACCCGTCCTCTGCGTAAACCGCAGGCGCTGCGGAAAGGACCATCCCTGCTGCCAGAACTGCTGCCACTACTCTTCTCTTCATGTTTTAGTGCCTCCTTTATGTGCTTTTTTATTATACCGGCGCACCGGTCGTTGCCTTAGCCTTGTCTTTTCGGATCAGGATCCTCACTGCCTCCACGGCCGTTCGGATCGCCCCGTCCGTGTCGTGAACCTGCTTGTTCTCCAGGCCCGCCTTCTCCCTCTCCTGGTTTGCGATCACCAAAAAGCAGGAGCCCACCCGAACCCGCAGGCAGCTGCCCACCACAAACATGGCAGCAGACTCCATCTCCGATGCGAGGGCCCCGCACTTGATCCATGCGTCCCATTTGTTCAGAAGCTCGTAGCCCACCGGCTTCTTCTCCGGCTCATGCTGACCGTAAAAGGCATCCTTGCACTGGACCACCCCCACGTGATGGGAAAAGCCCAGTCCCTCGGCCGCCTCCGTCAAAGCGTTCACCACACCCACGTCCGCCACGGCGGGAAACTCGATAGGCGCATACTCCTTGCTGGTGCCCTCCATGCGGATGGCGCCGCTGGCGATGACGATGTCTCCTCCCACCACCTCAAGCTGCATCCCCCCGCAGGTGCCGATACGAACGAAGGTGTCCGCTCCGCACCGAAAAAGCTCCTCCATGGCGATGGACGCAGAAGCGCCTCCGATCCCGGTGGAGGTCACGCTCACCTTCTCTCCCTCCAGATAGCCGGTGTAGGTGACAAACTCCCTGCTGTCGGCTATGAGCACAGCATCCTCCAGATATTCTGCGATCTTGGCACACCGCTTGGGATCTCCGGGCATGATCACATACCGCCCCACGTCCCCCGGCCTCGTCTGAACATGATACTGGGCCCCTGAGCCCTCTGTATAATCGATCATCTTCCTTTCTCCTTTGCATATTCTTGTTCCATCAGGCGGATACAAAGCTCCGCCGCAGCCCTGATCCGGGCCCTCCCGCCTGAGACAGGCAATCCTCCAAGGGGCGGGACATGTTTATTCGGATAAATGCCGCAGGATATAATTTTGAAGCATCTCCATGGCCACCTGATTGTAGCCTCCCTCCGGGATGATGATGTTTGCGTTCTTCCTGCTGGGCTCCACAAAGCGCTCATACATGGGCTTGACCGTGTTGGTATACTGGCTGATCACGGACTCCAGGCTCCTGGCCCTCTCCATCACGTCCCTCTGGATGCGGCGGATCAGCCGGATATCTGCGTCAGTGTCCACAAAAACCCGCACGTCCATCATCTCACAAAGTTCCTTGTTCTCGAAGATCAGGATCCCCTCCACGATCACCACCTCACCGGGCATCACCGTGGTGGTGTCCTTGCTCCGGTTGTGGACCTTGTAATCGTAGATGGGACACTGGACGGGCCTGCCCGCCTTCAGCTCCCTCAGATGCCGGATCATCAGTTCCGTGTCAAAGGCGTTGGGGTGGTCATAATTCAGACTCTTCCTCTCCTCCAAGGCCATGTCGTCGTGAGCCTTGTAATAGTTGTCATGCTTTACCACGGTCACATGCTCCTGAAACTGAGCCGCGATCCGGTTTGTCAACGTCGTCTTTCCGCTGCCGGAGCCGCCGGCAATCCCTATGACCAGTACCTTACTCATTTCCCCAAGTCCCCTTCTGATGGTGGAATATTTTATCACTGATAAGAATATTGTAACATTTTTTCCAAAAATAGCAACCATTTTT
>JAUNJL010000043.1 GCA_030533315.1 Eubacteriales bacterium
CATAGTCTGGAACTGGCTTAACCATTCCTTTATTTTTTCTTCTGTCGGCGAGTGCATAGGTCGCCCCGCAAGTCGTTTATATTGCTTCTTAACCGTCATCACGCTGTTGTCATCATCAATTTCCCGCAAAATGTGGTTTACCCTCTGCGGCGTGTAGATTTCCAAAAGAGGAATGTCCTTCAAAGCCGATAAGCGTCTGTAATCGGTTGAAATGTCTGCCGTCCCGGTAACCGCCAAAATGGGTTTGCCATATCTTTGGAGCAACGATATATAATCCTCCGAGGAATAGGATACGTGTTCCCTGACCCACTTTGCGTTTAACATTGCTCCGCCGAAAAACACCCTGTCTTTCTTTGCAGACATACATTTTTCAAACATCACTTCTACTTTAGCATTGGTCTTTGCTTCCGTTGTCTGTCTGCGGAGCAGTAGTCCCAGAAGTCCTTTTTTCTGCTGAAATTCCTCCGCTACAAGCCTGTTCTGATAGAAAAGCGCATCTCTCATACAAGTGGCAGCTCCGCCAAGTAGGAGCAACCCTGCGGTGCTTTCCTGTGCGCTGAGTAATGTGGCAATCATCGCCCCCTCGCTGTGACCGCAAACAATCACTTTTTCCTTATCAACATAGGGAAGCGCTTTCACATACTGTATTACCGAAACGGCATCATCCATAAGGTCGCTTAATCCTGCCGTGGCAAAGCTGCCCTCTGACTGGAATGTCCCCCGCTTGTCATATCGGACACATACATATCCGCAGCTCCCAAAATCATCTGCCAGATTTTTGTAGAAATCTGTCTTAAAGCCTTTCTCATTTCCGTCACGGTCAGTTTTTCCCGTTCCCATAATAAAGACAATGGCAGGGGACAGCCTGTTTTTATCAGTGTAGGAAATGGTTGCTCCGATAGAAACCTTTCCCTCTATAAAAATCTTTTCTTCACTCAAGTTCATTTTTCGTCCTCCTCTACGGGTGCTGATATAAAGGAAACGCTGCGGAGTTTTCCTGTCTTGTCTGCATTTTCTTCGTATTTTTTGATGACCTCTGCAATTTCTCGCATAAACTTATCAAAGTTTTCATCCGTAAGTGTAAGCACGACAGTCCTCATGCTCAAACGGTCTTTTTGAGGGGCAGCGTCCTTTTTGCAGCTATACTTTTGAAACCTTGCGAAAAGCCCCATCAGAAATTGATAGGAAAGGTCTGCGATGTTGTTCTCGGCAAATGCGAAACTTTCTTTGTTAATAGTGAGCAGCCTTTCCAGACTTCCTCTGACCTTTCGTTCTTCTTTTACAAGCAATGCCCCCTCTTTCAAAAGCGCATTGATGTGTCGATACAGTGTGGGGACGGGAATATTGGGGATTGCTTCAGCAATCTGTTTGGTTGTCGCTTCGCCTTGAATTTGCAAATATTGTATGACCTGTACTCTGGCGGGGTTGGAAAGTATTTTCATGAGTTCCATTATGATCTTCCTCCTTTATCAAATATAATTATATTATCAAATCTGATAAAAAACAAGAGCATCCTAAATTTATTTTCAAAAAGAACACATTTCAGCCTTTTAATCTCTGTAAACAGGAAATCATATATCTTATTACAAGAAATTTCAGACCGTTCTATAAGAGCTGTTACCTCTGTGAAATATATATGGAAGCAATATATAGGTACAAGATGGTGAGCTTATGGACGAAAGAAACAACGATTTTGATTTCGTCTTTATGCCGATAGAACAGGCTATCAAAGCGAACCAAAAAGCCGAGAAAAGTTCCATCCACAGACGATTAGATGCACTTCTCAGCAAAGTTGACGATAGCAAACTGTATCCGTATCGGGCAAGCTATAAAAGCGGCACGGATAGAGAGAAAGGAATCGCGTAAAGACGTTTGCGACGCTATGAACTTATCTCCGCGCTACCTTGCGAATATCGAAAACAAAGGTCAGCAGCCGAGCCTACAAATCTTTTATGAGCTTGTTACCCGTTATTCCATATCGGTAGATCAGTTTTTCTTTCCGGGTAAAGACGCTGAAAAGAATACGCAGCGGCGTCAGCTTGATGTACTGTTGGACACCATACCGAGTACGGCAATCTCAAAAAGAAGCTGCGGGAATACGATACCGTCAAGCAGAACATTGACAGTATTTTGCACCCTGCCCGTGGTCGAGAGCAGGAAAAAGCATTGTAGCTGCTCTGACTGCCACACATTATTTACAAGTAATTTGATGTGTGATTGTCGTTCTTGCTTTGACAACAACACATTATTTGCGTATAATATAATGTGTATTAGTCGAAAGTGAGGTGGCAGCTATGATCGACAAAGAAAAAATCAAAGAGCTATTGGAAGCGTCGCCGGATGGAACAATTACCGCAGAACAGGTGACAGCCGCAGGGCTGCACCGCAGTATTTTACAGGAGCTTGTAGAGAACGGGGAGCTATACCGTTTCGGACGCGGCCTGTATGTGCGTACAAGCGTATGGGAAGATGATATTTACCTGTTGCAGCGCAAATACGGGCGCGGGATCTATTCCCATGATACCGCTCTGTACCTTCACGGATATTCAGACCGAACCCCAGCGCAGTACACTATGACATTCCCCAAAGGCTACAATTCGCCGTCGCTGAAACAGGAAAGCATAAACATCAAGCGCGTTGTGCCGGAGAACTATTCTTTTGGTGTAATTGAAGTGCAATCCCTATGTGGCAATCCCATCCGTGTCTATGACCTTGAAAGAACGCTGTGCGACATCCTGCGCGGCAGCGGTAGTGACATTCAGATCGTGGGCGCGGCAATGAAGAAGTATGCGACTTCCAAAGAAAAAGACATACACAAACTGATGCAGTACGCAGAACAGCTTCGTGTGAAGCCCAAAGTGCTGCGCTATATGGAGGTGCTATTATGATTACAAAGAATCCCATGCAATTAAAAGCCTTTATCAAAAAGAAAGCTGCGGAAAAGAATAT
The DNA here is from genome assembly GCA_030533315.1 of Eubacteriales bacterium. Next base: position 2,950 of record JAUNJL010000043.1, read on the forward strand.
CTCTGCCCAGCTCGTCATGCAGAACTATATGCTGGAAAGATTGCTGGAACGAATTTCTCTGTCAAGCTATAAGCACAATTTCATTCTCAAAGGCGGTTTTCTCATATCCGCAATCGTCGGTCTGGACACAAGGGCGACAATGGATTTAGATACCACAATCAAAGGCTTTACGCTGACGCACGAATCTATCCGCGAGATCTTCGGGGAAATCTGTGCCGTGGAAATTGACGACGATGTAAAGTTTGAGCTGGTGGACATTTCCAACATCCGCGAGGGTGACGATTATCCGGGCATCCGTGTTGCGCTGAAAGCCAACTACCCGCCGATCAGCGTACCCTTGACCGTAGATGTGACTACCGGGGATGTTATCACGCCGCGAGAGATCGAATATACCTTTTCTCTACTGTTTGATGACCGAACAATCAGCATCCTTGCCTATAACCTTGAAACGGTGTTAGCAGAGAAAATCGAAACGGTGTTGTCCCGTAGCATTGCCAACACCCGTCCGAGAGATTTTTACGACATACATATTCTGTATGCTCTGCGCGGCGAGGAGTGCAATGCAAAGACGCTGCTGCAAGCTCTAAAGCGGACAGCGGACAAGCGCGGCAGCCGCAAGGTGCTGGAAATCTACCCAGACATTATTGCGGAGATCCGCGCCAGCGAACAACTCCGGGGCTTCTGGAAAAAGTATCAGCGTGATTTTGACTATGCAAAGGATATTTCCTTTGACGATGCCTGCGATACTGTCCAGCGTATTATGGACAGTATCAAGGAGTAAAGAGAAAGTGAGGTCTGGATATGGGTGTAATCCTGTTTGGTGTTTATATCGTATTAAGCGTTGTGCTTACCGTGATCGGTGTATTCATCGGCAATATTTTTTTCTTTGACAGCATATTGCTTGCCGCCCTGTCCGGGCTGCTCTGTCATACGCTATGGACGGTACACCCGGCGTTTTGCCTGCTGATCGGTATTGCTGTGTTCCTGCTGCTGTTATTATGGGTAGTCTACATTTCAAGGCGCGGGACAGCTATGTATGATAAATGAAAGGACATTGAGACTATGACAACTTCAAATGTAAAAGTTATTCTCCCTTATAGTATTGATAAAGTTTGGGAAATGGTTTTGGACATTGAAAACTATTGTAACTGGCGAAGTGATTTGAGCAGGACGGAACGGATAGACGAAACACGGTTTATTGAATATACAAAAGACGGCTGCCCTACCACCTTTACCATTACCAAAGTAGAACTGAATAAATGCTGGGAATTTGATATGGATAACAGCAATATTACGATATTGAGCAGACTACCGATCTATGGGCATTGAACTCCGGCAGGGTGCAAGAGAAAATGGGCGTCAACACAAAAGCCTTTCCTGCAAAATCCCCGGTGTCCTTTGTTATTATCGACAACCATCACTTGACGGAGCATGGAGTAAGATATTTCTGTGCGCGTTCTCAACGCTTTGCGCTGGCAACGACGAACAAGGAACATCCGGCGTTTATAGTGAACGAGCCGAACTTGTCTATCATCTACCAAGAACGCTTTGATTCTGCGGATATGCCGCGGCAGCTAAAAGCACAGTATGGGTGTAATCGGCTTACCATTCAGACAGGCGGTACATTGAACGGTTTATTTTTGCGGGAGAAACTATTTGACTATGTTGACATTGTGATTGCTCCCGTCCTTGTTGGCGGCAAGCAGACCTCTACCCTTATCGATGGAGAAGCAATCGTATCTCCCGTACAGCTATCAGAGTTGGGAATACTAAAATTGGAAAGCGTTGAATCACTAAACGCTTCCTATATCAGAGTGCGGTATAAGGTGGTTTAACACTTACTGTCACCGTTTAGAGTGCCGTTTTACGGCTTGTAGCAAGGCTTCCCGGTGCGGGAAATACATTGCCTGTATGTTTCCTTGCCCGGTGCAGATACGGGCTTGGAAAGCGTGACAAATTGCCCCCGCTTTGAATGGGTGCGGATCGTGGTAGAAAAGTTCATGGCGATATGCTAAAATAGTTCTAACAACCAAATATCAAGCCCTAGACTTATGAGAAATGGAAAAAGCGGAGCTTCAAAAAGGATATCAGCAAAAGGGAATAAACGCCTGTATATCTCCAAAAGTTTTTTAGAAAAACGCCAGGAATCCTATGAAAACATCTTAAGTGAAAAAGGGATATTATACCGGATGAACCGTTCCATCCAGGTGGAAGGGGCGTTTGGGGTCCTGAAAAATGATTATGAGCAAGGGTCTTGTTAAAGTACGCCAAAAATCCAGGCAGAATCCCCAAACCGGAAGATTCTGCCTGGATTTTTTCATAACATAGAGCGAGGGTATCGCTCCCTCCCCTCCGGCAGACACAAAAAGCGGGCCCGGAAGGGGGAGCGCGAGGGGGAAAGCGGGCTTTCCGGGCTTTGAGCGCCTTCCCCCTCGCACCCCCGGCGTTGGAAAACGCCCCGTCAGGTCAAACCCCCAGTTTTTCCAAAAAAGGATTTTCCCAAAAATCCCTAAAAGAAACCTCTGGAAAATTCTACAGAATCGGTTATAATAGATGGCAGTATCAGAGTACAGGTGGAAGAGCGATGAAAGGAACAGGGTGCTTATGGAAAACAAAATGGCCAATTCCCCGATGTGGAGTATGGAATTTGATGAAAAGGGCGATCTGAAGGATGTATCCTGGAGCCAGGCCTTTCTGGAGTCGCTGGGGATACGGGAGGGCGAGGAAGTCCCGAAAGACATCGATTTTTGGGTTTCCCGCATACACCCCGATGACAGGATGGTGGTTTTCGGCGCTCACCGGTCAGCTCTTACAGGGGCGGACCGCTATGAGGCGGAATACCGGATCCGCACCGACGACAAGGGATACCGCTGGGTCAAAAGCTGGGGAGAGGTGACGAAACGGGTTGACGGCATTCCCCGAAGCTACACGGGGGCGATGGCCTTCCAGGACGAACAGAGTGGAAGCCGGTGGGAAAAAAGAGAAAAGAGAAGCTTTGAGCTTGCCCTGGAAAAAGCCCAGGGGGAGATGGAAAAGCAGTACGAGATCTTAAAGGCCCTCTGCTCCGATTACCTGGTTGTCTACCGGATCGACCTGGTGGCGGACGCTTATGAGGTCATGCTCCAGAAGGGGGATCTGCGGGGAGAGGTCACAAGTACCGTTCCGGGAAAAGGTACGTATTCCAAGGCCATCGAGGACTACATTCAGGCCTGTGTTCACGAGGAGGACAAGCCCTATCTTCGCCGCGCAACAAGGAAAGAACGGATATTAAGGGAGCTGGAGGACGGGGAAAAATTCCTGATCCGTTACCGGATCAACAGCAGTTGGGGAACACTGGAAAACTTTGAAATGCACTTTGCGCGCTCCATGGAAAGCGCGGACAAAAACATCGTGGTGATGGGCGTGCGAAATGTGGATGACCGCTTAAATGAGCGGGTGGCGGAGCGTATGGCTACCCGCCGGGATATGGAGGAGACCCTGGAGGTATCGAAGACCGGCCTTTGGGTTATCGAGTGTGAGGAGGGGAAGAATCCCCGTCTTTATGGGGACCGGACCATGCGGCTGCTTTTGGGCGTGGAGAACGGCAGCTCCTCTGACGATTATTATGATATATGGGTTTCCCGGGTAGAGGAAGGCTACCTGGATTCCTGTAATGAGTCCTTAAGGGAGATGCTGGAGGCCGGCTGCTCTGAGGTGGTATACCCCTGGAACCATCCTACCATGGGAAAGCGCTACATCCGCTGCGGCGGGGTGCTGGCGGACAGGAGCAAGGGTGGGATCGCCCGGCTGAAGGGGTATCATCAGGACATTACGGAAACGGTAGAGGTGCGAAAGAAGCAGGAAAAGCTTCTTCATCGGGCTCTTGAGGAAGCCAGAAAGGCAAATAACGCGAAGACAGAGTTCCTTTCCCATATGTCCCACGACATCCGCACGCCCATCAACGGAATCCTGGGGGCCCTTCTCATCAGCGAGAAGCATCCGGATGATCTGGAGCGGCAAAAGGACTGCCGGGAAAAGATCCGGGTTTCCGCGGAGCATCTGTTGTCCCTGATCAATGATGTGCTGGATCTGACCAGGCTGGAGAGCGGGGGAGCGCCTCTTACTATGGAGCGCTTTTCTATCCGTGACATTATGGAAAGCTGCGGGACTATCATCAAGCCCCAGGCCGCAGAGAAGAATCTCACCTTTGAGATGGAGATTGGGAAGGTGGAGCACGATTCCCTTGTGGGAAGCCCTCTTCACCTCCGTCAGATTCTTCTGAACATCCTTGGGAATGCGGTGAAGTACAATTTTCCAGGAGGCAGCATCGCTATTACCCTGGAGGAGACGGCCTTTTCCAAAGGGCGGGGGGATTACCGTTTCGTCATCTCTGACACGGGTGTGGGAATGACCGAGGAGTTCCAGAAGCATATTTTTGAGCCCTTTACCCAGGAGATGAGCAGCGCCAGAACCTATTATCAGGGCACCGGCCTTGGCATGGCCATCACAAAAAAGCTGGTGGATCAGATGGATGGCAGTATTTCTGTCCGGAGTGTTCAGGGGAAGGGCAGCGAGTTTACCGTCACCATTCCCTTTGCCGTTGACGCCGAAATGGAGGTGCAGGAAGCGATTTTGGAGGAAGAGAAGGATCAGCCCTCAGACATCTCCGGGATGCACGTTCTTCTTGTGGAGGACAATGAGCTGAACAGCGAGATTGCCCAGTGTATTTTGGAGGATGCGGGGGCCACGGTGGTTACGGCCTTCGATGGCCGCCAGGCGGTGGAGACCTTTGCCGCCTCCAAGGTGGGAGAGTTTGACTGTATCCTGATGGATATTATGATGCCGGTGATGGATGGTCTGGATGCTGCCAGGCTTATCCGCCTTCAGGACCGGGAGGATGCCGCCGCCGTTCCCATCATCGCCCTGTCCGCCAACGCCTTTGCGGAGGACGCCCAAAAGGCGAAGGAGGCGGGGATGAACGGCCATGTGGCAAAGCCCCTGGACGTTCGGATCCTCTTTAAGGCTATGAATGAATTTCGCTGATGGCCCAGGCGCTTTGCGATGGGATACCGAAGGCGGAAGGGAGAGAGGAAAATGCCTGTGGATGAAAACAAGCTGATCCAGGTTCTCCTGGAGATGGGGGAGCGGCTTTTGGTCTCCGGGGCGGAGGTCAACCGGGTGGAGGACACCTTGTCCAGGCTGGGCCTGGCATACGGTGCGGCGAAGATGAACGTTTTCGTCATCACCTCCACCATTATGATCACCATGGAAAAACAGGACGGCGCCCTTTTGACCCACACCCGCAGGGTACATCTGGAGGGGAGCACCAACTTTACCGCCTTAGAGCAGTTGAATGCCTTAAGCCGAAGCTGCTGCAGCGCGCCGATTCCCCTGGAGGAGTTTGAGGAAAGGCTCAGTCTCTGCCCGGCAAAAAAGTCCCGGTGGAACCTGTATCTGGGAGGGATCCTGGGGGCGGGGAGCTTTGCCCTGTTTTTTGGGGGAAGTGTTCTGGATGGCCTCGCGGCGGCCCTTTTCGCTGTGATCATCTGCCTCCTTCAGGAAAAGGGGGCAAAGCTGTTTTACAACAATATCATGTTCAACCTGGCCTGCTCCTTTGTCATCGGCCTTTTGATCTGCCTCACTGCGAAGCTGCTTCCCTGCCTTCAGGCGGATAAGGTGATGATCGGGGATATTATGCTTTTGATTCCGGGGATCGCCATGACAAATGCCATCCGGAATATGCTGATGGGAGATACCATGGCCGGGACGATGCGGCTGATCGAAAGTCTTTTGTGGGCCGGAGCCCTTGCCAGCGGCTTCATGGCCTCGATATGGATGGTGGGATTATGAGAGAACAGGTGATACAGCTTCTGACGGCTTTTTTTGGCTCCCTGGGCTTTGCCATTTCCTTCCAGCTTCGCCGCTCCCTCTGGCTTGTGGCCTCCCTGGGAGGACTTCTCTCCTGGGGCTGCTACCTGGCTGCCTTTGCCGTGACGGGACAGGTGTTTTTCTCCAGCCTTCTGGCCTCCATTTTCGCGGCTCTTTATTCAGAACTTCTTGCCGCCTGGAAAAAGGCCCCTACCACCCTTTTTGTCATCCCTTCCGTGATCCCCCTGATCCCGGGAAGCTCCCTCTACTACACCATGAGGGCGGTGGTGACGGGAAATACGAAGGAGGCCTCCTCCTACGGCGCGCTGACCCTCCAGTGGTCCCTGTCCATCGCCGCAGGCATCTGCGTGGTCTGGACCCTTGGCTTTCTCGTCAGGCGCTCCTGGAGACAAAAAGGGACTTCCCCTGCCAACTAAAAAAAGCAGCCTTGCGGGGGCTGCTTTTTTCATTGAGAATTTTACAGGGGAGTCTCCTCGCTTAGGTCGGCGTTTGTGAGGAGATACTTGCGGATGGCAAAGAGGGTCGCCATTCCCAGGATACCCAAAAGGGTATTTAATGTGCTGCCGTGCTCCAGGATGATGTGCCTGGAAAGGGCGAACAGCAGCACCTCGATGATGTTGGAGGGACTGTGGCAGACCAGCATCTTCGCGAACTCAATGCTGATGATGATGTTCAGGGAAATTTCCAGAAATTGCTCCAGGGCGTCGTTTCTCTGAAACATCTCCGGGGTCTTTAGGAAGTTTTGGATCATCAGGAAGATCAGTACACAGATGACAAGGATGATGATAAAGGCCATGACGGTCTCCAGAAATTCCACCACCTGGTACAGCTTGCGATGGATGGCTTTTTTGCGCTTCAAGGCGGGTCCCCCCTTTTCTTTAGAATTTGGATGTATTACATACGTTTAGTGTAACATGAAGAGGGCGGATTGGCAAGCTTCCAGGCACGCTTTTCTTTCAGGGAAAAGTGTGATATGATGTACCAGGATGTATCAGGATGTCCAAAAACAGTGGACAAAAAGGAGGAAATCGTTATATGAAATTTTCGGAAATGCCTTATAGCCGGGTAGATATTCCGGCGGCGATCGAGGAGGGGAAGCGGTTTACGGACAGGGCCATAAAGGCCGGGAGCGGGGAGGAGTTTTTTGAGAACCACCAGGCCTGCAACCAGTTTTTTGACCACATTTATACCCAGTGTACCATAGCCAGGATCCGCAGGGACGGGGACGTGACCGACAGGTTTTATGAAGAGGAGAACGAATACTATGATGAAAAGCTGCCGGAGCTGGAGGCAGTGGTGAACGAGTACCAGAAGGTGCTGGTGAAGACGCCCTACCGGAAGTATATGGAGGAAAGGATCGGGGAGGTTCCCTTCAAATCCATGGAACTGGCCATGAAGGCCTTTGACGAAACGCTGATCCCTCTGCTTCAGGAGGAAAACGCCTTAAGCACAAGATACCGGAAGCTGATCGCCTCCGCCAAGGTGCAGTGGGAGGGGGAGGAGCTGAATCTTTCCCTTATGCGGAAGTACATGCGGGACCAGGACCGGGAGACAAGAAAGAGAGCCTGGGATCAATTTTCCCGGTTCTTTGAGGAGCATAGGGAGGAGCTGGATGAGATCTACGACCTCCTGGTAAAAAACCGCACAAAGCAGGCGAAGATGCTGGGCTTTGATAATTATGTGGATATGGGATACTGCCGGATGAACCGAAATTCCTACGGAAAAGAGGACATCGCGTCCTTCCGGGAGCAGATTAAGAGGGTCTACGTTCCCTTCGCCCAAAAGGTTCATGAAATCAGGAGAAAGCGCCTTGGTGTGGATCACCTTTGTTATTATGACGACGGCGTATATTACCCCACGGGGGATCCGGCTCCCACGGGAGATCCCCAGGAGATCCTGGCCCAGGGACAAAAGATGTATGCTCAGATGTCAAAGGAGACGAAGGAGTTCTTTGACACCATGATGGAGATGGAGCTGTTTGACGTTCTGGGACGGAAGAACAAGGCGGCGGGAGGCTATATGACGGAGCTTCCGGATTACCATGTGCCCTTTATTTTTGCCAATTTTAACGGCACAAGCGGGGATATTGACGTGATCACCCATGAGTGCGGCCACGCCTTTCAGGGCTTCCTCTCTGGAAGGGATCCCATTACCGACCACAACCGTTTCCTTACCATGGAGACGGCGGAGATCCATTCCATGTCCATGGAGTTCTTTACGGAGCCCTGGATGGAAAAGTTCTTTGGGGAGAGAAGCCAGGAGTATTTACGGATGCACCTGGAGGACGCAGTGATCTTCATTCCCTACGGAACTATGGTGGATGAATTTCAGCACATCGTCTACGAAAACCCGGAGCTGACGCCGGAGCAGCGCCGCCAGGCCTGGCTTCGTCTGGAGAAGGAATACCGTCCCTACATGGATATTTCCGGCTGCGCCTTTATGGAGGCCGGGGCTTACTGGCAGAGACAGCACCACATTTACGAGAGTCCCTTCTATTATATTGACTATGTGCTGGCTCAGCTCTGCGCCTTCCAGTACAAAATCTGGATGGATCGGGACAGGGAGGGCGCTTGGGAAAGCTACCGGAAGCTCTGCGGCCTTTCCGCCAGCCTTTTCTATCCCCAGCTTTTGAAGGAGGTGGGCCTGAAGGCGCCCTTCCAGGAGGGATGCGTGGAGGAGATCGTAAAGGAGCTGGAGAAAAAGTTAGAGGTCTGAGGGATAATATTTGGAAACACCGCAAGGGTGTACCATAATGTCCAGATACAGTGGACATAAACAAAGAAAGGAGCCGGTCTGCTTCGATGAAACGTTATGGAGAGGATTACCGGAGGGAGGCCTCGGGGTACGAATACACGGGAGAGTGGTATAAAAGCAGCCAGCCGTGGGAGAAGGTAAAGGGAGAGGCTCTCTGGGTGGGAGGGATCCTGCTTTTGGAGTTCCTTGCCTTCGTGGCTGCCCTGTCCTTTGAAAACCAGGCGGGGAGAGTCCTCTGGGTGCTTCTGCCCTTTGCCTCCATGGGGCTTCCCCTTGCCTACGGCCTGATGGGAAGCGCCAGCCTTTATCTCTTCTGCAAACGCCAGGAGAATGGAAGGCTTATGAGAAGCGACGGGGGGACGAGAGTGATCGTTCCCAGGGAGCATGAGGGAGAGATGGTCCGGGCGGAATATGAAAAAGGGGTACGCCGCCCCTGGAGAAGCGCCATAGCCTTGTGCCTGCTGTCCCTGCTGTCTCTGGGAGGAGATCTTTGGCTTCTGGTTAGGGAACACCAGGATCTGACTCTGGGCCGGGAGCTGCTTTTTGCCCTCCTGTGCCTTGGCATCCTTTTTTGTTCCCTCTGGCTTTTATGGAAAACTACCAAAATCAGGAAAAAAATTTGTATATCCTTACAGGATTGACAAGAAAAAGAGTAGGGTTTTGGCAAAAAAAATATCAAAACATATAAAAAACATATTGTGTTAGGCGGGAAAAATGGTAAAATAGATAAGAGCCTTTGGCTAAATAAGATAAAGGAGGACATGAGTATGAGCAAAAAAAGGCTGATGGCGCTGTTCATGACCGGCGTTATGGCAACTGCTTCTGTATGTGTTCCCGTATTTGCGGAAGAGACCGCTGAGGAAGCTACGGAAGAAGGGGCAGAGACTGAGGAGGGAGAAGAGGAAGGTGATACTCCCCTTGTGGTAGGAAGCACCGGTTTCTCCGAGAAATTCAGCGTATTCTTTGCAGAGGCCGTTCCGGATCAGCAGGTTGTTGACCTCTCTAACGTGGCACTTTTTGGTACGGACCGTACTGGCGCCATCATCTATAATGGTATCGAGGGAGAGACGCACGAATATAACGGCACAGATTACACTTACTATGGAATATCCGACGTAACCGTTACGGAGAACGAGGATACCACCGTTTATAATTTTAAGCTGCGGGACGACATCGTATTTTCTGACGGAGAGCCGCTGACTGCGGACGACGTGATCTTCTCTTATTACGTATTTTCAGATACGGACTACGACGGAAACGCAACCCTGTATTCCACCAACATCCAGGGTATGAAGAACTACCGTCTGAACTCCACAGCCGCAGACTCCATTACAGACGAGGATGTGGAGGCTGCCTTGACAGAGATGCCGGATGAGGTGGCACAGCAGGTAAAAGACCAGCTGATCCTTCCTCTCCTTCAGTCCGAGTATGACTGGGCTGCCAGCGACTGGGAGACCTACAAGGACAGCTACGGCGTAGAAAGCGGAGACGAGTTCTTCGTACTTCTCTACAGCCTGGAGGAGGGCTACAGCGCAGAGGGCAAGGATGCCGAGACCATCATCAGCGAGATCGCTGAGCAGTACGGCACCGATTATAAGACTCTTGCCGCAAACTACGGCGACGAGGAGATGTTCGATGAGGATGCCGCTTCCATCGCTCAGGCTTATCTGGTAGACCAGAAGACAGCAGCCGGCGAGGGCGAGGAGGTTCCCAATATCTCCGGTATCAAGAAGATCAACGACTATGAGGTAGAGATTACCACCGATGGCTTCAGCGCCACCACCATCTACAACCTGGGTATTCAGGTAGCTCCTCTTCACTATTTCGGAGATGAGTCCCTGTACGATTATGACAATAACCAGTTTGGATTCACAAGAGGCGATCTCTCCGCAGTTCGTGAGAAATCCACCAATCCCATTGGCGCTGGTCCTTACAAATTTGTGAAATACGAGAACAAGACCGTTTACATGGAAGCCAATGAAAACTATTTTGAAGGCGCGCCGAAGATCAAGAACCTGCAGCTTCGTGAGAGTACCGACGCTGACAAGATCGCCGGTGTAGAGCAGGGCACCATCGACCTGTCCGATCCTTCCGGAAGCAAGTCCGCTTTCGATCAGATCAAGAGCATTAACCCCAACGGCGAGCTGAACGGCGAGAAGATCAACACCAGCCTGGTGGATAACCTGGGCTACGGTTACATCGGTATCCAGGCAGACACCGTTTCCGTAGGCGGCGACGGCTCCTCTGATGCTTCCAAGGCATTGAGAAAGGCCATTGCCACGGTTCTGTCCGTATATCGTGACGTTGCCATCGACTCCTACTATGGAGACGCCGCGGCAGTGATCAACTACCCGATTTCCAATACCTCCTGGGCCGCTCCTCAGAAATCTGACGCGGACTATCAGGTGGCATATTCCGTAGACGTAGAGGGCAATCCTATCTACACAGAGGGCATGACAGACGAGGAGAAATTCGCGGCTGCCCTTGAGGCTTCCCTGGGATTCTTTGAGGCAGCAGGCTATACCGTAGAGGACGGCAAGCTGACCGCGGCTCCCGATGGCGCGAAGCTGGCTTACGAGATCACCATCATCGCCGACGGCACAGGCGATCACCCCAGCTTTGCCATTCTGACCGACGCCAAGGCAGCCTTCGAGACCATCGGCTTCACCCTGGAGATCAACGACGTGACGGATTCCAATATCCTTTGGGATGCCTTAAATGCCGGTACTGCAGAGCTTTGGGCAGCAGCATGGCAGGCTACCGTTGACCCGGATATGTATCAGACCTATCACAGCGAGAGCGTAAAGAGCAATCACTACCATATCAAGGACGAGACTCTGGATGCGGACATCATCGAGGCCCGTTCTACCTCTGACCAGGAATACAGGAAGTCTGTTTACAAGGAGTGCCTGGACATCATCCTTGACTGGGGCGTAGAGGTTCCTGTTTACCAGAGACAGAACTGCATCATCTACAGCTCTGAGCGGGTAAATGAAGACACCTTTACTCCGGACGTGACTACCTTCTATAACTGGTATGCAGAGATCCAGAATATGGAAATGAACTAAAGCTTTGGAGCGCGGAGCGCACGACCCCCTTATGGCGAGGCTGAACAGTTATTTCTGAATAGATCGGAATGCGATGAGTCCACCTTGTGTGGGCTCATTGCATTCCTTCTGCGGAAGATGCCTGGAAGCCTTTCTTTGGCGGTTCCATGTTCCTTACCAGAAAGGACTGATGAAATGAAGAAATTTATAATACGGCGAGTTCTTCTTGGTGCGCTGATCCTGTTTTTCGTATCTCTCATCATCTACTCCATTGAGCGGAGCCTTCCCACCTCTTACGTGGAGGGGCGGGCCAGAGATATGTCCATGAAGCAGGGAGCAAAGCCTTATGATGAACTGGTGGCAGAGCTGAACGCCTCCTATGGCCTGGATAAGCCTGTCATCGGCGGTTACTTTATATGGCTGTCCAACGCCATCCGGGGCGATTTCGGAGAATCCTGGATCTGGCATCAGCCTGTGACGAAAAAATTTGCCAGCGTCATATGGTATTCCTTTGCCCTGGGCCTGGCCTCCTTTATCCTGGAGATCCTCATTGCCATTCCTTTGGGAATCCTGTCGGCGACGAAGCAGTACAGCAAGGTGGATTATGGGGTGACGGTATTTGCCCTGATCGGCATTTCCCTTCCCTCTTTCTTCTTTGCCACGATCTTAAAATGGATATTTTCCATCCATTTGGGATGGTTTGACTTATATGGAATTGTAGGGCGTATGCACGAGACCTACGGGCCGGTGGGACAGGCTCTGGACATCGCCAAGCACATGGTGCTTCCGGTGATCACCCTGACTATCGTAAGCGTGGGTTCCCTTATGCGTTACACAAGGACCAACATGCTGGAGGTTTTAAATTCCGACTACATCCGTACCGCCCGGGCAAAGGGCGTGCCGGAGAAAAAGGTGATCTATCACCATGCCTTCCGCAATACCCTGATCCCCATTATCACCATTTTGGGAAATACCCTGCCGGGACTGTTTTCCGGAGCCATGATCACGGAGACCCTTTTCCAGATCCCGGGCATCGGCTACACCTCTTATCAGTGCCTGATCCAGGGGGATATTCCCTTTACCATGTTCTATATGGTATTTTTGGCCTTCCTCACCCTGACGGGCAACCTGATCGCGGACATTCTGTACGCGGTGGCGGACCCGCGGGTAAGAGTCAATTAGAAGGGAGGGTTTGAACAGCATGAGTAAAGAAGATACAAAAAAGAACGAGCATGTCAGCACCTCCCAGGCCCTGGACGACGAGCAGAGAGTCAAGGTGCTTTCCCCCGGAATGCTGGTGGCCAAGCGGTTTTTCCGCAATAAGCTGGCTATGGTGGGCCTTGTTATCTTAGTCTGTATGTTCCTGTTTTCCTTCGTGGGCGGGATGATAAGCCCCTACGGAGAAAGCCAGGTATTCCGAAAAACAGAAAAAACCTGGAAGGATTACGCCGGGGCAACCTACAATGACGCCTACATGTTTGAGACAAAGGAGGGCCAGGAGTTTCCTACGGCGGCCCGGCAGAAGTTCATCCTTGCCACAAACAAGGGGCAGGAGAGCTTTGAGGCGGCTGGGGTCACCTATGGCCTGGAAAACAAGGGAGAGGATCTGTGGTTCATCTCCTCGGCGGAGCCTATTGCCAGCGTCCTGACCTTAAAGGGAAAATCCGCTTATACAGAAATCACCCCCGGCGCCCTCACCGATGAGGTGAAGGAGGCCTATGAGGCGGCTGTCAAGGCGGAGGAGGAGACCTTCCAGGCAGACGGAGTGGAATATTCCATCGGAAAGTCCGGCCGTGAAAATGTGATCTCCACCTCGGGGGAGATCGGATTTGCCACGAAAAAGATTTTTAACCAGGCGTCCCAGGAGGAGCTTTCCTACGACCTTCGGGCAGCGGCCCTTTTGGCCCTGGAGGAGGGAGAGAAGGCTTTCCAGGCGGAGGATCAGTCCTATGAGCTGGTTTCCCCGGAGGGACAGGATGGGATCGAGATCCGAAAAGACGGCGAGCTCTGCGCCACCGTTTCCACACTCCTGGTATCTCCTCAGACCCCAGGCAGCTTCTTTTCCCTTTCCTTTAAGGAATCGGTGGAGAAAGCCATCGGGGAAAAGGCGTCCACCTTCACAGCCCTCAATGAGAGCGGGGAGGAGGAGACTTATCAGCTTCAGACGAAAAATACTCAGTATGTGATCCGAAACCAAAAGGAGACCATGGTAAACCGGGTGTATGAGGCGCCGGGTAAAAAGCATTGGGTGGGCACCGACGGAAACGGGATGGATATGCTTACCAGGCTGATGTACGGCGGACGGATCTCTCTGATGATCGGCTTTGTGGTCATCATCATCGAGTCCGTGATCGGCATTATCGTGGGCGGTATCTCCGGTTATTTCGGAGGCTGGTGCGACACCATCCTCATGCGTGTGGTGGATGTGGTGATCTGCATTCCCGCCATGCCCCTGTACATCATCATCGGTTCCGTGATGGATTATTACAAGATCGATCCCCGGATCCGGATTTACGCCCTTTGCGTCATCTTAGGACTGATCGGCTGGCCGGGAATCGCCAGAATGGTCCGGGGGCAGATCCTTTCCCTTCGGGAGCAGGAGTTTATGATCGCCACGGAGGCTACAGGCGTGCGTGTGTCCCGCCGTATCTTCCGCCACCTGATCCCAAACGTCATCCCTCAGCTCATCGTCATTGCTACCATGGGTCTGGGCGACGTGATCCTGATGGAGGCTACCTTAAGCTTTTTGGGTATCGGCGTAAAATTCCCCTACGCTTCCTGGGGAAACATTGTCAATGCGGTAAACGATATTTACGTGCTGACCAATTACTGGTTTGTCTGGATCCCGGCAGGCTTTTTGATACTGTTGACGGTACTTGGATTTAACTTCGTGGGAGACGGCCTCAGGGACGCCTTTGACCCGAAGATGAAACGGTAGGTGAGAATATGGGATTATTTGGAAAGAAAAACGCAAACTATATTTCCGCCAGGGAAACAAAAAAAATATCCAGGGAAAACCGCAGGATCACCAGTGAAATGGAAAAGAAGCGGAACCGGAAAAACATTCCGGAGTCCGAGTATGTGACAAAGATGAAGAACCCCGATAACGTGGTGGAATTTGATGATGTGCATACTTATTTCTTCACCGACATCGGGACGGTAAAATCTGTGGACGGCGTAAGCTTTGACGTGCCCCAGGGCAAGACGGTTGGGGTAGTGGGAGAGTCCGGCTGCGGGAAGTCCGTTACAAGCCTTTCCCTGATGCAGTTGGTGCAGCGCCCTCAGGGGCAGACCGTCAAGGGGGAGATCCGCTTTAACTGCGGGGATAAGGCCTATAACATTGTAAACACCCCAGCGGAGGTGATGCGGAAGATCCGTGGAAACCAGATCTCCATGATCTTCCAGGAGCCCATGACCTCCTTAAATCCGGTGTTCCGTATCGGGGAGCAGGTGGACGAGATCACCCAGCTTCACAATCCCCAGATGTCCAGGGAGCAGGTAAAGGCCAGGACCATCGAGATGCTGAAGATGGTAGGGATCGCCAACAGCGAGGGCGTTTACCGGATGTATCCCCACGAGCTTTCCGGCGGTATGCGCCAGAGGGTCTGCATTGCCATCGGCCTTGCCTGCCGCCCGAAGCTGATCATTGCCGACGAGCCTACCACGGCTTTGGATGTGACCATCCAGGCCCAGATCCTGGATCTGATGCGGAACCTGAAGGACAAGATCAACTCCTCTATCATGCTCATCACCCACGACCTTGGGGTGATCGCGGAGATGGCGGATTATGTGGTCGTCATGTACGCAGGCCGTGTGGTGGAAAAGGGTACGGCCCGGGAGATCTTTCGGACGCCCTCCCATCCTTACACCATCGGGCTGATGCGTTCCAAGCCGGTGGTGGGAAAGCAGGTGGAGAAGCTGTACAGCATTCCCGGGAAGGTGCCAAACCCCATCGATATGCCCGATTACTGCTATTTCCGGGACCGCTGCGAGCTGAAATGTGAAAAGTGCGGCGGCCATTATCCAGGGGTGGTCCGGTTAAGCCCGACCCATGAGGTAAGCTGTTACCGGTATGTGGAAAGGCCCGAGGCCGGTTATCTGGCGGCCGATCATCCGGGAAAGGAGGGCGGATCCAATGAGTGAGGCAAAAAGGGATCAGGACAACATTCTGGAGATTTCCCACTTAAAAAAGTATTTTCCCATCAAGGGCGGTATGTTTGGAAAGCAGATAGGCTCTGTAAAGGCAGTGGATGACGTTTCCTTTACCATAAAGAGGGGTACCACCATGGGCCTTGTGGGAGAGTCCGGCTGCGGAAAATCTACCACCGGGCGCACCATCCTGCGGCTGAACGACAAGACGGACGGCCAGGTGCTCTTTAACGGAAAAGAGGTCTTTGACCTTTCCCATAAGGAGATGCAGGTGCTGCGTACCAAGATGCAGATCATTTTCCAGGATCCTTACTCCTCCCTGTCCCCCAGGCTTCCAGTAGGGGAGATCATCGGAGAGGCAGTGCGGGAGCATCACCTGGTTTCCAAGGAGGAATACCAGGATTATGTGACGAAGATCATGAACGACTGTGGCCTTCAGGCTTACCATAAGGACCGGTATCCCCACGAGTTTTCCGGCGGGCAGAGACAGCGTATCTGTATTGCCAGGGCGCTGGCCTTAAATCCGGAGTTTGTGGTGTGTGATGAGCCGGTGTCGGCCCTGGACGTGTCGGTTCAGGCTCAGATCATCAACCTGCTGAAGGAGCTTCAGGAAAGCAGGAAGCTGACCTACCTGTTTATTTCTCACGACCTCTCTGTGGTGGAGCATATCTCCGACACGGTGGGCGTGATGTACCTGGGCGGCCTGGTGGAGATGGGAAGCACGAAGGATATTTTCGCCAATCCCCTCCATCCCTACACGGAGGCCCTGTTCTCCGCTATTCCCATGCCGGATCCGGATCTGAAGAGAAACCGGATCATCCTGGAAGGAAACATCCCCTCCCCGGCAAATCCGCCGGAGGGCTGTAAATTCCATACCAGATGCAGGAAGTGCATGGAGATCTGCAAGACCCAGGTTCCCCAGGAAAAGGATCTGGGAGGCGGCCATAAGGTGCGCTGCCATCTGTACGATTAGAGATAAAAAGAGGATCCGCGTTCCAATTGTGGGAGGCGGGTCCTTTTCTAAAATTTCGCTGTAGGGAAGGCTTTTTAGGTCTGACAGGTTTGGCGCGGCAGGCGCGCCGGGAAAGGGAGAAGAATGAAGAAAAAAGAGGAATTACCGGATTATACTGTGGCGGATATGGACCTGGAGGGGATGCCCTGGAACACCCGCCGCCCCTGGCAGATTTTGCCCGGAGACCCGGCGAAGCGTCGGAAAAAAAGTCATGTGGAGCCCTCCGGGGAGGGGAATCCCTTTCTCATGGGAGAGGAAGAGCCTCTGACCGGGGAGGAGCGAAGGGGCATGGTCTGGATGGCCTTAAAGGCAGCCCTGTCTATTGGGGCCGTTTTCGGCCTGGCGGGATTGTTGTTTATCCTGTTCTGCCTCTATGTCTGGCTGCGATAAGGCCCGGCATGTTTTACGGCTGGTTCTTTGGGGCGTCGATAAGCTCCTTCAGCCGCTCCACCAGATGGCTCACCATGTAAAAGGTGGTCTCAAAGTGCATGTAGTCCAGGGTGTTTTTGTCAAACATAAATTTGATGGTGGCGGGAAATTCCTCGTCCCCTTCCCAATACTGAAGGGTGACGGGAAGGAAGGAAAAGGGATAAAGGATGGCGGCCACGTCCCCCACCATATCCGCCGGTTTTCCCAACTGGCAGCAGGCCCTTTTCAGCTCCTCGGTCCTCCCGTTTAAGGAGTCGGCGAAGCTCTGGTAAAATTCGTTTCCCAGGGAGGAAAAGCTGATGGCCCCCGGAAGCTGGTTCACCGGGCAGAAGCTTCCGGAAAGGGTCAAATGCTCCCTGGAGTAGCACAGGACATCATAGATGGTAAGGGATTCGTTGAAATCAGCCTCCACAGCCCTCTGGAAATGATCCTCCGACCACTGGACCACGCCGGTACGGCGGTGGATCCGGTAGGGCCGTCTCACAAAATCCATATAAATATAATCCTCGTCACACTCCAAAGAAAACTTTTTGATAAAAGGCTCCTGCTCATACTTCAGAAACTCTCCCCGCATCTTGTTCCTCGTGATCTCATAATTGGACAGTGCCATAGCGTCCTCCTTTTGTCTATGTCTTTATTCTCTCTGTTCACCAGCCCATTCTCTGTCTTTCATTTTACTCTATTTTCC
>JAUNJL010000128.1 GCA_030533315.1 Eubacteriales bacterium
GAAAAGAAGCCCAAGAAAATCTCCGCATAGCCCAGGAGACGGCCGAAAAAAATCTTCGCTCTGCACAGCGAGAGGCCGAAGAAAACCTCCTCTCTGCAAAGCGAGAAGCTGAAGAAAATCTCCGATCTGCAAAAGAAGCTCAGGCAAACCTCCGCATAGCCCAGGAGACGGCCGAAGAAAACCTCCGTTTCGCCAAGAGGGAAGCGGAGGAGGAGAAGTATAGGGCCTGGTTTTCTCTTATCCGGCAATATGTCTCGGATAAGAATGTTGTCTTACAGAAATTTCTGGAGCAGTTTCCTACTAGCCCGGCCGATGAGGAGAAGAAGCTGTTGAAATACTGGCCTCCGGCTGCGGATGGAGATACACAGCCCTCCCCCTAAAGCCTTCGGTCACCAGCCGGTTCTCCGTTGACTCTGCGGGGCACATGGGATCATCCGGCTTATCCAAAATATGAAGCCCTACACAAAGCAGCCAACAGGCTGCCAGACGCCCGTCTCCTGTCCTCCCTACGCCAGCGGCAAATCCGCCTCCCAGATCCAGGAGGCGGGTTTTTACAATTCCCTTACGGCAAAAACCCTCCGTAAACCTCAGCCGCCGCGCCTAAGAACCGATCATCCCTTCCGGTTCCCTCATCCCCTCGAATGCGCCTCTTCAACCACCTCAATAACATTTCTTACACGCCTCATACCCCTGCGCCTGCGCATCAGAAAGCGGAATCTGCCGGGCTCTGGTGGGATCCATGTTCCCGCAATCAGGAATAGAATGATACTTGCTGCCGGTGGCGGACAGCCACACCTGCTCCTCTTCGACCTCCTCCTGCGGAATCTGAGGCGCCTCCTCCTGACTATACACCGCCCCGGTGTCAAAGCCGCCTCCTGACGGCGCCTCCCAGGGAGAAACATTCCATGTGATCTCATCCCCGTTGGATACGCCTATGACCGTTCCCTGCTTGTCAGTACGAAACAGGGGGATCTCCATGGCTTCCAGCTTCTCTAAGGTCTCCTCGTCAGGATGGCCATAAACATTCCCCTCCCCACAGCTGATCACCGCATACTCCGGGACTGTCGCTGCCAAAAAATCCCAGCTTGTGGAGCTGGCAGAGCCATGATGCCCCACACTCAGCACGTCGCAGGAAAGCTCCAGGCCTCCATCCACCATCCTGGCCTCACTGGTATATTCAGCATCCCCGGTAAAAAGAAAAGCATTCTCCCCGTTCGTCAGCCTGATGACCACAGAATTGTCGTTGCTGTCATTCTCACGGATCTCCTCCGGAGCCAAAATGGTAAAAGCGCCGGTTCCAAAAGCATATTCTGTCCCCACAGAAGGATGCTCCACAGACAGTCCCTTTTCCTTTACCACATCCAAAAAAGAAGTATACAACGCAGAATCATGGTCATAATCCGGGCCTATGACGGTATTCACCGAATAGGCGGAAAGGCAGCCGATAAGGCCGCTTAAATGATCCTCATCATAATGGGAAGCAATGAGATAATCAATGGTTGACACCTGCTGCTCCCGCAGATAAGAAACCACAAAGCTGGAGGCACTCCGGTCCCCTCCGTCATACAAAAGATTCTGTCCTCCCGACTGCACCAGGATGGACAGGCCCTGCCCCACATCCAAAAAATGCACGGCCATGTCCCCCGCCGCTCCCTGCACGGTCTCCGCCGGGAGGCCCCCATACAGGCCCGCCGTCAGAAGCATGACCAAAAAGCCGCACAGCCATCCCTTCCATCTGTCCCGCCCGCTCCATCTGTTTCGTCTGTTCCTCATTCTTTAATCCTCCTTATCTTTTGATTTTTTCGGAAAAAAGGCACACCGGCACGCTCCAGGCGTCTCCCTTTTCCCCACGCTTCAACCAGTCACCCCTCCCACTTAGGAAAGCTCCGCAATACGGCTGACTCCCACATAGATCTCCTGTATCTTATACCAGGTCGCATAATCCGTCACACCCGTCTGGGGAAGCCCAAAAACATTTTGGAACCTTCGCACCGCATCCTGGGTAGCCGGCCCATAAATCCCGTCCGCATCAATGGTGGGAAGAGCCGGATAAGCCCCGGCAATGACATTCAGCTGCTCCTGCATCTGCATCACCTTCTGCCCCGTGGCCCCCACCTCCAGGTCATACCCCGGCCAGGAAGCCGGGATCCCCGAAATCTCCTCCGCCACGTTGATATACATGTCGTTCCCATAAAAATACCGCAGGATCTCAATGGCCGAATATCCCTGATCCCCCAGGTTCTTGCTCCCCCACTGGGTCATCCATCCCCTGTCCCGGCAGCGCACCCTCTCCCCATCACAATACTGGGTCAGGATCGGCTGGCGCACGTCAGGACGGGAAAGATAATTCTCGAACAGCTCATCCACGATCCGGTCGATGGTGTCAAAAACATTCCTCCCGGGAATCCACTTGTGGTCATAGGCCGTGGAAGAGGTGATGGTAAAATCGTACCCCTTATTACGATACCACTCCGTATACACCCTGTTCAAGGTAAAAGACATGATCGCCAGCACATTCGCCCGGATGGTGTCCGCCGGCCAGGTGGCATAAATCTCACTGCAGGCAACATTCTTGATATAATCCCGATACCGCACATAATAATCCGCAGCGGCAGGATCCCCCAGGGGGCCATCATGAACCACCACAAACTCCGGGATCACCACCCTGCTCAGGACGATCTCCCCGCTCTCCTCCAGAGGCTTCACCTCCGCCTCCTGGATCTTCGCCGGGTACTCCCCGAAAAGAGTGTGCGGCGGAATGGCGATCCTGCCAAATCCCCCCGCTTCCCCGTCCCTGGGCTTCATCCTGGCCGGCTGCTTCGCCGTCACCTCCGGCAAAAGCTCCGTGCCAGCCACCTCCTGAGGCTCAAACCCCTCCGCCTCCACCTGGATCGTGTACTCCGCATAAGGCTGCTGCTCCACCGGCTCCATACTATACTCCAAGGGCGGCGCCGCCAGCTCCACCGTGGGCGTCTGGCCGGAGGAATCCGTGGTCAGCTCCTCAATGGCGCTCCCCGGAACCCCCGTATAGGAAATCCGTACCCTCGCCCCCTCCACCGGCCGGTTATCATCCCGGTTCAGGACCGTAACCTGGAGGCGCCCCCGATCCACTCCCTCCTGCTGTGCATACATTTCCCCGTAACGATACATGAAAGTCCTCCCGGACTGGTTTTCATATCAGTTTATGACCACAATACAGAAAAAAGAATCCCGCAGCCGCAGGATTCTCCTATCTTTCCGCCCCGGTCCCCGAGGGGCGCCGGAGCCTACAGCACCTTATTCAAAAAGTCGATGGTACGGGGCTCCTTGGGACTTAACAGCACGTCCTGGGGAGTTCCCTCCTCCACGATGTAGCCCCCGTCCATAAAGATCACCCGATCCGCCACCTCCCTGGCAAACCCCATCTCGTGGGTCACGATCACCATGGTCATGCCGTCCGACGCCAGCTTCTTCATAACCTGCAGCACCTCCCCCACCATCTCCGGGTCCAGGGCGCTGGTGGGCTCGTCAAAAAGCATAATGTCCGGATTCATGCAGAGGGCCCTGGCGATGGCCACACGCTGCTTCTGGCCGCCGGACAGCTGAGCGGGATAAGCCTCCGCTTTATCCTGCATCCCTACCTTGTCCAGCATACGAAGGGCCCGATCCCTGGCCTCCTCCTTGGTGGCCTTTTTCAGGTCCACCGGAGCCAGCATGAGATTCTCCATCACGTTCATATGGGGAAACAGGTTAAAATGCTGGAACACCATCCCCACGTTTTCCCTTACTTTATTTATATTCACATGCTTGTCTGTCAGATCCGCGCCATCCACCACGATGTGGCCGCCGGTGATCTCCTCCAGCTTGTTCATGCAGCGCAAAAAGGTAGATT
>JAUNJL010000129.1 GCA_030533315.1 Eubacteriales bacterium
AAGTGCAGCAATGCATGGAGCTGACCGCTACTAATCGGTCGAGGGCTTGACCAAGGAGACGGTCTGAAAAAGATTCAGAGGGATGTTGACATGTATGCAGTTTTAAGGGTATGGAGCTTTTGAAAAACAGCAGGGAGATCTGCTGTTTTTTCTGTATAGATCAGAATTTTTTGCCATCGGGCAAAGAGTGAAGCGCCAGACCTCGTCATCAGTTCATGGAAGACGGGGCTCTGGCGTTTTTATCTGGAAGCACGGCCGTGAGCCATGAAGCGGTAAATAAATAAAAAAAGAAAAAAGAGGAAAAAATGGAAAATCGGACTTATATGAGAACATTTGCAAAATACGCTTTCCTGAGTGTATTGGGAACCCTGGGAATTTCCTGCTATATTTTGGCGGATACCTTTTTTATATCAAAAGGGGTCGGAGCCAATGGACTGGCTGCCTTGAATTTGGCGATCCCCATCTATGATTTTATACATGGATGTGGACTTATGCTGGGGATGGGAGGAGGCACCAGGTTCTCAATCTGTAAAGGAGAGAAAAGGGAAAGAGATTTCATATATTCCAATACGGTGATTCTAGGCATCTTGATAGGAATCGCCTTTTCTCTTTTAGGATTTTTGTTTTCCAGGCCCCTGGCCCTGGCATTGGGAGCGAATCAGGAGATCCTGGAGATGACGGTCACCTACCTCAAATGGATGCTGCTTTTTTCGCCGGCCTTTGTGCTCAATGAGATTTTACTCTGCTTTGTGCGAAACGACAATGGGCCGACTCTGGCGACCTGTGCCATGATCATAGGGAGCCTTTCCAATATCCTTCTGGATTATATTTTCATTTTCCCCATGAATCTGGGGATTTTTGGAGCTGTTATCGCCACGGGAGCCTCCCCCATAGTGAGCATGATGGTCATGTCCCTTCACTGGCTGAAAAAGAAGAATACCTTTCATTTTCGATGGACCCGCTTGTATGGCAGGATCGTGAGACAGGACATTTCCCTGGGACTTCCCTCTTTCATCGGGCAGATGGCTGCGGGGATCTCCATGATCATATTTAATATCCTGATTCTGAAGCTGGAGGGGAATATTGGGATTGCCGCCTATGGGGTGATTGCAAATATTTCACTGGTGACCACTGGTATTTATACGGGTATCTCCCAGGGGGTTCAGCCCCTTGTGTCAGAATCCTACGGAAAGGGGGACCGAAGGAAAACAGAGCTGGGTTATCAATATTCTGTGAGGGTCACCCTGATCCTTTCGGCCGTTCTTTACCTGGCACTTTATTTTGGAGCATCGCCTGTGACCCATGCTTTTAACAGTGAGAACAACAGGAGATTACAGGAAATCGCAGAAAAGGGGCTGAAGCTTTATTATCTGTCCCTGGCCTTCGTCGGTTATAATACCGTTCTCGCCGTGATCCTCACATCCATAGAAAAAGCTCTGCCGGCCCAGATATTGTCCCTTCTTCGAGGCTTTTTCCTCCTCATTCCCATGGCCTTCTTGCTTTCCGCCACGGGAGGCATGGAGGGTATCTGGCTTACCTGTCCAGTGACGGAGGCCATCGTGGCGATCCTGGGATGGCGGCAATACCAAAGGCTGCGAAGGGATGATGGCCGGAAATATATCCAGAGAGCAAAATAGATATTGACATATGCTAATAATTTGTTATACTAATAATAAACATATGCCAATAATAAAGCGCAGCTGTGATCCAGATGTGCCAGGCGCAGCTGTACAGAGCAGCAGATTTTTGCGTTTGCAGTCATATGTCTGTGCAGGCGTGTTTACGCCTGTCTGAGCGGTTGCTCACGGAACAAAAGGAATGCAGAGTCCTGCAGAAAGGGAAGATGCCAGAATGCCCAGA
Organism: Eubacteriales bacterium; assembly: GCA_030533315.1. The sequence continues at coordinate 1,861 of JAUNJL010000129.1, forward strand.
CCGAATAAGCCCAAAAAAGTCAGCAGACTCCCCAGATGTACCGTGTATTACTCGGATATCCACAGGGACTGTCCCCATGAGATCATTCTGACGGTGGAGGAGTATGAGACTCTCCGCCTGATCGATTACGTGGGGATGACTCAGGAGGAGTGCGCCTCACAGATGGAGGTGGGGCGGGCCACGGTGCAGACCTTGTATACGGAGGCGAGGAAAAAGTTGGCCCGTTATTTGGTGGAGGCGTCCCGCCTGAGGATACAGGGCGGAAATTATGACATCACCAGGACCTTTTCTGACGATGGCAGGGTTCACAAAAACAGTGATGAAAAGAAAGGAGATCATCCTATGAAGATCGCAGTAACCTATGAAAATGGACAGGTATATCAGCATTTTGGACATACGGAGCAGTTTAAGATTTATCAGGTGACGGAGGGAAAGATCACGGAGGAAAGGATCGTGGACACCAATGGGAGCGGCCACGGGGCCTTGGCTGGCTTTTTGAAGGCTGAGGGTGTGGACACGCTGATCTGCGGCGGTATCGGCGGCGGTGCGAGGAACGCTCTTGCTGAGGCTGGCATTCAGCTTTTCCCGGGAGCCAGCGGAGATGCGGATGCACAGGTGGCCTCCTACTTATCGGGGAGTCTGAACTATGATCCCGACACGGTATGTGCCCATCACCATCATGAAGAAGGACATGACTGCGGAAGCCACGGAGAAGGCCACAGCTGCGGCAGCGGGTGCGGACACTGATCGGAAAGAGAACAGGAGGTCCACGGCCAGAAGAATTAAAGTCTCAGGTATGGGACAGAGAGACTTGTGTAAAGCCGCTGAAGGCGGCACAGTCTGAATCAGAAGAAGCATCCCTCGCAGGATCATTCAGGTGCCTGCCGCGGATGCGAGATAAAAATAGATATGGGAGTGCAGAGAAGATGGATTTTTCAAACTGTACCCTATGCCCCAGAGCTTGCCATGCTGACCGTTTAAACGGACAGCATGGCTATTGTGGTATAGGGGAAAAGCTTTTGGTGGCGAGAGCGGCCCTCCATATGTGGGAGGAACCCTGCATATCGGGGGAGAAGGGAGCGGGGGCCGTGTTTTTTTCTGGATGCAGCCTGAGGTGTATTTACTGCCAGAATCACCAGATTTCCTCGGCAAAGAGAGGGAAAGAGATTTCCACAGCCCGTCTTGCCGAAATTTTTTTGGGGCTGGAAGAAAAGGGGGCGGCGAATCTGGAGCTGGTCACGGGAGCCCACTATATTCCACAGATCGTGGAGGCGCTGGACTTGGCGAAGAGACAGGGCTTGGAGCTGACTGTGATCTATAACTCCAGCGGTTATGAGAGCGTGTGTGCATTGAAGCTTCTGGAGGGATACGTGGACGTGTATCTTCCAGATTTTAAATATATGGACAGGGAATTGGCAAAGGCCTTTTCCAACGCTTCTGATTATCCAGAGGTGGCAGGTGCTGCCATCCAGGAGATGCTCCGCCAGACAGGAGAATGCGTGTTTGACCAGGAAGGCTATATCCAAAAAGGCACCATTGTCCGTCATCTGATTCTTCCCGGACATACGAAAAATTCCATCCAGGTCTTGGAATATCTTCGGAAAGCTTATGGCGACAGGATATATGTCAGCCTGATGAACCAATACACCCCTGTCTGTCCCTCCGGCGGGAAATATCCCCAGCTGGATCGAAGACTTACCAGAAGAGAATACGAAAAGGTGCTCAACCACGCTTTGGAGCTAGGGCTGGAAAAGGGCTTTTGGCAGGAAGGGGAAACGGCGGGAGAAGGCTTTATACCAGAATTTGACGGGGAAGGCGTCTGAAAAAAGTTCCTGAAAAGGAAGGAGGCCGGTACTTTCGTACCGGCGCGTATGAAAAAGAAAAATATTAAATTAAGAAAGACTTATTGCTTTCTACGTGTAATACTATACTGTAAAATTGTGAAGAATGTGTGATGAAAATGTGAAAAAGT
>JAUNJL010000130.1 GCA_030533315.1 Eubacteriales bacterium
CAGCGGCATACTTTTTGCCGGTATTTCGTAAGAAAATAATTGCGTTTCTCTCTTAAATGGCGTATCATACATAATCATATAAATTTTTTCCAAAGATCACTGCCCCTGATCTGGAAAAGATCGAACGGCTGCATGTCACTGCCTGCAGCCGTTCAGGTACCTGAGCTGCCTCCGCCATTGGCGGCCCCCATAAGCAGTGACAGATCCGGCCTGCGGGAGGCCTCCTGCGGCAAAAGACGGATCTTTACAGCTAAACTTCACGAAACTGCCCGCTTTCATGGGATGAAAGCGGCAGGCGTGAGCAGTAACACTTCAATCACAAAGGAGAACAGATCATGAAGCTTTTAAAAGACCGTATCTTAAAAGACGGGGTGGTAAAGCCCGGCAACATTTTAAAGGTTGACAGTTTTTTGAACCATCAGATGGACATCGACCTGATCAACGAAATCGGCAAGGAGTTTAAGGCCCGTTTTTCTGACTGTCCCGTGACGAAGATCCTCACCATTGAGGCTTCCGGTATCGGAATCGCCTGTATCGTGGCACAGTATTTCCACGTTCCCGTGGTATTTGCGAAAAAGGCACAGAGCGTCAATCTGGACGGAGAAATGTACACCACCAAGGTAGAATCCTTTACCCACAAAAAAGTATACGACGTGATCCTCTCCCAAAAGTTTTTAGGGCCTCAGGATCATGTCCTTCTCATTGATGACTTTCTGGCCAACGGTTGCGCCCTTCTGGGGCTCATCGACATCGTGAAGAAATCGGGAGCCGTCCTGGAAGGCGCCGGTATCGTCATCGAGAAGGGTTTCCAGACAGGAGGACAGCAGATCCGAGATATGGGCATCCGCCTGGAATCTCTTGCCATCATCGATTCCATGAGCGATGATTCCCTTATTTTCCGGTAAACCCCGGCGCCTTGCCCCGTGGGATTGCAAAGGCAGCGGGAAAATCACGATCCGAAACGGACGGCGGACTTCACAGGCCCCGCCGGACCTTCAAGGCTGCTGCAAGGCCCTATTCTTTCGCACCTATGCCCCGGCGAATGCCTTTTCACGGATCCGCCTCAGCAGCTGCACACCCTGTCTGCGCCATAAAAAAGCGGAGAGCCCAGCCCATCGGCAAAGCTCTCCGCTTTTTGTGTTCTCATGTGCGGCGATTCTGGCAGATTCGCACTCTCCCCACAGACTGCAGGAATGTGTGATGCAGCGGGCAAAATCCCATCACCCAGGGCGCTGCTCACGAATCTCCCTTCATGACAGCCCAAACGCCTGAACGGTCACGCTTATGTAAATCTCCCGTCCCCCGCATCCTTGGCAGGCATCGGTGTCTCCTTGGGCTGAACCGCCCCTTCCGTGGGCGCCGCCGTCACCTGGGGAGAAGGCCGTGGAGCTTCCAAAAGCTGGGGACGGATCTCATCCTCCGGATAATAACCGCTGTCCGAAAGCATCTGGTAATTATCCCGATCCACCACCTGTCCCTCCACGGTGCAGGCACCTATGATCTTTACCCCGTTGTCGTACTGCTCATAATCATCCACCTCCAGCTCCTCCCCCTTGATCAGGGTGTCCACCATGGAGGCGCACTCCTTCGCCAGCTCCCGCCCGTCCATCCAGAGGGTAAAGCCAATGCCGCCCTCACCAATGTCCTTGACGGCCTGAGCCTTGGCCCCTGCGCCTGTGATCAGCGGCCATCCCTCCTGCCCCGGCAAAACGCCGGACTCCTTCAGGGTCTCCGCCGCAGACAGGGCAAACTCGTCCGAGGCCGTACATATAATGTCCGGCGCCCCTTCCTGGCCGTAAAACTCCGAAAGAACCTTCTCCAGGTCTGTCTGAGCAGCCTGACGGCTCCATCGCATCACGGATGTATCATCAAAGGACGTCTGGGCCGACAGGCAGACCAGAGTTCCGTCCTCCAGGTAGCTGGAAAGCCCCTCCATGATCCCGTTGTACAAAAACAAGGCGCCCATGTCATCGGGAGATCCCATGAGAAACTCAATGGTACAGGACTCCTTTTTTTCCCGCAGCTTTTCCAGCTCCTTCGTCTTGATCAGGTTCTCCGCTACCTCGTGCCCCATCTCTCTTGCGTCAAAGGCCACGTAATAGCTCAGCGCATCCGTGTCCATGATCAGCACGTCATAGGCGATCACAGGGATCAAACGCTCCCTCGCCGTCTCCATCGTCTCGCCCAGGCCATAGGGATCCACCGGGCATACCACCATGGCCGCAGGCTCCTCCTGCATCAACTCCTGGATCTGGGAAACCTGTCTGTCCGGGTCCTCCTCTCCAAAGAAAACCCTCGGCTCATACCCAGACTCCTCCAGCTGTATGGCGATCTCCTGAGCATCCCTCCCGTACAGCTCATCGTCCACTTGGGATGGAAAAAAAACGCCTACCACGGGAGCCGGCTCCTCCTCCGGGGTCTCCTCCGTCTCCTGGCTTTCCGTCTCCTCCGCCTCTTTCGTTTTTTCCTTGGGCTCCTCCACGGCTCCCTTTCCTTCCTGTTCCGTCTTTATGCTCTCATTTGCCGCCTCTGTCGCTTCGTTGGTCCCACATCCGGCCAGCAGGGCGGCACAAAGGAGGCCCCCAAGCAGGAAATCTGCGGTTTTTTTCCTCATAGATCCAGTCCTTTCTCATGCTGAGCTCCGCCCCAGAAGGGCCTTTTTCATTTTCAGCATTAAATTCCTTTATAATCCCTGACGATCTCTTTTAAGTATTCCCTGTACGCCAGGGCCGCCTTTTTCGGCTTTTGTATGTGTACGTCCTTTCCCATGGCGGCAAGCCACCCATAAAACGCCGGGCCCTCCCGGAGCCTGAGACTCACCATGAGAAAGCCCGATCCCTTCTCTTTAAACTGAGCGCTGCCGCCAAAAAGCGCACGCAGCTCCTTCTCTCTTTCCTTCCGGCAGATCAGCCGCAGCTCTTTTCCCTCTCCGCTCTCCAGCTCCCAGAAGGCCAGAGGGGATGGCTTCTTTTCCCGAGGCGGCTGCTTCTCTTCCTCATCTCCAGGGGCTTCCTCGCCTCTGTTCTCGGGAATCCTGCCTCCGCTCGGAACGGCGGCCTCATTCCCAGCCAGATAATACCCACCTGGCTTTCCACGGCGATACCGGATGTCCATCCCAAAGGAGCGCAGGACGTCCAGGTCGTCGTAAATGCTCTTTCGCTCTGCCACGATACCATATGCCGATAGTTCCGCAAGAATCTCCTGCATGGATACCGCACGGCCCTCCCCCGTGCCCTGCAGAAGTCTTTCAAGATACAAAATCTTCCCCTTCTGATTATTTGACCTTGCCATATTTTTCCCCTTATGTCATACTCAGCCTGCGGAGCTCCTCCCTCTGTTTCGGGGAGTCACTCCCCTTCATCCCCTGCTGCCAGCAAAGACCCTGCCGGACACCCTCTCAGCAAAAAACGGACAGATACGAACCGCTTCTCCCAAGGCGCCGTCAGGATCCAGATTCTTTTATGAAGAAAGAAAGGTGTCAAAAGCTTCCAGCTTTCGGCACCCTTGTACTCAAAGATCACCCTTCCGGTGAAAATTCGTCTTTCCCAACTCCGCAGATCGGGCATACCCAATCCTCGGGAAGATCTTCAAACGCTGTTCCTGGCTCAATGCCGTTGTCAGGATCGCCTACCTCTGGGTCATATACATATCCGCATGGTCCGCATTCGTACTTCTGCATATTTTTCTCCTTTCCAATCTGTGAAAGATTTTATCTGTTTTCGGGAAACATTTCCTATCCAGTTTCCCCATACCAAGATTATACCGTCTGACTTCCGTGATTGCAAGTGTTATTTCTCTGATTTTTTTCCCCAAGGGCAAATGCC
>JAUNJL010000044.1 GCA_030533315.1 Eubacteriales bacterium
TTTTTTTGCCGGAAACAGCGGTTTTGGGGAGGTCTCCATCACAAGGTCAGGGACGGCGCTGAGTAAACTCTTGCTTTCAGCTCAGAGTTCAGCATGTACAGGCCTTTTGCGTCCTGCCCGAAAAGCTCCATCTTGGTGATCAGGTCTGCGGAGTTCTTCTCCTCCTCTCCCTGCTCCTTGATGAACCAATCCAAAAACTGGGTGGTACGGAAATCATTTACCGATGCAGCCGCCGCATAAATACCGTTGATCAGGGAGGTCACGTACTTCTCATGCTCCAGAGCAGCCTCCAGGGGATCTCCCAGGCCAACGTACACCTTGTCTGGCTTTGCGATAGCCTGCAGCACCACCGGCTCACTATTGTTGTGGAGATACTGATACATCAGGAATGCGTGGGACTGCTCCTCCTTGGCCTGAACCTCAAACCAGTTTGCGAAGCCGTCCAACCCTTTCTGGGCATAAAAATTCGCCATATCCAGATATAAATAAGCAGAATAAAGCTCCTTGTTGATCTGATCGTTTAACAGCTCTGATACTTTTTTGTCCATTTTTTCCTCCATTCTGGAAAGCAGCGTAAAACCGTCTCCTTTTTTCTTCCCTACTACTATAGCAAATGAGCCGGCTTTTTGTCAAATTTCTGGAGCAAAAAATCCCGCTGCAGACGGCCCCCTGAGCCAAGGACGGGATCCCCCTGGGAAATCCCGCAAAGCCTGAGCCGCTTACAAGGAGAAATAAGAACAGGACAGCTCCAGGGGCTTATGTCCCGTAAGTTCTATACTCCTGGCATCCGGCTGAGAAAAGCCCACATACAGGCTGTAGCTTCCTTCTGCCTTCCGCCTCGTGCCCTCCTCATCCACCAGGGTAAAGGCTCTCTCAGGAACCTCCAGGCGGAAGGTTTTTCGTTCCCCGGCCCGTAGATAAATCTTGGAAAAGGCCGCCAGCTCCGGATTGGGAACTGCCAGAGGAGACTCCTGGTTTTTCACGTAGATCTGAAGCACTTCCCCGGTGTCCACCGCCCCCTGGTTATATGCCTCCGCCTCCACGATCCACCGGCCGCCCTCCTCATGGGCGGCAGCCCTTGTGACCACACAGTCTCCGTAGGTGAGCCCATATCCAAAGGGAAACTGAGCCTTCTTTTCCATATAACGGTAGGTTCGCCCCTTCATGGAATAGTCCGTAAAGTCGGGAAGCTCCTCCAGGCTTTCATAAAAGGTGACGGGCAGCTTCCCCTGAGGGGACGCCTGGCCAAAAAGCACCTCCGCAGCGGCCCTTCCCCCCTGGGCTCCCGGATACCAAAGCGTCATGACGGCGTCAAAATGCTCCACGCCATAGCTCAGGTCCAGATCGCTCCCAGCCATCAGACAGAGGACCACAGGAGTCTTCGTCTCCGCCACCACCTCCATCAGCTCCTGCTGAACGGGCGGCAGCTCCAACGTTTCCTTGTCTCCGGAGGCATAGCTGTTCCCCGTGTCTCCCTCCTCTCCCTCCAGGGTTTCATCCAGTCCCACGCAGAGGATCACCACATCGCTGTTCTTTGCCACGATGCGGGCCTCCGAAAGCCGGTCCTGAGTCACGGCCAGAGCCTCCGTCCTGTCGCGGAAAAGATCGCAGCCCACAGAGCTGAGAACCCGGACCTGATCCCCCAGATAATCCTGGATCCCCTCCTGGATGGTCACGTACCGGGAGGCGGTGCCGTGATAATTTCCGATCAATGCCTTACGGCTGTCCGCATTCGGGCCGATGATGCCCACCGTCCGCAGCTTCTCCTTGTCCAGAGGAAGGATCCCATTGTTTTTCAGAAGGACGAAGCTTTCCCGGGCCGCTTTTTGGGACAGCTCCAAATGCTCCCTGGACTCCACCTCCAGATAAGAAATATCGTCGTACTCAGTCTTGTCAAAAAGCCCCAGCAGAAACCTTGTGGTGAACAGGCGCACCACGGAGCGGGTCACCGTCTCCTCCGTCACCAAACCCTGCTGACAGGCCTTTAAGATGTGAAGATACGTATTTCCACAGTTCAGGTCACAGCCATTGTTAATGGCCAGAGCCGCCGATTCCGCCGCCGTGCCGGTCACCATATGATTTTCATGAAAATCCCGGATAGCCCAGCAGTCCGACACAAAATGTCCCTGAAATCCCCACTCCTCCCGAAGGAGCCTTTGAAGAGAGGGACTTCCGCAGCAGGGCTCCCCATTCGTCCGGTTGTAGGCGCCCATCACGGCCTCCACGCCCGCCTCCTTCACCAGGGCTTCAAAGGCTGGCAGGTAGGTCTCCTCCATGTCCTTCTTCGTCACCTGGGCGTCAAACTCATGGCGCAGCGCCTCCGGCCCAGAATGAACCGCAAAATGCTTGGCACAGGCCGCCGCCTTCATGGTCTCCCCCTCCCCCTGAAGGCCTTTGACAAAGGCCACCCCCAGCGTCCTGGTCAGGCAGGGATCCTCCCCGTAGGTTTCATGCCCCCGCCCCCATCTGGGATCCCGGAAGATATTCACATTGGGGGACCAAAAGGTAAGGCCCTTGTAAATGTCACGGTCATTCTCTTTGGAACAGGCATTGTATTTTGCCCGCCCCTCCGTGGCCACGACCCCTGCGATCTCCCCGACCAGCTCCTGGTCAAAGGTGGCCCCCAGACCGATGGCCTGTGGAAAAACGGTGGCCTGCCCTGCCCTTGCGACCCCGTGAAGCCCCTCGTTCCACCAGTTGTATGCCGGGATTCCCAGCCGCGAAATGGCCGGGGCATCGTAGCGGAGCTGACTTGCCTTTTCCTCCAGGGTCATCCTGCTGACCAGCTCTTCCGCCCTTTTTCTTGCTTCTTCTCGTTTCATCTTTCGCCTCCTCACTTTTTTCCAGGCTTTTCTTCGCATAGCACTCTTGATCATACTATAGCAAAAGCCATCATCTCTTTCTCTGTAATTCTTGCGGGAACGCTTCTAATTCTTGCTTTTTTGCGTACAAAAAGCAGGCGTCCTTCTCCGACGCCTGCCGCTTTTCTTCAAACTGCGGATATAGCCGCTGAAATGCCCCTCCTATGTCTGGGTGCATCCCTGCATTTTTTAGATATTTACAAACTGAGCAACCTGCTTGTCCCACACCATGATGTGGTTGATGATCCACTCCTCCACGTTCTTCTTCACGGCGGCGACAAAGGCCTCGCTGGGTCCCTCCTCCTCCGTCAGCATATCGTCCAGATCCTTCACGGCCTTCACAAACACAGAATGCTGTGACTTATGCGCCTCCAGAAGGGGATATCCTTTTTCCTCCTGAAGCTTTTCCTCGTCTGAAAAATGCTTATTTACGTAATCTGAAAGAAACCCAAGAACATTGGCTGCCACAGCCTTCTCGGTGCCTGGATGGCACTCCTCTGCCAGCCTGTTCACACGGCTGATCAACTCCCTGTGCTGGCTGTCGATCAGCTCATTTCCTGTTTTCAGTGAATCGTCAAATATAATTGCCATGATCTTTTCCTCCCATATTCTGATGAAGCAGCCCACATGGTGCCCATCCAAGGCGGCCGCCTCCCCGTCCCTTACTCCAAAAGACGTCCTCATCCCGTCCATTATAGCAAATGCCCCATGACATTTCAACGTGTCTGCGGAAAAATTTCGCCCCGCTTGGCCATGTTTCTTATTTTATACTTGTAATCCTCCCTGAGATATATTAGAATGTGGATAGAACCCGGTAGGGGGCAAAAGAATATATAAGGAGGATACGACAATGGCATATGTAATTTCTGATGAATGTGTAAGCTGCGGTACCTGTGAGGGCGAGTGCCCATCTGAGGCTATCTCTCAGGGTGATGAGCATTACGTGATCGACGCAGACGCTTGTGTTGAGTGCGGTACCTGCGCAGACGTATGTCCGACCGGCGCTATCAGCCAGGAGTAATCTGTATCTCGGACTTATCGGCTACAGCCAAAGAGGACAGGCCCAGCGATTTTCTGGCCTGTCCTTTTTCTTTTCACATCTTCTATGTATTTTCCCTCCGGCTCCTTCTTCGGTTCTTTTTTTCTCCCGCTGCGGCGGCCTCTCTTCTTGCCTGCTGCTGTCTGCGGATCGCTTCATCGATGGATCTCCATCGATCCTCTCCTTCCCTCTGTGCATGAAGCTCCTGGCTGATCAGACGTTCCAGTATATCCTGAAATTCCAATATTTTGGAAGACCCTTGGGGCGTCCCATCCTTCTGCCCCTTTGCAAAAGGCGCCTCTCTCCCGGAGGGCTTCTCCGGCTCCTGGCCATCCGCCTCCTGCTCCGCCCCGTCTTCCTCTAACAGCTCCGCAGGCGGTATCTCCTCCAGACTCGATCCCGCGGAAATCCTGGGAAGCAGCTCCTTGATGGCTTTCAGCTGAAGCCCCCGATTCTTCAGTTCCTTAATATTCAAAAACAGCTGAATATCATATCCGGTGTAGTAGCGGTGCCCCAGCTCATTTCGTCCGATGGTAAGCTCCATCTCCTCCTCCCAATATCTCAGGACGTAGGATTTTACTCCGGTGAGCTTGACTGCCTGGGCAACGGTATACCGTCTTTCCATGCTACCCCTCCTTATGATGTTCCAAAGCCTACAGATTCATTATAGCAAAGGAGGGAAAGATTTCAAGAAAAAAAGATTGACAGAATCTGACAAGAGCTGGCCAAAGGCCAGCCCCCGCACTCCCCAAAAATGGGGCAGGACCCGCTTAACAAAGGGCCCTGCCTATTTTTTCATATTGACAAACTGCGTGTATCTGGGCAGCCACACCAGCTCCACGGTGCCGATGGGACCATTTCTCTGCTTGGCGATGATGATCTCCGCAATGTCCTTTTTTTCCGTGTCCTTGTGGTAATAATCGTCCCGGTAGATAAACATCACCACGTCCGCATCCTGCTCGATGGCTCCAGATTCTCTAAGGTCGGAGAGCATGGGACGGTGATCCGGCCTTTGCTCCACGGCCCGGCTCAGCTGGGAGAGGGCTATGACCGGCACGGACAGCTCCCTGGCCAGAGCCTTCAGGGAACGGGAAATATCGGAAATCTCCTGCTGACGGGAATCGCTTTTTCCACTGCCGCTCATCAGCTGGAGATAGTCGATCATGACGATCCCCAGGTTGTGCTCCAGCTTGTACTTTCGGCATTTGGAGCGCAGCTCCCCAATGGAGATCCCCGGCGTGTCGTCAATGATAAGATTGGAGCGGCCAATGATATCCGCCCCCTCCACCAGCTTCGTCCAGTCCTCATCCTTCAGATTTCCGGTACGCAGATTCTGGGAATCCACATGGGACTCCATGGCGAGAAGCCTGTTGACCAGCTGCTCCTTGGACATCTCCAGGCTGAAGATCGCCACGGTCACATCCTTTCGGAAGGCCATGTATTGGGCGATATTTAAGACAAAGGCGGTCTTTCCCATGGAGGGACGAGCCGCGATCAGCACCAGATCCGAATCGTGCATCCCCGAGGTCTTGTAATCCAGATCCACAAAGCCCGTAGGGATGCCGGTGACCGTCCCCTTCATCTTGGATGCCTTCTCGATGGTGTTGATGGCATTTAAAACCACCTGCTGAATGGGGACAAACTCTTCTCCCGACCGCCGCTGAAGGATCTGGAACAGCTTTTTTTCCGCCTCCTCCAGAATGGTCTGCGTGCTCTCCTTCTCCAGATAGCAGGCGTTCTCCACCTCCTCGTTGGCCTTGATGAGGCGGCGGAGCACCGCCTTTTCGCTGACGATGTTTGCATAGTACTTGACATTCGCAGAGGTGGGAACGGCGGAGATCAGGTCCCGAACATACTCCATGCTGCTGATGTCCGGGGGAAGCTCCTTTTCCTTCAGGCGGTTTTGCAGGGTGATCAGATCCACCGGCTTTCCCTCGTTGCACAGCTCCACCATGGCGTCAAAGATAATGCCGTACTGCTTTTGATAAAAATCATCGTTGGTGAGGATCTCCGACGCCACCAAAATGGCATCCCGATCCAGGATCATGGAGCCGATCACCGACTGCTCCGCTTCTATGCTGTGAGGAAGGATCCTCTTGATCAACGCTTCTTCCATGGGTTTCTCCTTCCGGTAAATTTGCCCGCGGAAAAAAGACCGCGGGCACAATTCATTCCTGATATATTTTACAGCCACCACGTAATGGGCGGACCGCCGCTCCCTGCGGGAGTCAGGCAAAAGCGGATCACTGCGCTTCCTTCACCCACACCTTCAGGCTTCCTGTCACCTTCGGATGAAGGCGCACGGGAACGTTGGTCACTCCCAGCGTCTTAATGGGGCTGGGAAGCTGCAGCTTCTTTTTGTCGATCTCCATGTCCAGCTGGCTTTTTGCAGCCTCGGAAATCTCCTTTGTGGATACAGATCCAAAAACTCTTCCGCCCTCTCCTGTCTTCAGGGTAAGGACGATCTCCTTGCCCTCCAATTCCTTGGCAAAGGCCTTCGCCGCCTCCAGATTCTCCAAGGCCACCTTCTCCTCATTTGCCTTCTGAAGCTTCAGGTCGTTCAGATTTTTTGGCGTCGCCTCCACGCCCATCTTCTTAGGCAGGATCATGTTCCTGGCATATCCGTCACTGATATTTACAATCTCTCCCTTTTTTCCCAGGGATTTTACATCTTCCAATAGAATTACTTTCATTGCTCAAGCTCTCCTTCTTCCAAAAATTCATCGATGATATCCTTCAGCATCTCTTCCGTCTCTTCCATGGACGCCTTCACCTGAGCGCCCGCTATATTCAGGTGGCCTCCCCCTCCCATCTTTTCCATAAGCAGCTGGACGTTGACCTCGTCAATGGTCCTTGCACTTATGTAAACCTCGTTGTGGAAGGGCGTCAGGACAAAGGAAGCCTTCACGCCTGCGATGTTCAGCAGCTCATTGGCCGCCTGAGCCCCCGCCACCGTAGGACTCTCCAGCCCCTTGGCCGCACATTTTCCGATGGCAAAGCTGTCCCGATAGATCTTTGCGCTCCTAACGGCCTCCGCCTTCGCCTGGTAGGCTTCCAGATTGTCCCGGAGCATCTTGCGCACCCGGGTGATGTCGGCACCGTTTCTCCTGAGATATGCCGCCGCCTCAAAGGTGCGGACACCGGAGCGGCTCATAAAGTTGTTGGTATCGATCACGATACCCGCATACAGGCAGTCCGCCTCCATGCTGCGAAGACGCAGATCCTCGGAAAAATACTGAAGGATCTCCGCCACCATCTCACAGGAGGAGGAAGCATAAGGCTCCACGTAGGACAGGACAGCGTTCTGGATGACCTCGCTGCCGATCCTGTGATGATCCAGCACCACAATGGTCTTGGTCATGTACAAAAGCTCCTGGCACTCCGTATAGCTGGGCTTGTTGGTATCCACCACCACCACCACGGTGTTTTGGTCCACCAGCTCCATCGCCTGCTCCCCATCCACAAACATGGAGGGCTCATATTCGGAATTGTCTTTATAGCCCGCCATCAGGGGCCTGATCGACGTGGAGGGGTCGTTCACCACGATGTGGACCGGCTTCCCAAGAGTCTTGCCCGCCCGGTAAATACCGATGGCAGCCCCCAGGGCGTCCACGTCCGTGATCTTGTGCCCCATGACCACCACCCGATCCTTGGTGCTCATAAACTCCTTGAGGGCCTGGGCCTTCACCCTGGCCTTTACCCTGGTGGCCTTTTCCATCTGGAGGGCCTTCCCCCCAAAATAGGTGATGGAGTCACCGTTTTTGATCACCACCTGATCTCCTCCCCGGCCCAGGGCCATCTCAATGGCAATGCGGGAATACTCATAATCCTGCAGGTAGGTACCAGAATTAAACCCAAACCCGATGCTCAGGGTGACGGCCATCTCGTTGCCGATGTTGACCGTTTTCACCTCGTCCAGGATGTGGAAGCGCTGCTCCTTTAAGGCCTCCAGAGAGCTCTGTCTCATAATGAGAAAATATTTGTCCTTTTCCAGCTTCCGAACAAGTCCGTCAAAGTCAGAAAAATATTTGGTGATCTTTCGGTCGATCAGGGCGATCAGGAGGGATCTGCGCACCTCCTCCAGGCTTTCCAGGGCCTCGTCGTAATTGTCCAGATAGGCCAATGCGACCACCAGCTTATCGTCCTCATTCTTCTGGATGTAGTATTCCAGCTCCGTCTCATCATAAAAATACATGGCAATCAGACTGATATCCTGGCTCACCTCCTCCAGGATATTACTGTGATCCACCACGTCCTGCATGGTCACCCTCTGCATGGAAACCCGGTACATCCGATCCCCAAACTGGGTGCTCAGCTCCGTAACCTCATCCTCCCCATCCACCGGAAGCTTGTCCTGGGTAAGCTCTGGAAAGATGGTGGTGACGCTTTTTTTATAGGATTGGCTTTTGCCCGTAAGCTGGGAAAAGACCTTGTTTGACCAGATCAGCCTGCCGTTCATATCCATGAGGGCATAGGGCAGCGCCAGCTCCTCCAGGACCCTCTTCTCCATGGAATCATACTGTCTGGCAAAGGCGATAAGGTCGTTCAGGATCACGGATCTGTGATAAGAGTACACCCCAAGGGCTGCCGCCAGATAGACCAGAATCCCCACCGTCACCAATACGCCTGACCGAAGATCCGTCCAATATACAAGTACGTTCAAAAGAATCAGCAGGAGCGTCAGATACAGCGGCCACCGCATATACTGCTTGATCGGTCCTCTGAATTTTAGTTTGTTATTCATGCTTCTTTTCCGTTCTTAAATCATACACCTTCACAAAATCATTGCAGTCTGCTTATTTGGAGCTTATCTTCCAAGTCCAAATAATCTTTTTCATTATAGCATATTCCAGGAAATATTACCATACCAACCTGCAAAAAAGAGACGGTCACACGACGGCTCGGATATCTGGGCCTTTCTGTGTACCTACAAAAATACCGCCACCCCGGGGGATGACGGTATCATTTTGCTGCTTACTCCTGGATATAAGGCATCATAGCCATGTGACGCGCCCTCTTGATGGCAACAGTCAGAGCTCTCTGATGCTTTGCACAGTTCCCGGTGATCCTTCTGGGAAGGATCTTTCCTCTTTCGGAAACATACTTTCTTAATTTCGCTACATCCTTGTAATCGATCTCGTTGTTCTCCTTGCCGCAGAACACACAAACCTTTTTCCTTCTGCGTCCTCCTCTTCTCTTCATTGGAGAATCTGGTCTTTCACCTCTATTGTTGTAAGCCATGATCGCTTTCCTCCTATCTTCCTTTCAGTCTGAACGTCAATCTGGAAGAACCCGCTGCCTCACAGCGCGTCTTCCTCAGTTAAAGGGCAGCTCCTCATCGATCCCGTCTGGGATGTTCATAAAGCCATCCGCACTGGCAGCGCCAGGTGCAGGCATGGACGGCGCCTGAGCCGGACGGGATGCCGCATAGCTGTCGCTTGCGCTTTTACTCTCCGCAAACTCCTGATCCTCAACCACCACCTCCGTCGTGTAGACCCTCTGGCCCTCGCGGTTGGTGTAGCTGCCGGTCTGGATACGGCCTGTAATGGCGATCTTCAACCCCTGACGGAAATATTTCTCCGCAAACTCCGCAGTACGGCCAAAGGCCACGCAGCTGATAAAATCAGCGGTCTGCTCACCCTCGCCCCCGCTTGAGCGGCGAAATCTCCGATCTACTGCCAACGTGTATCTGGCAATTGCCAGTGCATTTTCTCCTGCGGAATATCTCACCTCAGGATCTCTTGTTAAGCGTCCCATTAAAATGACTTTGTTCATATTTTTTCCTCTCTTACTGCAAGCTGAACGGGTTCTTAATGGTGCTTTCTAAACTCACTGCAGTACCTCCGCAAGACAGAGGATCCTGCATATAACGGCCTGTAAAAAGCTTATGCGTCTTTTCTAACGACTAAGTATCTCAACACGTCGTCCATGATGCGCACATGTCTTTCCACTTCAGCCGGACACTGAGCATCTGCCTCAAACTGAATGAAATAGTAGAAGCCTTCATGCATCTTCTGAATCTCGTAAGCTAATCTCTTCTTACCCCATTCCTCAACCTCTGTGATCGTGCCGTTGTAGCGAGTGATGTATCCCTTTGCTTTCTCAACAACCGCATCACGCACTTCGTCTTCAACCTTTGCACTCACAACCAATGCTAACTCGTACTTGTTCATGCTCGTCTTACCTCCTTATGGTCTTTTGGCCCTTTGCCTGTCAAAGAGCAAGGATATAACATATATCACGAATGAAGATTTTAACACATTTTTCTTTTTTTGTAAAGCATTAGTTTTCTTTTTTTTGCAGTTTTTTTGTGTTTTTCTCCACCATTTTCCGGGGCACCATGATCTGATGGCCGCATCCCTTGCATTTTAAACGAAAATCCGCTCCTACGCGAAGGATCTCCCAGTCTCTGCTGCCGCAGGGATGCCCCTTTTTCAGGGTGACCACGTCCCCAACCTCATACAAAAGTCCCATTGCGCCGCTCCTCTTTCTTTTTTTCCACTCATACCACAAGCCGGGAAAAGACCTGGCCGATGGGCTCCTTGATCAAGAGATCCGCATTGCCGTCTCTGGGAGTGGGGGATTTGTTGATCACCACCAGGTGCTCCCCCCGGAAATAATCAATCAGTCCCGCCGCCGGGTAAACGGCCAGAGAGGTGCCTCCAATGATCAGCACCTGGGCCTGGGAGATCGCCAGAACGGCCTGCTGGATGGTGTCGTTGTCCAGCCCCTCTTCATACAGGACGACGTCCGGCTTGACGATCCCCCCGCAGCTGCATCTGGGAACCCCCTTCGCATTCTTCATGTAAGCAAAATCGTAAAACTTCCCGCACTTCATACAGTAATTGCGGTACACGCTTCCATGAAGCTCCAGCACCCTCTTGCTGCCGGCCATCTGATGGAGATTGTCGATGTTCTGGGTGACCACAGCCCTCAGCTTGCCCGCCTGCTCCAGCTTTGCCAGCATCTCATGGGCCTTGTTGGGCCTTGCCGTGTCACAGAGCATCTTATCCTTGTAAAACCGGAAAAACTCCTCCGGCTTTCTCATGAAGAAGCTGTGGCTTAAGATCGTCTCGGGAGGATAATCGTATTTCTGATTGTAAAGTCCATCCTGGCTGCGAAAATCCGGGATCCCGCTCTCCGTGGATACCCCCGCTCCCCCGAAAAATACCAGGTTGTCATATTTGTCGATCAGCTCCTGAAGCCTTTTGATCCCTGTCTCCATAAAAGTACCTCCTTTTTCATACCTTTGTCTCTCTGCTTCCTTGCTCAAGGCTGTCCTGCTGCCTGCGAGCCTCCCTCCGTCTCCCCATGGGCTGCCTTGGCATCAACGGTATCCACCCGTTTTCCCTGGACCACGTAGCGGGTGGCCTGGTTTCCGGTGCAGGTGGAAAGAGTCACGATCTTGTCCTCAATGGACAAGGTTCCCGGCGTGGTCTCAATCTCCGAGAAGCCCACGATGGTGTCCAGATACTCCTGGAACTCCTTCCCCGGCCCCTTAAACAGGGTGTATGTTCCGCTGTCCACCGCCGTCACATAGGCGGAGATGATCTCGTACCGATAGCTTTTTTCCGGCGTAAAAATCCAAAAGTACTTGCTTTTTCTGTAGGTCTCCTCGTTCTTGCTGAAATTCTTCAGCTGTCCGAACATGGATCCGTTTTTCATGTTATGTCCGTACACCAGGGTGTTGCAGTCGCTGAAATCACCAGAATTTTCGTAATCAATGAAAATGGTCCCCGCAAAATTGTAATTTTTCTCGTAGGTCATGTGGAGATAATAGCTGTTGTCCGTTCCCTTCACGATGGGATAGCTCACGCCGTCCAAGGCCTCCACGTAAATCCATCCGATCACGTCCTGATTCACGCTGCGCAGGGCATCAAAATCAATCTCCATGGGAGGCTTGATCCCTGGCCCGGCCTCCTTTTCCGACGGCTCCTCCCCCTCCTCCTGCTGATCCGGATCTCGCTCCGTGACCGCCATCTGTGCAATACTGTTGTACTCATCCGATCCCTTTTTGTACTCGGTATAAATATGATAAAGGTTGTAGGCCGCATAGAGAAAGACCCCGATCGCCCCGATCAGGATCAGGGTCAGCAGCACGTCACCCGCCCTTTTCTTCTTTTTTTTCTTTGGTTCCCGATCTTTCATCAATCATCCTCCCCTTTCACATGAGTCGTCTTCATACATCTTCCTATGATCCGCTTTTTATATCAGCGATCGTCCGCACTCTGCGGACATCCTCCTACTCTGCCAGAGGCGTTCCCCAGAACAGTATACGCCATCTATACCTCCTTGTCATCTGTTGATTACAAAATAGGGAAATTTCTTACCTTTCCAACGCAAAAAAAGAAGGATGCCAGCCAGCACCCTTCTGGAGTAGCGGGGACAGGATTTGAACCTGCGACCTTCGGGTTATGAGCCCGACGAGCTTCCAGACTGCTCCACCCCGCGATGTTCCGCTACTAAGTGTAGTATAATTCATTCTTTTTGTTTTGTCAATCCATTTTTTGTTTTTTTCTAAAATTTCTTATAATTAAATAATTATATATGATTCGTCCATTTTTTTCTGCCCCCGATCTCTTAATTTTACTTTGTTTTTTCTTTTCCAAAGTTCCTTTTCATGCTATAATCATACAAGAGTCCAATTCGTTGGCCAACATTACGATTGCAGGAGGAAATATCATGGCAAAGACAAACATTATCGTGGGACAGTCCGGCGGCCCTACCGCCGTTATCAACAGCAGCCTTTACGGTGTGGTGTCTGAGGGGCTTCGGCACCCCCACGAGATCGGAACGATCTATGGAATGGTAAACGGTATCGAAGGCTTTCTTGAAGGGCATTACATGGATCTTCCCCAAACCCTTCCGGGAGAAAAGCTGGAAGCCCTGAAATACACCCCGGGCGCATATCTTGGCTCCTGCCGCTACAAGCTTCCGGAGGACCTGGGCGACCCGGTCTACCCAAAGCTTTTCGCAGCCTTTGAAAAGCTGGGGATCGGCTGCTTCTTCTACATCGGCGGAAACGATTCCATGGATACCGTCAGCAAGCTCGCCCGCTATGGCGCTCAGGTTGGCAGCAGCATCCGCGTCATCGGACTTCCCAAGACCATTGACAACGACCTGGTACATACGGATCACACCCCCGGCTTTGGAAGCGCCGCAAGATATGTAGCCTCCACCGTCAGAGAGATCACCCTGGACGCCAACGTATACGAAAAGAAATCCGTCACCATCGTGGAGATCATGGGCCGCCATGCAGGATGGCTTACCGCAGCCTCCTCCCTTGCCCGGAAGTACCCGGGGGACAATCCTTTCCTCATCTACCTTCCGGAGACCTCCTTTGACCCGGAGACCTTCCTTGCACAGGTGACCAAGGCCTTCGAAAAAAGCCCCAACGTGGTGGTCTGCGTATCCGAGGGAATCCACGACAAGGAAGGCACCTTCATCTGCGAGTACGATTCCTCGGTGGGAACCGACTCCTTTGGCCATAAGATGCTGGCCGGCTGCGGCAAATATCTGGAGAACCTGGTGCGGGATCGCCTGGGCGTGAAGGCTCGCTCCGTGGAGCTGAATGTCAGCCAGCGCTGCAGTGCCTCCCTCGTCTCCCTCACAGACCAGGAGGAGGCAGCCGCCTCCGGTGCATACGGCGTAAGAGCAGCCCTCCAGGGCGAGACCGGAAAGATGACGGCCTTTGTTCGCTGCACCGATGAAAAGGGCGGCTACCGCATGGAATGCAGCCTGGAGGATGTCAATCTGATCTGCAACGAGGAAAAGCCGGTGCCCGCCTCCTGGATCACCCCCGATGGAAGTGACGTCACCCAGGAATTTGTGGACTATGCAAAGCCCCTGATCCAGGGCGCCGTATCCGTCCCCATGGGGGAGGACGGACTTCCCGTGGTGGTATACCGTAAATAATGCTTTTCCAAAGGCCTCCTGCGGCCTGAGCCCCCAAGGAGCATGGCAGCCTGCTGCCGCCCGGATGCTTAAGCGGCCGTACCACAAAAATCCCATCGTCACAAGCGGTGGGATTTTTGCATATTCCCGTCTTTTTTCGACCCTCGTGCCAGGCGCTCAAATCCGCCCGGACTGCCGGCGACGCCCTCTTTTTTGCCTTCAAGTGAGAAGCCGGAAGGTGTTGTACAGATCCATCCTTCCATACCCCCAGTCTGGATTGGGATAGGAAAGCCCCCGGTCCCTCACGGCGCCTCTTTCCAGATAATTCTTTACACTGCTGCCATTAAAATAAGGCTGGTTCCCCTGAATGACCGCCCACTGGAACAGAAGCGCCGCCGCTCCGGCCGCCTGGGCCGCAGAAAGACTGGTGCCGGAGGCAGATCCATAATCCCCCGTCGGAAGGGGAACCCGTATCCCCACCCCCGGCGCTGCCAAACGGGGTGTGATCCCTCCATCTGGCATAAAGCCCCTGCTTGCCGCCAGATACAAGCTATTGTCCCGGTACTGATAAGCCGTCGCCGTAATGCCCTTCCTGGAATCCCCGGGAGCAGTCACCGTATTATAGGGAGATGCCTCCAGAAAATACGTGCCCTCCGAAATCAGTCCCGTCACCGGAAGCCACATGTGAAAGGAGGCCCGCTTCCCCTCCCTTCCCCTGACCAGGATCCGCCAGATCCCAGGAGCTGGCTCCAAAAAGCGGAAAAACACCAGTGTATTCCCCGTCTGGCGCTCGATGGCCACATAATTTGCCAGCACCTGGGTCTTCACAAAGACAAAGGACAGCTGCTGAGTCACCGCCCCCAGGGAGCTGCTGACCTCCAGAATCTCCCCCGTGGGTGTCTGGATGCTGAGACTGTAGTTTTCCGGCGGCTCTCCCCAAAATTCCATGGTAAAGCCACCCTCCCCCTCTCCCACCCGAAGCTCTGCGGCGGCCATATCCGATCGCTCGTCCAGCTGCCCCAGATAATGATGTCTGGCCGCCCCTTCATTCCCCCCTGCGCAGGATACGGATATTTTGGAAAAATCAGCCACATGATCCACATAATTGCTCAAGGGATTCCTTCCAAGATGTGCCCCCTGGCTGCTGCCGATCCCCAGGCAGACGGAGAGAGGCATTCCCCGGTCCCGGGCATAGTCCACACAGAAGGACAGGGCCGTCATCAGATCGTCCTCCTGATAAAGCTCTGCTTCCGGGGGAAATAAAAAAAAGCGGCGAAGATACTGCTTGGCCGGCTTTATCTTTACCACCAGCAGGGAAGCCTGGGGTGCCGCACCGGAAAAGCCCTCCTCCAAGCAAGTGCTTCCACAGGCCAGGGCTGCCAGCATCGTGCCGTGCCCGCTTGCGTCTGACGTGGGCACCGCAGCCGCAGGGTCGGCACAAGCCAAGGCCCGATCCAGCTCCTCCTGTTCAAAAAAACGGCCGTAGGGCACCGGCTCACCCTCTCCCCCCTCCAGGGTCTGATCCCAGATCCCCAGGATCCGACTCCGGTTTTCTCTGCGAAAAAGGGGATTCTGGTAATCGATCCCTGAATCCAGGAATGCAATGAGAGTTCCCGCCCCGCTCAGTTCCAGATAAGGCTGGTTCAAAATGGAGGATATACCGGAAGCATTCAGGCTTTCCAGGTCCATGGGCGCATAGCATTTGGGAATGGATCCATAGGCATAGCTGTTCACCGGAAGCTCATCCAATCCCTCCAACGGCACATAGACCACTCCATACAGCTCATTGATGGGGTAAAAGCTTCCTCCCGGGATCCCCTCCGCCAGCCTCCGTATTTCCGGATCGTACTGAACGATAAAATCCCCAAAGCCTTCGCTCTGAGCCGGCGTTTCCGCCATGGGAGCTCCTTCTTCAGGGATTTTCCGTGGATCCATCGGACCGTCATCTTCATAATCTTCTTTTCTGAGCAATTTTGGCCTCCCCAAAAACATCTTGGTTACAGCCTATGTGTCATCTCCTGCTTTTATGAGGCCTCATCTGCTCTCTCCTTGTCAGGCACAAAAGCGCCGCCCCTGCCGCAGCCGTAAAAATGGCGATAAACTGGGATGTGGAAAGGACGCCCACCCTTCCGCGCTCCAGATCACCCCTGAAAAATTCTATGATAAAACGGCCTGCACTGTAGAGGATCAGGTAGGCCGCCGTCACCTGTCCGTCCGGCCTTTTTTTGCCAGCCAAAAACAGCAGAAAGCCAAAGTGCAGAAAGTCCAGCAGACTGGAATAAAGCTGCGTCGGGATCAACGCCACCCCATTTGGCGCATATTCAGATCTGTGGAAGGTGACAGAAAGGCAGCTGTCCGTCTGTTTTCCGTAACAGCAGCCCGCCAGGAAACAGCCGATGCGCCCAAAGCCCTGGGCCAGGGCCAGAGAAGGGGCCAAAAGATCCAGCATGGGAAGCAGCCGGATCCTCTGACGGCGGCAGTAAAGCCAGGCACAAAAAATTCCTCCGATCACCCCGCCGTAGACCACAAAGCCGTTCATGAGCGTCTGAAAAAGAAACTCCGGCGCCTGAACAATACTCCTCCATTCTGTAGCCCAATAGAGCAGCTTCGCCCCCAAAAATCCTCCCACCATGCACCATTGAACAAGAAAAAAAACGTGCTCATAGGGCAGCCCCTGCCTTTTTGCCCGCACCTCCGCCACAAAATAAGCGGCCAGGATCCCCAGTGCGATCATCAGGCCAAAGCCATATATGGTAAATGGACCAATGGTCAGTAACTCATTCTTCATCGACTTTCGTTTCCCTCCTCTGCCGGTCATCCAGATATTTTTTGAAAAATGTGAGAAGAGCCTTGTTTGCCCCGTCATTCCTGGCATTTTCCAGAGCATTCCCGCAGCTCCCTTCTCCGCAGATATCCACCGCCAGCACACGGCCGCCCTTCTCTTTCAGTGCAGACAGCACCACCTCCAAATGGGCGAGAAGCTCCCATAGGCTCATGTCCCCCTGACTCCAGGAGGTCGAAGCACAGGCTTCACACAAAACGTCCTTGTCAATGGATAAATAGAGAGGCAGATCGGAGGGAAAATCCTCCAAAAAAGAAAAGACTCCTTCTCCCCTCTGCCTGGCCAGTGCCTGACGCCCCCAGAAACGCACCCGGCTTTGGAGGTTCTCCCGCACACTGGAAAAATCCTCCTCCGAGGGCCCTACCAAATATACCTCCTGGAGATCTTCCAGCTCCATGAATGCGCTTTCGATCCAGCCGCCGCAGGACAAAAGCCCCCCAAAGGCAGGAAGCTGCATATCGGTATGATTGTCAAACACCAGCAGGCGGAAGGGCTGGCGGATCTTGTTCATAAGCAACCGGCTTACATAATGATAATTTCCCGAATCCAAAAAGCGTATAACCGAGGCAGAGGCCGCACCAAGCCTGCGCAGAATCTCCTCCGACGCCTCCTGGTCACAGTAGCAGTTGGTACCGGGGATATCTCCCAGCTCGACCCACAAATGATCTTCCTCCCTCCAGAAGGTCTCCTCCCGATAGACGCCGCTGAAATTCATGATGGTGATCTCCATACCTTCCCCCTCTCTTTTTTCTTCCTTCCAGCAGGTCAGGGAGTCTCCGCCTTCCCCTCAGTCTGCGAAGCCTCCTCCTGAGCCCCCGCCTCCGAGGAGGTTTTTTCCTCGGAAAGCTCCGGAGAAAGAGGCTCTTTTTCCTCTGCGGGCTTCTCGTCCCTTTCCTTCTCTTTGGCAGCCCCATCCTGCCACTGAGGAATCTCTTCCTGTTCCTCTTCCTTCTTCTTCGGCTCTTCTTTCAGTTCCTCCTTTTCTTCCTCCAGAGCGCCTGGAATCTCCTTCTTCATGCCGCTCTTCAGCACGATGAAAAGGATAATGTCCAGCACGCCGTTGACCAAAAACGCCCATCCTGCAATCACCAGCATATTGTTGACGCTCTGGAAGGGATAAAGCATCAGGAATACCCCCACGACAATGAAGGCCAGGCTTTCTACCAGAAAAAATTTCCAGGCCTCCAGCTGACGCTTACGAAGCCCCGGGCAGCCTCTCAGGGCCCAGATGCTGTCCACCAGCAAAAAGGCCCCCAGCATCAGAGGCAGGAGCTTGACCACGATCTGAGGATTGGTAAAAAGAAACCCTCCGATCACCAGAACGATCACGCCGGAAAAAAGGTCCAAAATGGTACTGTTCTCCTTCTCCATCACGTATACATATACATGGTACAGGCCGGCTCCCATGAGCAGAAGGCCAAAAATCACCTTACACAGGATATCCACGGTCTCCACAGGCATCAAGGCCAGACACAAGCCAAAAGCTATATAAAAAACAGATGTGGGGATCTGTCCCCGGAGTATTTTTTTGATCTTTTCTCCCATAAACTTTCGTCCTCCTCTTTCTTTATCCGTAGTATACTCCATTTATCCTTTTTCGTCCATTGGTTCCCCGTGAAAAAATACTTTTCTTCACCGCCCTTCATGACAGCCCGGCGGACGAAGCCTTCCCTTTATCACAGCAGGAAAATGCTCGTCATTTCTTTCCCAGAAACTTTGCAAGAGCGTCCCAGACCTGCCTGTTTTTCTCATAGATCTGCCTCAGCTCCCACTGAGGAAGGGGACAGGGGGATTCTCCTGTTTCGATGGTGACCGCCGGTATCCTGCCATGCAGGACAAAGTGATCGCTGCAGCCTCCCTCAGCCGCCATCACCTGCTGCGTGGAGCAAATGGGGTAGCCTGTCACTCTGGAAATATCACTGGCCAGTCTTTTCTCCCTCTCAAACAATTCCCCTTTTG
Source organism: Eubacteriales bacterium (assembly GCA_030533315.1). The sequence goes on from JAUNJL010000044.1 coordinate 18,596, forward strand.
CCCCATAGTCCCAATAGACTAGATTTCCCGAGGAATGGTAGGAAACGCAAAGAGACAGAGGAAATGCTTTCTGAAGCTTCAGAATGGCCTGCGTTTCTTTCTCCGTTTCCGGCGCAGTCCCCGGGTATCCTTCCGAGGAAGGGCGGCTCTTTTTTGCCTTTTCCCATCCCGCCATAAAATTCCGGTTAGGGTCCACCCCCTTTGCATTTGCCTTCCAGCGTGAAAAGTATTCCCTTGCAGGCCTAATGCCTCCCTCCCTTTCGTATATTTCCCACAGGCCCTTTCTCAGCCTGAAAGAACGGATCCCGGCAGGTCCCTGCTGGCTGATGGTACAGCCGTCTGGGTTCACCATAGGAAGAAGATGGATGCACAGATCCTTCGAGACCCCTTTTTTCAGGTATTCTTCCAGCTGCATCAGGAGCACGGCACAATTCATATATTCTCTTCCATGCATTCCTCCCTGGATGAGCAGATGGAAGTCTCCCTTCGCATCTCCCACATGAATGCCCAGAATACCCCTGCCGTCCTCCGTTTTCCCCCACTCTTCAATCAAAAGAAGCCCCGGAGCCATTCGCTCCAGGGCTGTCATTTTCTGTACGGTCTGCTCCCAGGAAAAGTAAAAGGTTCCTGTCATCCATTTTCTCCTCCCTCCGGCCATTTTTTCGCAGCCGTTCAGCTGCCGGAGCCTTTTGTTGTCTGGCAGAGCCTCAGGCACACCAGCAGCAGAACCGGGAAAAGAATGGCTGCCAGTATCCCCATCCTTAGATTCTCCCCCAGGACGCTGGAAACCATTCCCGCCAACGTGGGTCCGCCTGAGCAGCCCAGATCGCCGGCCAAGGCCAAAAGGGCAAACATGGCCGTCCCCCCTCCTCTCAGGGAGGAAGCCGCCTTACTGAAGGTTCCCGGCCACATGATCCCCACGGACAGTCCGCAAACGGAACAGCCCAGAAGTCCCACCACCGGCGAGGGCACCAGTGCGATGATCAGATATGCGGCCACACAGAGCAGCCCACTTCCTGCCATAAACCGGTCCAGATCCAGCTTATCCCCATATTTACCATAATATGCCCTGGATATGCCCATAAGAACGGCGAAAGCCATAGGGCCGGCCAAGTCCCCCACCATCTTTGTCACACCCAGCCCCTTTTCCGCAAACACGGAGGCCCATTGACTTACCGCCTGCTCACTGGCTCCAGCGCAGGTCATCATCAGCATTAGGATCCAAAACAGCCTCTTCCGGCACAGCTCTCCTATGGTCAGACCCTTTTCCCCCTCCTCATTGAGGGATGCGATAGGAACCCGGCAAAACAGTATCATGTTCACCAGGGGGAATACCGCCCAGAAGAGAGCCAAAAGCTTCCAATTCTCAATCCCCACAGCATAAAAAAACAGGGAGGATAAAAGCACGACTCCCACATGTCCCCAGCAATAGAAGGAATGAAGAAGACTCATGGCCTTCTCCTTGTTGTCTGTGGGGCAAGCCTCCATGATCGGGCTGATCAGCACCTCGATCAGCCCTCCTCCTATGGCATAGATAATCACGGAGAGCAAGAGTCCTCCAAAGCCTCCCACCAGCTCTGGAAAAATCGTGAGAGAGATCAAGCCTGCTGCCGAGCAAATATGGGCCAGGATAATCGCTGCCCGATAACCGATCTTGTCCACAAAGCCAGCGGAGAGAAGATCCACCAGCAGCTGCACGCCAAAGTTGATCGTCACCAGCATGGTGATCTGTGACAAGGGGATCCCATAGGTTTTTTGAAACGTTACAAACAGAAGGGGAATAAAGTTGTTGACGATCGCCTGGACAACATATCCTATGAAACAGGCATAAATAGTCGCCTGGTAACTCTTTTTCATGTTTCTTCTCTCTTTCTTTTCGCCTATTATTTCCTTTTTGTGCAACAAAAGCCCCTTGAATTATCAAGGGGCTTCAGAGGCGCCAACCAGATTTGAACTGGTGATAGAGGTGTTGCAGACCTTTGCCTTA
>JAUNJL010000045.1 GCA_030533315.1 Eubacteriales bacterium
AGTAATCATGAAAAGAAGAGTTGTGGTGACAGGACTTGGGGCGGTGACGCCCATCGGAAATAATGTGAAGGATTTCTGGGCCGGTATCAAGGCCGGGAAGGTGGGGATCGGTGAGATCACCAGGTTTGATACCCGGGAATACAAGGTAAAGCTGGCGGCAGAGGTAAAGGATTTTTCAGCTAAGGAGCATATGGATCCCAAGGCTGCAAGGCGGATGGAGCTGTTTTCCCAGTATGCGGTGGCGGCGGCGAAGGAGGCTGTGGCGGAAGGAAGGCTTGACATGGAAAAGGAGGATCCCTTCCGGGTGGGGGTGATCATCGGCTCCGGGATTGGAAGCCTTCCGGCCATGGAAAATGCGGAAAAGAAGCTGCTGGAAAAGGGCCCTTCCAGGGTGGAGCCTCTTCTGATCCCGAAAATGATCTCCAACATGGCTGCGGGGAACGTTTCCATCGCCGTGGGAGCCAGAGGAAAATGTACCAATGTGGTGACGGCCTGCGCATCCGGCACCCACTGTATCGGGGATGCCTTTCGGGCGATCCAGTACGGAGATGCGGACGTGATGCTGGCCGGAGGTGCGGAGGGCTGTGTCAGTCCCGTGGGGATCGCCGGGTTTACCAGCCTGACGGCTCTGAGTACCTCCTCAGATCCCATGCGGGCATCCATTCCCTTTGACAAGGACAGGGACGGCTTTGTTCTGGGAGAGGGCGCCGGGGTGGTACTCCTGGAGGAGCTGGATCATGCGAGGGCGAGAGGGGCGAGAATCCTTGCCGAGGTGGCAGGCTATGGCGCCACGGCTGACGCATATCACATCACCTCTCCTGTGGAGGACGGAAGCGGGGCTGCAAGAGCCATGGAGGACGCCATGAGGGAAGCCGGGGTTTCCCCGGAGGAGATCGATTACATCAACGCTCATGGGACATCCACCCATCACAATGACCTTTTTGAGACGAGGGCCATCAAGGCCGCCTTTGGGGAGGCGGCGAAAAAGGTGAAGATCAATTCCACGAAGTCCATGATTGGCCATCTTCTGGGGGCCGCCGGGGGAGTGGAGCTTGTGGTCTGCGTCAAGGCCGTAGAGGAGGGCTATATCCACCAGACGGTGGGAACCAGGGAGCCGGAGGAGGAGCTGGATCTGGACTACTGCATCGGTGGTCCCACAAAGAGGGAGGTAAGGTATGCCATGAGCAACTCCCTGGGCTTTGGGGGTCACAATGCCACTTTGCTGATCAAAAAATATGAGGAGGCGGTTTAAATGGAGCTGGAGAAGATATTGACATTGATCGACAAGGTTTCCCAGTCAAAGCTGACTTCTTTTCAGTTGGAGGGAGAGGGCTTTCGCTTATCCATGGAGAGGGGACAGGTACAGGCGGTGACGGCGGGGACGCTGGAAGCGGCGGAGGCCGTCAGGGACGATGTCTCCGCCGCCTCTGCCATCGAGGGAGAAGGGGGAGAAAGCGCTTCCTGCAAAGGAAAGATCGTGAGGTCGCCTCTGGTGGGAACCTTTTATGCGGCTCCTGCCCAGGACGGGGATCCCTTCGTCCAGGTGGGGGATCAGGTAAAAAAGGGCCAGGTGCTGGCCATCGTGGAGGCCATGAAGCTGATGAACGACATTGAAAGTGATTTTGACGGGGAGATCGCAGAAATCTACGTGGAAAACGGACAGCCGGTGGAGTATGGGATGCCCTTGTTCCGTATCGCATAAAGGAGGAGCTGAACATGAACCATTTAAGCGTAAAGGAAATCCAGGAGATCCTTCCGCACCGACATCCCTTTTTGCTGGTGGACTTTGTTGAGGACTATGAGCCGGGAAGCTTTGCCGTGGGTTACAAATGCGTGACCTACCGGGAGGATTTTTTCCAGGGCCATTTCCCTGGGGAGCCGGTGATGCCGGGGGTTTTGATTGTGGAGGCTCTGGCTCAGACCGGGGCTGTGGCCATCCTCTCCAAGCCGGAGAACCGCGGCAAGATCGCATATTTCGGTGGGATCGATAAGTGCCGCTTCAAGCGGAAGGTATGTCCCGGAGACCGGCTGCGGCTGGAGACGAGGATCATCAAGGAGAAGGGGCCCTTAGGCATCGGAGAGGCTGTGGCCACCGTTGACGGGAAGGTGGCCGTAAAAGGGGAACTGACGTTTATGGTAGGATAAAGGATGAGGATATGATTCGGAAATTGTTGATTGCCAATCGAGGAGAGATTGCGGTGCGGATCATCCGCGCCTGCAGGGAAATGGGGATCGCCACGGTGGCTGTCTACTCTGAGGCAGACAGGGACAGCCTTCACACCCAGCTGGCGGATGAGGCCGTCTGTATCGGCCCGGGACCGTCGGCGGAAAGCTATCTGAATATGGAGAGGATCATGAGCGCCACCATGGTTTCCGGAGCGGACGCCATCCATCCGGGCTTTGGCTTTCTCTCGGAGAATGCCCGGTTTGCAGAAATCTGCCAAAAGTGCAACGTGACCTTTGTGGGGCCGTCCTGCCAGGTGATCCGAAGTCTGGGCAACAAGCAGGCCGCCCGAAACACCATGGCGGCGGCCGGAGTGCCTGTGATCCCGGGAACGGAGGGGCCGGTGCCTGACCTGGAGACAGGAAAAAGGGAGGCCCAAAGGATCGGCTATCCCGTGATCATCAAGGCGGCTCTGGGAGGAGGGGGAAAGGGGATGCGCACCGCCTTTTCTCCCCAGGAGTTTCCCCTTGCTTTTCAGACGGCCCAGAAGGAGGCTCAGATCGCCTTTGGGGACGGCACCATGTACATGGAGCGTTTTATCCAGAAGCCCAGACATATTGAGTTCCAGATCCTTGCGGACAGTCAGGGAAATGTGGTACACTTGGGGGAAAGAGACTGCTCCATTCAGAGAAATCATCAGAAGATGATCGAGGAATCCCCTTCCCCGGCCGTCCCTTTGGAGCTTCGCAGGCGGATGGGGGAGGCGGCGGTGATGGCGGCGAAGGCCGCTCACTATGAAAATGCCGGGACCATCGAGTTTCTTCTGGAGGAAAACGGCGATTTTTATTTTATGGAGATGAATACCCGCATTCAGGTGGAGCACCCCGTCACCGAGTGGGTGACCGGGCTGGATCTGGTGAAGGAGCAGCTGAGGATCGCTTCGGGAGAGCCGCTCTCCTTTACCCAGGAAGAGGTGCGGCTCCAGGGCCATGCCATCGAGTGCAGGATCAATGCGGAGAATCCTCTGAAAAATTTCCGGCCCTCCCCGGGGACTATTACCCTCCTGCATCTGCCGGGAGGGAAGGGGGTGCGGGTGGACACCGGCGCCTACACGGGATATGAGATCCCGCCTTATTATGATTCCATGCTGGCGAAGCTCATCGTCCACGGAAAGGATCGGGAGGAGGCCATCGCCAAGATGAAAAGCGCCCTCGGCGAAATGATCGTTGACGGCGTGGATACCAATCTGGACTATCAGTTTGAGATCCTGAGCAATGAGGATTATCAGGCAGGTATTTTTGACATCGGGTTTTTAAGTACCCATGAGATCGGAGGTGTGAAGCTTCATGAGGCTTGACCATGCCTTTAAGCGGACGGTAAGGCAGCCGCTGACAACGGAGACAAGGAGGGACGGCGGGGAAGGTCCGGAGGTGCCGGACGGCCTTCTGAAAAAATGCAACGTCTGTAAATCAGCGGTGTTTGTGGAGGACGTGAAGGAGAATGACTACATCTGTCCCCATTGCCGCAATTATTTCCGGGTTCACGCCTATCGCCGGATCCAGAGGGTGGCGGATTCAGGCAGCTTCGAGGAGTGGGACATGGGTCTTCCCGTCTCGAATCCCCTCCATTACAAGGGCTACAGGGAAAAGGTGGAGGGGCTGAGGGAAAAGACCGGGCTGGATGAGGCCGTGGTGACGGGCAAGGCCATGATCCAGGGAAGCCCGGCTGTTCTAGGAGTCTGTGACAGCCGTTTTATGATGGCCAGCATGGGCCAGGTGGTCGGTGAAAAGATCACCAGGGCCGTGGAGCGGGCCACAAGAGAGCGGCTGCCGGTCATCCTCTTTGCCTGCTCCGGGGGAGCCAGGATGCAGGAGGGAATCGTTTCCCTGATGCAGATGGCGAAGACGGCGGCGGCCCTAAAGCGCCACAGTGATGCGGGCCTTCTCTACGTGAGTGTCCTTACGAACCCCACCACCGGCGGAGTCACGGCCAGCTTTGCCATGCTGGGAGACATCATCCTGGCGGAGCCGGGGGCCCTGATCGGCTTTGCCGGGCCGAGAGTCATTGAACAGACCATCGGCCAGAAGCTGCCCAAGGGCTTCCAGAGATCCGAGTTCCTTTTGGAGCACGGCTTTATTGACGGTATTGTGAAAAGGGAGGAGCTAAGGGATACCCTGTCCTTGCTCCTGCGGTTTCATGGGCCATATAAGGCCAGTCTTCCGGAGGGGGAGCCTGTGAGGGAAGAGGAGCTCAAAAGGATGGATGCCTGGGAGCGGGTCTGTCTTGCCAGGGATAAGGAGCGGCCGACGGGGAAAGATTATGTGGAGCTTCTTTTTCAGGACTTTACGGAGATGCATGGAGACCGCTGCTTTGGGGACGATCCTGCGGTGATGGGAGGGATCGCCTGGTTTCACGGTGTTCCCGTGACGGTTCTTGTCCAGGAAAAGGGGCAGGGAACGAAGGGGAGCATCGCCCATAACTTTGGCATGGTTTCCCCCGAAGGCTATCGAAAATCCCTGCGTCTGATGAAGCAGGCGGAAAAATTCGGCAGGCCTGTGCTCTGCTTTGTGGACACGCCAGGCGCCTTCTGCGGCTTGGAGGCGGAGGAGCGGGGACAGGGCGAGGCCATTGCCCGAAATCTGTACGAGCTGTCCGCTCTGAAGGTGCCGGTGCTCTCCCTGGTGATTGGGGAGGGCGGCAGCGGCGGCGCCCTGGCATTTGCCGTGGCGGACCAGGTTTGGATGATGGAGAATGCCATTTATTCCATCCTCTCCCCGGAGGGATTTGCCACCATCCTCTGGAAGGACAGCAAGCGGGCAAAGGAGGCGGCGGGAGTGATGAGACTCACCGCCAGAGACCTGAAAAGCCTGGGGATCGTGGAGAAGGTCATTGGGGAGGAGGAGCCTTTGACAAGAGAGAACATACAGGACAAAAGGGAAGTGCTGGATGGCGCCATTTCCGCCTTTTTGAGGGAGCATATGGGGCTGCCCGTCCAGGAGCTTCTGGAAAAACGATATGAGAGATTCCGGCGGATGTAAAGGGATGGGCGCCAGGGCCGGAGGCGCCCAGGGAGAGGGAACGTGGAGAATAAGGAAATCATCAATGACATGCTGGTAAACCTTTTCAACGATATTATGGAGCTGGAGGGGAAGGCCATCATCACGGAGGAATATAAGGATATCACCAACAACGATATGCACATCATTGAGGCCGTGGGCCTGGGGGGTAAAAGGATGTCCGACATTGCCGCAGATCTGAATATCACCGTGGGCTCCCTGACCACGTCCATGAACAGTCTGGTAAAGAAGGGGTATGCCCAGAGGGAGAGGAGTGAGACGGACCGAAGGGTGGTCTTTATCCGCCTTACGGTGAAGGGCCGCAGGGCCTATCACCATCATGCGGAGTTCCACCGCAGAATGACGGAGGAGGTCTTGGAGACGCTTACGGAGGAAGAGATCCCGGTCCTGATGAAATGCCTGCAAAACCTGACCGTTTTTTTTCGGCGTGAAAAATGATTTTGCCAGGTGATTATGGTTGCTATTCGCCGTGTTTTTTGATATATTAAAATGTGGAGTGAGTGTGTCGGAAAAGTCAAAAGACGCTGGAAAGGAATGATCGTAATGACAGTAAAAGAGTGTTATCAAATCATAGGCAACTATGCAGAAGCCTCGGCACGACTTGGGAATGATGACAGGATCCGGAAATATTTGGATAAATTCCGTAAAGACCAGAGCCTTAACCATATGTTTGAGGCGCTGGAGCAGCAGGACTATCGACAAGCCTTTGTGTGTATCCACAATCTGAAGGGCCTCTACCTCAATCTGGCCCTGTCCAGGGTGGGAGCCTCTGCGTCCGAGCTTTGTGAGGCTTTGCGAAATGGGAAGCCGGAGGTGGACATTACCCAGATGGTCGCCGCGGTAAAAAGAGACCATGAGCAGGCGGTGGAAGCCGTGGGACAACTGATGGAGGCGCAGCCGGGAGGGGTGTAATCTGCATGAAGATACTGATCGTGGATGACATTGAATTAAACCGGGATATCCTTCGGGATATGCTGGAAGAGGAGGGCTGGGAGACCGTGGCGGCCTCGGACGGTGTACAGGCCCTGGAGATCCTGGATGGTCAGCATGATGCCCTCCAGGCTGTTTTGCTGGATCTGGTCATGCCCCGCATGGACGGTTTCCAGCTTTTGGAAGAAATGAAAAAGAGGAGCTGGTTCCCCAGTATCCCGGTGATCGTGATCAGCGGAGAAAATGAGCTTTCCACGGAGATACGATCCCTGGAGCTGGGGGCCCATGACTTTATCCATAAGCCGTTTGTGAGGAGCCTTGTGGTGCAGCGGGTAAAAAATGCCGTGCAGCTTTTTCTCCACAAAAATTCCCTTGAGCAGCTGGTCAGCCAGCAGACACAGGCCCTTCGTGAGCAGGCGGAGCAGATCAAGAGGAACAATGCCAAGATCATCGATATCCTGGGAACGGTGGTGGAGTACCGTAATCTGGAGAGCGGAGAGCACATCTCCCGGGTGAAGGGCTTTACCCACATCATGGCGGAGAGCATGATGGAGCTTTTTCCAGAATACGGACTGACGGAGCAGATGGCCCAGCTGATCGCAGACGCCAGTCCCCTCCATGATCTGGGGAAGATCACCATACCGGACAACATCCTGTTGAAGCCGGGCAGGCTGACGCCGGAGGAGTTTGAGCTGATGAAGGCTCACACCTCCAACGGAGCCGAGATGATCCAGCGCATTGAGGGAGCCTGGGACACAGAGTATGCGCGGATCTGCCAGGAGATCTGCCGCTATCATCATGAGAGAGACGACGGGCGGGGATATCCCGATGGCTTGAAGGGAGAGGAGATCCCTGTTTCCGCCCAGCTGGTATCCGTGGCCGACGTGTATGACGCCCTGGTGAATAAACGGGTGTACAAGGAGGCGTATGCGCTGGATGCCGCCTATGAGATGATCATCACCGGGCAGTGCGGAAATTTCTCGCCCAAGCTTCTGAAATGCTTTGAACACGCAAGGAAGCGGTTTGAGGAGCTGGCTTGTGAGAAGGTGCCCATGCTGAAAAAGATTTCCTGACAGAAGGGATGAGCGGCGGCAGGGTGGCTGCCGCATCTGAAGGGGGCCGGAGGATGGTGAGAGAGGAAAGATCAGGGCTTTATGATACCCGGATCTTTTCGCCCAGCCGGATGGTTCCTCCTTCCAAAACCCTGACAAAGATCCCCTGTTCTCTCAGTCTGCACTCCTTCCCCTCTGCCGCCAGGGTGCAGACGTCGGGATGGCATTTTTTGAAGATTCCCGTGACCTCCAGGCGTATTTCTTCTGCCTGGAGGATCTCTCCTTTTTTCATGTTTCGGAAATCCAGTCCCTCTATGCGGAAGTTTTCCTTGAATTTCTCAAAGCAGAGTCCTTTTTCTTCCTGCTCTTCCATCCAGGTACGGGCCTCCTGGGGCAAAAGGGAGAGCTGTCTCATTTCGTCCCCTCCGTGGAAGTCTCCTTCCATTCCGGTTTCCCTTGTGATCCGCACCTCTTTCCATGTCTTTGGCATACTGCCCTTTTCTTTGTAGGAAAACAGGCCGGTAATCCGACCTGTTCTTGTTTTCTGATCCATTGTTTCTCCTTTGACTGATGTGAATAGCTGTTGGTTTCGCAGGTGAAGGTCTGTCCACGAGGCCGGTGGTCAGGTGTTGATCTCCACCAGTTCTCCCGTATGCTCCCAGGTGTAGCCGCCCAGCTCCCTCAGCTTCTCATGGAACGCTTCAGACTGCAAAAGCTTTAAGAACGCCTGCACGTGGGGCAGCTCCAGGCTCTCCTTGTAAAGGGCGAAATCGTATTCTTCCTTTCCAACGGGGATGAAATCCAGATCCATGGCTTTTGCGGCCGAGGCGATCCCCATGCCCACGTCGGCTCCTTCTCCTGCGACCTGGGCGGCCACGGCCATGTGGGTGGCCGCTTCACAGCCGTATCCCTGGATCTCCTCCGGCAGGATGCCCTCCTTTTTCAGAAGGTAGTCCAGCAGAATCCTGGTTCCGGCTCCTCTCTGGCGGTTGACGAAACGGCCCTTTTTCAGGTCTGCGATTCCATGGATGTCCAGCGGATTTCCTTTTTTTACCATCAGTCCCTGGATCCGGCCCACACCCTTTATGAGGACCACCGGCTCCCGGAACATTTTTTTCAGGTAGGTCTGGTTGTACACGCCGGATTCCTCGTCCAGGAGATGGATGGGCGCAATGTGGGTTTCCTTACGCTTCAGGGCCATCAGGCCGCCCATGCTTCCCACATGGGTGCTGGAGAGGTAGGCGCCTGGAAAGTGCTCGGTCATCAAATCTGACGCCACGTCCAGGATCAGATCGTGGCTTCCCGTGATCATCACCGTGCTCTGCACCTCCTCCAGGGAGCGGTACAATTCCACATCCACCGTGTCGCCGGCTTCGGCCCCCTCGCTGTTCTGAGGAATGATGCAGAAGCCGTCTGCCCGGACCAGGGACATGGCGGCTCCGGCTCCCCTTGCAAGGGGGGCGGCAACCATTTTTTCTCCGACCTGTCCCACCTTTACCCGGACGTATTCTCTGTGCTTCAGGCTGGAGACGAGACGCCTGGAGATCACAGCCGGAACCATGGCGTTTTTGGAAACAGGGGCGCCTGTCAGCATGGCGAGCACCGGGGCTGCGAAGTTCTCAAAGGCGATATAGGCGCTGACCGGGTAGCCGGGAAGACCGATCACCGGCCGATTGTTGACCACGGCCAGGATCACCGGTTTTCCAGGCTTGATGGAAACGCCGTGGACGATCACCTCCCCCAGCTCCCGGAGGACGTGCACCGTATAATCCTCCGTCCCTGCGCTGGAGCCGGCATTGATGATCACCATGTCAAATTCTTCAGACGCTTTTCGGATGCTTTCCCGGATCTTTTCATAATCATCGGGGATGACGGGGAAACGGAGGGCCTGGCCGCCCTGTTCCTTCACAAGGCCTTCAAACATTCTGGAGTTGGATTCGATGATGCTGCCTTCCTGAGGCGTCTCTCCCGGCTCGATGATCTCCGTGCCTGTGGGGAAGATTGCTACCCTGGGCTTTGCGGCCACCGAAATCTGGGTGATGCCGCCGGAGAGGAGAACTCCCACGTCTATGGGCCGGATCCGGTGGTGTCCTGGAAGGATCATCTCTCCTGCCACAATGTCCTCTCCCACCGGACGTACATGCTGCCAGGGTGCCGCCGCCTCCACGATCCGCACACAGTCCTCATGCTCCGTCTCCAGGAGATCCTCTGCCATGATGACCGCGTCGTATGGAGGGTGCACGGGATCCCCCGTATCCACCACCAGATAATCCTCCCCTGCCTTCAGCTCCACGGGAGCCGTTTCCAGGGCACCTTCCGTCTTTTTGGAATCAACGGCGATCCCGTCCATGGCGGCCGCATTAAAAAGGGGAGAGCAGTATTTGGCATAAACGGCGGCCTTTGTCACCCTTCCCAGGGACTCTGCCACAGGTATGTCCTCCCACTTTTTTTCCAGAACAGGCAGAAGAGCCTTCTTGTAGCGGTCGAGGGCTTCCTCCACGGAGATCGTCTTCAGATACAGATTTCTTTTCCCCATATGATTTCTCCTTCTCGTCTTTTTGTTTTTGCTTGAGCCTGCACCCGTCCGTTTGCGGGGTGCGGCGGTTTTTCGGAGGCTAAAAAAGCTTTACGATCACAGGATCGCCCTTCTTTAAGCCCTCGCTGTCCAGCGGGATTTTCACATAGCCCTCGGACCCGGTCAGGGTACGCATCAGGCCAGACTTGCCCAGGACGGGCCTGGCCAGGAAACCCTCTTGGGCTTCGATCAGCTTTACCATCAGGTAGGTTTCCTTTCCGGGGGCCGCCGGCACGTTGCTTTCCATGAGGGCGGGGATCCCCGGCCTCTCCTTTTGGCCGGTGCGGACTCTCTCCAGCCATCCTCCCAAAAGGGAAAAGACTGTCAGGGCAGCTCCGGGATGGCCTGGAAGACCCAGGAGTACGGTTTCGGAAGCCTTGTCCACGGCTGCGATGGTGGGCTTTCCGGGCTTTATGGCCAATCCATGGGTGAGGACTCCAGGGGAGGAAAGCTCCGAAAACAGTCTTGCCGTCATGTCCTTTTTTCCCTGGGAGCTGCCTCCGGAGATGGCTACCAGGTCGCTTTGGGCCATAGCCTCCTTGATGGCCGTTCGCAGCTCCTCCTCCCGGTCAGGCAGGACGCGGGAGGCTATGGGAAGAAATCCCAGCTCTTGGGCCATGGCCGTCAGGGAATAGGTGTTGATGTCAAAAATCTGTCCCGGTCCGGGAACTTCCTCCAAAGACCTCAGTTCATCCCCCGTGGACAGAATGGTGATCCGCAGGGGGGCGTAAACCAGGACGGACGAGATCCCGTTCCCGGCAAGGGCGCCGATCTGAGCGGCCTGAAGAAGAGTTCCCGCTTCCAGGATCGTCTCACCGGCCTGCACATCCTCGCCGATCTGGACCACGTTTTTCCCTGGAGAGACGGACTGGTACACTGCAGCATCCTCTTCACCGAAGAGCTCGCAGTACTCCACCATGGCCATGGCGTCCGCCCCGGGGGGAAGCATTCCTCCTGTGGGGACATAGGCGCAGGTGCCGCTTTGGATTACGTGCTTTGCCTCCTGCCCCATCTCCACATCGCCCAGGATGCGGAGGAACACCGGAAGGCTCTCGCTGGCTCCCTGTGTGTCGGAGGCCTTCACCGCATATCCGTCCACCGTGGAGCGTACAAATCCAGGAAGGGGTTCCTTTGCCAGGATATCCTCCCCCAGGATCCTTCCTCTGGCCTCGGTCAGGGGGATCCTTTCTTTTTTTCCAAAATCCCAGGTTATCTCTCTTAAAAGCTTTTCTCTGGCCTGGTCCAGGCTGTCTACCTTCAGCAGCTTCATAATATATTCTCTCCTGTTTCTTTTTTGATGATCCCCAACAGCGGGGCCTTTCTTTGGGCCCATGCACATGGGAAAAAGGCTCCCGGTACAGGGCGGAGGGATCGTGCACGGCCGTTTCCTTCCGGCAGGTGCGGGCCGGCTTACGGACGTCCGCTGCTGGGATCCTTCAGGACCATCTCACCTGCCAGGAAATCCCGCACCTCCGGCACCGAAGAGTGAAATAGAACCTCCCTGGTTTCGCCGCTTTCCAGAAGCCGTCCTTTCTGAAAAACGTGGACCCTCTGGCATATCCGGAGGATCAGGGACATTCTGTGGCTGATGAGGATCCAGGTGTTTTTTTCTTTGTGCCACATGTCCAGGATCCGCTCCTCAAAAAATTTCATGCTGTCGGGATCCAGGTTGGACAGGGTTTCATCCACCATGATCAGCTTTGGGTGAAAGCACATGGCCCGAAGCATGGACAGCTTCTGTCTCTCTCCGCTGGAAAGGCCTCTGGCGTACTGATCCGCCTTATTCTCCAGGCCGCAGGAGGCCAGAAGCCGGTACATTTCTTCACGGTTCGGTTTTTGCTTTCGGAGCTTTAGGGGATAGATCAGGTTTTGGTATACGGTATCATGGAGCAGATAGGGCCTTTGGGGGGCCAGGGTAATGTCCTCCGGCTTCAGGCCTCCATAATCGATGGTTCCCTGATCCGGTTTTTGGATTCCCATGATCAGCTTGGCCAAGGTGGTCTTTCCGCTTCCATTGCTGCCGATAAAGCCATGGATGCAGCCCTCTTCCAATTCCAGGTCTTTGATCCTCAGGGTAAAATTCCCTACCTTTTTTTCCAAATCAGTAATTCTCATCGGCACCGGATTCCTTTCTGAAAAAGTCGGCAAGGCACTGCAGAATAAAGGCCATGGCCAGAAGGAGGAGGCCCAGGGTCATACCCTCCGTGAAGATCCCCTGGCTTTTCAGCAGGGAGATGGCCGTGGTCATGGTCCTGGTGTGCCCTTTGATATTGCCGCCCACCAGCATGACGGCGCCCACCTCGCTGATGGACCGTCCGAATCCCGTCACAACGGCGAAATAGATTTCGTGCTTCATCTCCCGAAGAAGGAGAAGCTGTGTCTGAAGCTGTCCCGCTCCCATGGTTTTTGCGAACACGCGGATGGCCGGGGCGGCTCCCGAGGCATAGGTATAGATCATGCCACAGATAATGGGGGTAATGATGATGGTTTGTGCCAGGACCATTCCCTTCACCGTAAAAAGAAGGTTCAGGGATCCAAGAGGCCCTCTTCTCATGGTCAGCATGTACACAAAAAGTCCCACCACCACCGGAGGGACTCCCATGAGCGTTCGGTTTATGCGGACCACGATCCTTTTGCCGGGAAAAGAAAATCGTTCCAGGGCCAGCCCCAGAAGGATCCCCAGCAGAGAGGAGAGCAGCGTGGAAGTGAACGCCATTCGGATGGTAACCCGAATGGCGTCGCTGACACCCACATCAGAAAATAGTTTGTTAAACAATGTTTCCAGCATGGATCCACTCCCGTCAGCCTGGCTTATGCTTCTTTGTCGTCTGCGTTTGGAACAAACAGAGCCTGGCCATAATCCTCCACGCCAAACTCGCCGATCAGCTCCTGCACATCCTCTGAGCAGATCCAGGTGATGAACTCATTTGCGGCCTCGTTGTTGACCTCTGGATATTTCTCTGGATTCACGGCGATCACACCATACTGGTTCAGCAGGTTCTTGTCGCCCTCACAAACAACCTCCAGCTCCAGGGCAACGTCGGCGTCCTTTTTCATTTTCAGGAAGGTTCCTCTGTCGGTGAGGCAGTAGGCTTCTTTTTCGTCTGCCATCGTCAAAGTGGCGCCCATGCCCTGCCCGGATTCCTGGTAATTGGGGTTGGTGGTAGGATCCAGCTCCAGAGCGGCCCAGATCTTCTTTTCCTTCTTGTCTGTACCGGAGTCGTCTCCTCTGGAGATAAAGGGAAGCTCCTCCTCCAGAATGGTTCCGAATACCTGGTTGATGTCCTCAGAGTGCTGGATGGGCTCTGCGGGACCTGCCACCACGAAATCATTGTACATTACCGGGAAACGCTCAACGCCGAAGCCATTTTCCACAAACTCCTCTTCGCTGGCCTTTGCGTGCACCAGGACGATGTCCACGTCTCCGTTTTCGCCCATCTTCAGGGCTTCTCCCGTGCCTACTGCATCCCACAGGAGCTCATATCCGGTATCCTCCAGGAAAATGGGGGCCAGATAGTCCAGAAGGCCCGTGTCAGCGGTGCTGGTGGTGGTGGCCATCATCAGGTGTCCCTTACTTTCGGCTTCCTCTGCCATGACTGGAATGCAGCTCATCACAAGGCTTGCGGCCACCGCCGTTCCCAGTCCCAGTCTGATCGTGTTTTTTCTCATTTTAGTGTCCTCCTTTTTGTGCTTGTGTATTTATTCCTGCGGGCGGCGGGCCGGTTGGTCATGCTTGCGCAGATATCAGGCGGCGGCCGCAGGAGTCAAAAACCCCTGGTACGCTTCGGCGCCTGCAGGCTGGATATTCCGCTGCCTGCAAAAAGGGGTTTTTGATTGAAACAGGCAGCGGCTCCTTGGAGGGGGGCAGCCCTGTATTCAATCCTTTGCTTTTACTATTTTGTCTTCCGTTTTTTCTCTTTCCTATTGCGGCGCACAGGCTGTCAGCCGCCGATCTGTGACATGATCTTCTGCTCCACGTTTGTCCCATCCTCCTGGAAGAAGGCATGGCACTCCGGCTTGTGCGCCAGGGTTTCTTTTATGAGGTCCTTGATGTCTTCCTTGGAGGCTCCCTGCCGCAGCGCACCTCTTAAGTCCTTTCCTGTTTCGTACTGCAGGCAGGCTTTTAAATATCCCTGAGCCGTCAGACGCACCCGGTTGCAGGAGCTGCAGAATTTATGGCTTACGGCGCTGATAAACCCGATTTTTCCCAGAAAGCCTGGGAAAGAGTAGTAATGTGCCGGGCCGTTCCCAAGGAGCTGGGAGCACACCTGCTCCTGTCCATACTTTTCCCTGAGCTGCCTTAGCAGCTCATCCTCGTTCATACCGGAAAAGGTTTTTCCAAGGCCGATGGGCATCATCTCTATAAAGCGTACATGAACAGGATGCTTCCGGGAGAGCTCTGCAAGCTGGCAAAGCTCCTGGAGGCTTTGGTCCATGAGCACACAATTCACCTTCAGGGGGATGTCCTTGTATTCCAAGGCCTTCTGGAAGCCTTCATAAGCCTTCTGAAAGGCATCTCTTCTCGTGATCTGCTGGTACCGCTCTTCATTCAGGGTATCCAGGCTGAGATTGATACCGTTGATCCCGGCCTTTGCCAGATCGTCCATCTGCTCCCCCAAAAGCACGCCGTTGGTGGTCAGGGTTACCTGACTGATGCCGGGAAGCTCCTTTAATTCCTTTACAAGGGCTGAAAGATTCCTTCTTACAAGGGGCTCTCCCCCCGTTAGCTTGATCTTCTGGACTCCCAGCTCGGCCATAGCCTCGGCGATCTGCATGATCTCGTGATACCGCAGGATCTCATCGTGGGCGGCCATGGGGACTCCCTCCTCCGGCATACAGTACCTGCACCGCAGATTGCAGCGGTCCGTCACAGAAATCCGAAGGTAATCGATCTTCCTCCCTATTTTGTCAATCATAAGTCAACACTCCGTATTTTCAAATTTGTAATCGTCCAGGCACCTGAGCGGGCGCCTGGTCCCCGCAGCCTCATCCGGGGGCGGGAAAGCATCCCCATCCCCGGACGCCGGAGCCAGGAGGTGTGTCCCACCTTGCTCTCATGTCCTGGAAAGGCTTCCATGAATGGGGCAGGAAGGGCTTTTTTCCACTGGCAGGCAGTCGAAGCTTCCGTCCAGTCCGTCGTAGGTAAGCAGCCGTCCGTACAGAGGCTTTCCAGCCCCGGTCAAAAGCTTGATGCATTCCACCGCCTGGAGGCTGCCGATCACTCCTGCCACGGCGCCTAGGGAGGGGATCGGGGCATCCTTTTCCTCTGCTTGGCTGCCAAGGCATTCCATGCAGGGCGTATCCTTCCCGATGGTCATCACATACCCATAAAAGCCATGGATGCCTCCCTCCACCAAAGGAATCCCCAGATCCTGGCAGGCTCTGTTGAGGCACCGCCTGGTGTGCTGGTTGTCCACGCAGGCGACCACGGCCTGAACGTCTCCGATCAGCTGACGGACACTGTTCTCGTCTATGGTGGCTGTGATCCCTTCTATTTCCTCCTCAGGGTGGGCGGCGGCCAGGCGCTCCTGGGCGCACAAAGCCTTCGATCTTCCCAGATCTGCCACACCGTAGAGGATCTGTCTGTTTAAATTGGAGGGGGCTACCGTATCATTGTCGATGATACGGATATGTCCCACTCCTCCGTAGGATAGGTAAAGGGCAGCAGGGCCTCCCAGGCCGCCGGCCCCGATGACGGCGACCCTTCCCTTTTTCAGCTTCAGCTGGCCCTCCTCCCCGATCTGGGGAATGAGCTTCTGTCTGCTGTACATGTCTCACCCACCTCCCACCGGCGGGAACAGGGCCAGGACGTCCTGATCTTTCAGGGCAGCGTCCAAGGGTGCATGTCTGCCGTTGATCAGGCAGATGGCGACCTCCTCCCGGGGGATCCCGTAAAAATCCACCGCCTCACCGGCTGTGGACACCGTTTCCGGTTCTAAGTAGCTGATCTTCTCCCTTCCCTCACGAAAGGTGGCGAACAACCGTATCTCTATCATGGAAGACACCTCCTGAAAATGATACCTAAAACAATGTGATATAGAAAAGGGGGTCGTTGTACACAGACCCCCCACATGTCTATAATCTTTTATTTTTTAGAAATGAATGGTTACTCTTTCTCTTCCAGTCCCAACCTGTCCAAGGTCTCCTTGGTGGGGAAAGCATCGACCCATCCCCGAGCCTCATAATACTGGGGCAGGGTGATCTTGATCTGGTTTACCATTCCCTTAGAAGGACCATTCTTGATGGGCTCATCCGTCAGTCTCTTGGGAAGCCTGTCATCCTCCGGCTTCATACCTGCAGCCTTGTTGAACAGACGCTCAATGTTGTAAATACGCTCGCCCACCTCCAGAAGGCTCTCTGGCGTATGCTCTGTTCCTGTGGCTGCGTTCAAGAGCTTCGCATACTGAGGTGCTCCCAGTGCGAAGGAGGAGAAGAGGCAAAGCCCCATGGAGTCGATCACGGCTGTCAGATCCTGGAAGATCTTGCACCACTGGGCTTTTCCGTCCGTGACGGTACGATCCAGCTGCTCCGGAAGACCCAAAACCTCCGGTGAGATCAGATAGCCTCTTACGTGGCATCCGCCCCGGTTGCTGGTGGCATAGGTGATGCCGATACCCTGGATGCCTCTGGCATCATAGGCAGGCATCTCCTGCTTCTTCACACTCATGGAAACCTCTGGATGTCCGTAGTGTTCGCACAGACGATAGGAGCCGTCTGCCATCAGCCTTGCAAGAGGACTGCTTCCCTCGCCCATGCGCTTCGTCCACTCCACGATGGCATCCGCATTGCCCCAGGTCAGAGGCACACCGTCGCACTCCTCCTCCTTGATGGCTCCCAGCTGGTACAGCTCCATGGCAGCCGCAACGGTACAGGGGGTGGAGATGGCATCCAAACCATATTCATTGCACAGCATATTTGCTTTGTCAATGGCGTTCAGGTCATTGATCCCGCAGTTTCCGCCGTATGCCCAGAGGGGCTCGTACTCCGGTCCGCCTACAACCTTCCCGTCGATATCCACCACTCGGCCGCAGCCGATGGGGCATCTGTGGCAGGCTGAATTTTTCACAAGGTATTTGTCCTTCAGGGTCTCGCCGGAGGTATCGTCTGCCTTCTCATAGTAAGACTCCTGCCAGTTCCTGGTGGGGAAGGAGCCTGTGTTGTTGATGATATTTACCAGGACCGCCGTGCCGTAGGTGGGAAGCCCTCCTCCTGTGACTCCGTTCTCCCGGATCAGCTTGTTGCACTCCCTTGAGGCCTCCTTCAGTGCGTCGGCATCGAAGGGAGGGATCACCTTCCGGGAGGCCGTCACGGTGATGGCCTTCAGGTTCTTGGAGCCCATGACGGCTCCGACGCCGCTTCGGCCGGCTGCCCGATCCTTGTCGTTCATGATGGCTGCTAAGAGGGAGAGATGCTCTCCCGCCGGGCCGATGTTCAGAACGGAGCACTGGGGATGTGCCTTTTTCAGGGCGTCATCCACCTCCTCGCTCTTCATTCCAAGGTAGGGAGCGGCATCCAAAAGCTGGATCTTCTCGTCCTCCACGTTGATGTACACGGGCTTCTCGGACTTTCCTTCCACGATGAGGGCGTCCCAGCCGGCATACTTCAGCTTGCCGCCCCATTTGCCGCCGGAGTTGGAGCTGGCGATCATGCCTGTAAGCGGTGATTTTGTCACGACCATGTACCGGCCCGCCGTGGGTGATGCAGTACCAGTCATGGGTCCCGTAAGGTAGATCAGCTTGTTTTCCGGTGACAGAGGATCCACCTTTGCGATCCCTTCGTCATAAAGCATTTTCGTTCCAAGTCCCCGCCCGCCGATAAATTTCTTGGCCAGCTCAAAATCCAGATCCTCCACGCGGATCTCACCGGTGGTCAGGTTGATGCGCGCCATTTTTCCATTGTAAGATGTCGTCATATAAATACCTCCCTTGCAAAGTACACGATGCTTCTGATGCTAATCCTTTCCAAACACGGGAGGCATTGATTCAAGCGGTCAACACCCTCGCCGGGGAAACCCCGGCTGGTCCTGCTTCCTCTTTACAGGACTCGGATTGTGTAGATTATACAATATTCTTTCTCGTTTTTCAATATCTATTGATGTTTTTCGTTATAAATCTTAGGGAAGCGCCCCAGGGGAATGGCCTTTTGCACGGGGCGTGAGGCCAGATTTAGATTCCTCTTTGCATGCAGATGTCAAAAAGGCAGCATTTGTCGCAATGGGGCTTGGTGCGGGCGGTGCAGACTTCCCGGCCATGGTACACGAGGCGGTGGCAGAAATCGTTGCCCTCCTGGGGAGGGATAATCTTCCAGAGGGCCATTTCCACCTTTTTTGGATCCTTGATGTCGTCCACCAGCCCGATGCGGTTGCAGAGGCGGATGCAGTGGGTGTCGGTGACGATGGCGGGCTTGCCAAACACGTCTCCCATGATCAGGTTTGCGCTTTTTCGGCCTACGCCGGGGAGCTTCAGGAGGGCGTCAAAGTCCTCAGGTACCTGACCGTCGTATTCCTGATGGAGGATGCGCATACAGGCGCTGATGTCCCGGGCCTTGCTTTTTCCCAGGCCGCAGGGCTTTACGATGGCCTCGATCTCCTCTGGGGATGCGGCGGCCAGAGCGGCTACGCTGGGGTATTTTTCGAACAGCTCCTGTACCACCACGTTGACTCTGGCATCTGTACACTGGGCGGCCAGACGGACGCTCACCAGCAGCTTCCAGGCATGGTCGTAGTCCAGGGTACAGTCTGCGTCCGGGTATTCCTGGCGCAGACGCTGGATCACCTCAAGGGCAAGTTGTTTTTTTGTCATATGAAAACACGTATCCTTTCTCCGGGAAGGGGCCCGGGAGTCGGTGGGCATTGTCATTTCCAGGCTCTATCCAGACGGCGGCTTATCCTCTGGAAGGTGATGTAAAAGACCACGCCCTTGGCGATGCTGGAGATGGTCAGAGCCCACCATACGCCGGACAGCCCCATGCCGAAATGAGAAAGAAGCAGGGCCAGGGGGATCCGGGCGCCTGTGAGCAGGATGCTGATCAGGCTGCAGAGCGTCGTTTTTCCCAGCCCGGAAAGGGCGCCCACCGTCATGAGCTCGATGATCATAAAGGCTTCACCGAAGCCCAGGATGATCAGGTAATTTACCGCGATCTGAATGACATCCTCCTCGTGGAAAAAGAGGCGGGAGATGGGTTCCGGCAAAAGGACGAACACTGCGGTGACCAGAACGCCCCACACCGCCATCAGCCGGAATGCGGCCTGATATCCCTTTTGGATGCGGTCGGTCTTTTTTGCCCCATAGTTTTGGCCCATAAAGGCGTTTAAGGCGGTTCCGAAGCCTTCTGCCGTATTCCAGGAGATGGACTCGATCTGGCCGCCTACCCTCTGGGTGGCGATGGCACCGGGTCCGAAGCTGGAGACCATCCTGGTCAGCAACATGGAGATCATGCAGTAGAGGCTGTTCTGAAGGGCCGAGGGGGCGCCGATCTGGAAGATTTTCCGGTAAAAGGCGCCGGGCAGGGGCCGGAACAGCCCCGCCCCCGTGATGACCTTCTTCTCTGCCGGGGTGCGGCGGATGTTCAGCGCCAGGATTAAGAACACTAGAAACTGGGCGGATACGGTGGCGATGGCGGCGCCCATGACCTCCAGGCGGGGAAGGGGCCCTATGCCCAGGATTAAAAGGGGATCCATCACCATGTTGGTCAGAAGACCGAAAAGGTTGGCCAGGAGGGGCGTCTTGGAGTCCCCCTGGGCGGTATAAAGACCGGTGAGGGTCAGGGTCAGGTAGGAAAAAATGATGAGCCCGCAGGTGATCAGGGTGTAGACCCTGGCATATTCATAGGTTTGGGCGTCCGTCAGATGGAAAAAGCCAAGGAGAGGCTTTGTGAACACCAGGCAGACCGTGGAGAAAAGCAGGGCAAACAAAATGGTGAGCTGCAGGGCTGCGGTGGAAAAGGAGGACGCCTCTTTTTTGTCTCCCCGCCCCAGGCATTGGGCCACGTTGACCTGCCCGCCCATGCGGGCAAGGGCGACCAGGCCCTGGGAGAGCCAGACATACATGCCTCCCACGCCGACGCCTGCCACCGCTTTCGATCCCAGAGTGCCGATCCAGACCATGTCTGTGATGTTGTAGGCCGTCCCCAAAAAGGAGGAGGCCATAATAGGAAGGGCCAGCCTTGCAAGGGTTTGCAAAATTGGCCCTGATGTTAGATTTAGTTCTTGTTGTTTTTTCTTCATAATTCCCGTCCATTCTTTATACTAGAGCTCCTGCTCGAGCAGCAGGTCTCCGTCCCCTCTATTGTAAGGCGTTTGGTCAGGTTTTGCAATAGGCATAAATATTCTGTCGGATTTTGGCTGTCCTCCTG
>JAUNJL010000005.1 GCA_030533315.1 Eubacteriales bacterium
TTATTTTGTGGAAATAATCCCGATGTTTTTTGTGGAACATTGACAAATTATAGGGGGGGGGGTAAAATGAAAGTAGATTTGGAAATAAACGATGGGGGAAACCGTATGGCGGACAGGAAGGGATCTTTTGAACTGGCAGACCAGATCGAAAAATTAAAAGACGCTGCGTACCGGGACTATGTGACTGGTCTTCTGAACCGGGGAGCGGCGGAAATATACATCGAGAACATCCTTGGGCAGCTGCGGGATGGTGAGAACTGTATGCTGATCATCGTTGACCTGGACAATTTTAAGATGGTGAACGATACTCTGGGGCACCAGACCGGGGACAAGGTGATCTGCACGGCGGCCAATATCCTGAGTGGACTGTTCCGGCCGGGGGACGTGGTGGCCCGCCTGGGAGGCGACGAATATATCGTCTTCCTTTACGGAAACGTGACGAAGCGGCTGGCGAGGCAGAAGGGCTCCGATATCTGCCAGCATCTCCAGCTGACGGTGGGAGACACCAAGCAGGTGACCATATCCTCCAGCGTAGGCATTTATTTTTCCACGGATTCAGACACCACCTTCCAGGCGATGTACCGTATGGCGGACAGAGCCCTTTATCAGGCGAAGCAAAGGGGAAAGAACCAGTATTATATCTGCGAGAGCGACCGGATCGGGCTGGGCGGATCGGAGAAGGGAGAGTCCCATGATTCCCTGGTCATAAAGGCCACGGGCGGGGCGCATTATTCCTACAACAGCGTCGTCTACATCGACGGCGCCGAGACGGCCAGGGTGCTCCATGCGGACGGCGCATTCTGCAGGATGCTGGGGATGGAGGAGCATGAGATCGTGGGGGAGATGCTCACGGAGCACATGCACCCGGAGGATCTGCCGGAGTTTCGCTCGGCTGCGGGCGATCTGGCGGCGAACAAGGACCTGTCCGTCCAGATCCGTCTGAAATCCTCCCTGGGAGACTGGGTCTACAACAAGCTGAACGCCTCCGCCGCCGAGTATGAGGGTACCAGGTGCATCCTTCTGAACCTGTCCAATGTGCTGGAGGCCCCCAGAAAGAGCTTTGGCAGGAGACGGGGCAGAGGGTTTTTGGTGGGAGGCGGGGATCAGACCGGGTGGGAGGTGGACCTGGTCACCAAGGAGTTTCAGTTCTATGACGACAGCCACGTCTTTATGGAGATCCCTCCCGGGGTTTTGAAGTTTCCCCATGATGCGATCAGCTCCGGCTGGATCTCACCGGAGTCGGCGGACCGGTTCATGAAGTTTGCGGCGGGGATCTTCACCGGAAGGCTTCAGGGGTACTGCAATGCGCTGGTCCGGTCAGGGGACGGGATGGAGTATGTGTGGGGCACCTTCTCCTACCACGTGCAGGGAGGGATGAGCGGCGCCTCCTACAAGGTGATGGGGATCGTGACGCCCCTGAATGAGGACGTGCAGGACGAAAAGACGCCCTTTGCCAGAAGAAATGCGGTCCCGGTTCCCGTGATCGACGGGCTGGTGGTCAAGCTGGACGCAAACGTCTCGAAGGATTACGTGACCAAGATATGGGTGGAGGGAAGCTTTCAGGAGCGGGAGTACCAGAACAAAAAGATCGCTTACTTTATTGTGAACGAGGGAAGCAAGATCTGCGACAAGGGAGACAAGGTAAGGTTTGCAGGCTTCTTTTCCAGGGGGAATCTGAAGGAGCTTTACCGGAGAGGGGAGTATTGGCTTTTTGTGGAGTACAGGCGGGTGGACAGCGCCGGGTACATCGAGTGGGTGACCCTTGCCATGAACCTGTACAAAAAGACGCTGGACGAGGACATCCTGGTGAGGCTGAGGATCAACAAATGTGACGACAGGCACAACTGGGAATGCCTGTCCTCCCAGAAGGAAATCAGGAACCAGAGGACCAATCTCTACACCCCCTCCGTCCTGAGGGAGATCCTGAAGGGGATGAGAGCGGATGCCTCCAGGGAGCTTTGCGGAGCCGTTTTGGTGAGGCTGGACGGACTGGAGCGGATTTTTGGGGAGGATGGGGAGAAGGCGGCGAGCTCCAGGGTCTACATCATCAACATGCTGTCCTATACCCTGGGTACCCGCTGCATGGCCGCAAAGGCGGACGACGAGCACTATCTTTTCTTTTTCCCCGACGTGCACTCCTCCACGGATCTCAGCAGGCTGCTGGAAATGGCCATCAATTACAGCAGGCTCCTCCTCTCGGACGTGATGCCCATCCACGATGTGTATTTTTTGGCGGCCGTGGTCTGCCTGCCCCTGAAAAATGCCAGCTACAACGGCCTCTGTTCCATATGCAGGGTGATATCGGATAATTACAGGGATCTCCATGAGGACAAGATCGTTTTCCACCATGATAAGGGGGAAGGGCGCGAAAAGAGCGCTTTTTCCCGGGGGGATTTTGAGAAGGAGATCGCCGTTTTAAGTCCGCTGGAGGATATGCTCACCTTGAAGGAGCAGCAGCTGTTTTCCGACTGCCTTTCCGACATGCTTTTGGGAGTCACCCCGGAGAAGGGGCTGATGACCTTGTTCCAGCGGCTGGGGGAGAATTATCAGGCGGACAGGATCTACGTGCTCTCCCTGGAGAATACCAACAAGGACATCGAGGTATTCAGTGAGTGGAAACGGCCTTATCTGGAGACCATCAGCATCCTGATCTCCCGCACCAGCATTGACAAGCTGCAGCTGCTGACCCGGTGCTCCATCGAGAAGAAGCCGCTGTGCTATTCGGCCAGGGCCAAGGGGGGAGCTGACGGCGGGGAGGAGACCTGGACCTACTGCATCTTTCCGCTGCGCTTTTCGGAGAGGGCTTACACGGTGACGGATTTTCTCTGCCTGGAGAACCCCAGAAGGGCGGAGGACGGGTACGCCCTGCTCCACAAGCTTTTGCCCTACATCAAGAACCAGAAGCTGCGGGTAAAGGTCCACGGGGAGAATGTGTCCCTGAACAACAGGAGCAGGCTGGAGGGACTGCCCAACCTGATGGAGTATATTGAGGCCATCCCCAGCTTTTTGTCACCGAAATACACCAGCATGGCGGTCTTTTTGGTAAAGATCCCCAGACTGTCCATTTTGAACAGTCATCATGGGTTTGAGTACGGACAGGGGATGCTCCGCTACACGGCAGATACCCTGGCGGAGACGCTGGGGGACCGGGCCTTGTACCGGACGTGGGACAACGAGTTTATCGCCGTCCTCCCCAACGTGGAAAAGTCGTACGTGGAGGAGCGGTTCAAGAGCCTCAGAACCGCCTTTAACCGGCGGTACGGGGAGCACGTGGTGGTGAACTTCCGGTGGACGGAGGACACCTTTACCAGAAGGGTGCTCATGGAGATGCCAAAGGCGGGCACCCGGAGAAGGATCCTGGACATGGACAAATACCTGAAAAGCCAGGTCGAGGATTCGGAGGACGCTCCGGTGGAGGACTGCGGCTTTACCGTTTACATACAGCCGGTTTTCGATATGAATGCCACCACCGTGGTGGGGGCGGAGCTCCTTGTGAGGGGGCTGGGGAAAAACGGGGAGGTGATCCTGCCCCGCAGATTTTTGAAGCGCATGGAGCATGGCCATACCATCCGAAATCTGGATCTCTTTGTCCTGGACAAGGCCTTTGTGATCATGGAGGACTGGAGGGAGAGACGGTTCCAGGAGATTCCCCTGTCTGTGAACTTTTCCAGGGAAACCATACTGGATCCCACCATCGTGGCCTCCTTTTTGGCTACCAGGAGCCGGTATCCCCAGCTGGACCAGCGCAAGATCCAGATCGAGCTGCCCCAGAACATCGGGGAGGAGCATTATGACAGGCTGGCGGTGATCATGGAGCAGATGCGGGAGTTCGGGGCGGAGTTCGCCGTGGACGACATGGGAGTGGACAAGGAGAATACGAAGATCCTGAGCCGCATCCGGTTTGACACGGTGAAGATCGACCACAGCCTGATGGTGGACCTTGGCACCAGCGAGGGAGCCAGGGAGATGACAAGGGCCATCTCCAATACCTGCATGGACAATCGGATCAGCTGTGTGGCTGAGGGCGTGGAGACGAAGGAGCAGCTGGATGCAGCCCGGATGCTGGGCTGCGGCTACGTGCAGGGCTTCTATTACGACAAGCCCATGACGGTGGAGGCCTTTAACGGCAAATACATGAACAACCCCATGCTGTTAAGCCCCATCCTCCGGCCGAAAAAGGAGGAAAAGCCTGAATAAATGAGGGGTGGAGACAGCAATGATAAGCCGGCCTGCGGTAAAATGCAGGTCGGTTTTTGGTTGACATTTTAGGGGGGGGGGTACTATAATATAAACGCCTATACTAATCTTGAGGGACATAAATAACGGTGCATTTTCATAACGGTCGTCGGCTTTTCCCGGCGCAGTCCGAATCGGGTCGTTCTTTTGTTCGTACATGACCATAGGAAGTTTCTGGGGAAGGAGCATTCAGATATGAATCAAACGGACCGGATATTGAAAAAGGAGTTATCTCTGAGCAGAAGGGACCTGATCGGTATCGCCATTGGGATGGCAGCGTTTTATATTTTGTCCATCGTTTTTTGCTTTGGCATTTATTCCTCCACCAAGGGCATCGTCAGCCGTCAGGCCGCCCGCAGCATCACCAACATCAGTCAGCTGAACAAGGATTCTGTGTCTGGATCCCTTATGAACCTGCGGGCCCTTTTGGAGACTCTTTCCGTTCGGCTGGAGGAGAGTGAAGAGGAGGATGGGGAGGCGATCCTGAGAGAGCTGGAGGATTTTGGCCGCTCCTTCGATCTGTTCAAGATCGGATTCATGGATCAAAGCAGGATGGCCTATTTTACCGACGGGACCTCTTTGGACGCCTCCGGTCTGCCGGTGGCGGAGGAGGTTTGGGACGACCAGTTCCATCTGACGGAAAGCCATCCCCCCTACAGCGGCGGCGAATACATGGTGAACACCCTTTCCTATCCTGTCTGCTTTGGAGGAGAGCTTCGGTATGTCCTCATCGCCAATTATTATTCCATCAGGCTGACGGAGCGGATGAACCTTTCGGCCATGGGAGGGAAGGGATGTACCTTTCTTCTGAACGGCCAGGGAGGACTGGCCATTTATCCCCGCCATTATGAGAATGAGGCTTACAACGCATTGATGGAGCACATCAATCACAACCCGGAGATCATACCGACCGCCGGCGGCGACAGTACCTTTTCCTACAAGGGCAGGTCTTATTTCGCTCATTTCGAGGAGCTGGGCATCAATGGCTGGATCCTTATGACCTGCGTGAGGCAGGCGGACGTGTTTGCCGACGCCCGGTCCATCATGTGGATCGTGTATGCCTCCGTGGGGGCGCTGTGGCTCTGCATCCTTCTGGGGCTGGGCTATCATTTTAGTTATGTGCGGCGCACCCGGCTGAGAAGGACGAAGGAGACGTTCTACGACGATCTTCTGAACATTCCCAACAAGCGGGCGCTTTCGGTGGTGTACGAGAAGCTTCCCCGCCAGGTTCTGGAGCAGATGTACCTGGTGGTTTTCGACATTGACAAGTTTAAGGAATTTAATTACATTTACGGCAGCGGGAGCGGAGACAGGCTTTTGGAGTACATTGCCCGGGTCTTCCAGGAGGTGGAACCGGACAGCTATCTGTTCCGCTATATGTCTGACTACTTCGTGGCGCTGGATGTGGGCAAAAGCCACAGAGATTATGAGAGAAAGCTGGACGCCGTCCTGGAAAGGTTCCAAAGGGACCGGGAGGCAGGAATCATCCAGCCCTTTGGGATCTCCGGCGGGGTGAGGCGGATCCAGCCGGGAGAGTCCCTGCAGCTGGTGATCAGCGACGCCCTGGTGGCCAGAGGGACGGTGAAGGGCAGCTATCTCCGCTCTTACGCCTTTTACGATGAGGGCATCCGCAACCGGCGGCTTTCCTACATGGAGATGGAATCCAGCTTTTCCGCCGCCCTTCGGGGGAAGGAATTTCAGGTGTACTACCAGCCAAAGTTCGACATGCGGACGGGGAAGATCATCGGGGCGGAGGCTCTGGCCCGGTGGATCAAGCCCGACGGCAGGATCGTCTCTCCTGGAGACTTCATCCCCTGCCTGGAGGCCAGCCGCCAGATCATCCGGCTGGACGAGGAGATCCTCAGACAGGTGTGTAGTCAGATGAAGGAGATGGAGAGGGAGGGCCTGGAGGTGAGACGGGTGTCGGTGAACCTGTCCCGGATCCATCTGAGGAATCCGGGGATCCTGGAAAAGATCCAGGACATCATCCGCCGGTCCGGCGTGGATCCCTCCCTGCTTTCCTTTGAGGTGACGGAGACCGTGCTGTACGAGGACAGCATTCCTTTAAAGACCATCGTGGACAGCCTTCACGCCATGGGCTGCAAGGTGGAGATGGACGATTACGGCGTGGGGGTATCCGGGCCGAACTCTCTTGCCAAGAACAGCTTTGACGTGGTAAAGCTGGACAAGTCCCTGGCGGACGGGCTGGGAAACGAGCGGGTGGAGGACGTGATCAGATCCACCGCCTTTTTGGCCAGGAAGTGGGGAATGAAGATCCTGGTGGAGGGCGTGGAGGAGCAGAGCCAGGCGGATCGCCTGATGGAGCTGGGCTGCTTTTACGCCCAGGGCTTTTACTACTCCAGGCCTTTGCCGGAGAGAGAGTATCGGGCCCTGCTGAAGGCCGGAGGGCCGAAGGGACCCAACGAAAAATAGATCAAAGGGCCGGAGGGACCTTTCCCAAAATGGGGAAGGCTGCCTCCGGTTTTTTTGGTGAAATGGGGGAGAGGTTCTTGATTTTTTGAGGGAAATATAGTAAAATGAAACAAATTTTTGGGAAGAAGGGAGTGCAGCTGTATGGATACAATGGACGGCAGTTGTCGAAGTCGTCACGACGAGGCATTGGGTGTATGGTATGATGCGGTTGCACGAGGAAAATAAGTGCGACCTGGTTTTTCGTGCTCATATAGATGCGTCCTTTGCCATCGTCCACAAGCGCCGATGGTATTTTTATGCCATTTTT
Source organism: Eubacteriales bacterium (assembly GCA_030533315.1). The sequence continues at coordinate 6,977 of JAUNJL010000005.1, forward strand.
TCTGTTTGCGGCGATCCCGCAGGCAGTCTGCGAAAGAGAATGGAGGGACAAAAAAATGATCAACGAGAGAATCCAGCAGATCAAAAGGATCGCAGAGTCGAATGCGGCTCCCAGTTGGATCCGGGAGCAGCTGAAGGGCTATCATGAGAACGATATCGCAGATACCCTGCAGGAGCTGGAGAAGGAGACCAGGATCAAGCTGTACAGGATCCTGGGGGTGGAAAGGGTATCAGAAATCTTTGCATACATGGACGACGTGTCGGAGTACCTGGAGGAATTGTCCCGGGAGCAGGCGGCGGATGTGCTGGAGAACATGGATGCGGACGACGCGGTGGACGCCTTCGAGGATATTGAGAGCAGCCAGACGAAGGAGGAGCTGCTCTCCCTGATGGAGAAGTCCGCATCGGAGGCCGTGCGTCTCATCACCTCCTACGACGAGGAGGAGATCGGAAGCATGATGACCACCAACTTCGTCAAGATCCGCAGGGATTTTACCGTGAAGGAGGCCATGAGGGCGGTCATAGCCCAGGCGAAGGAAAACGACAATATCAGCACCATTTACGTGGAGAAGGAGGACTGTACTTATTTCGGGGCCATCGATCTGAGGGACCTGATCATCGCCAGGGAGCACACGCCCCTCACCGACGTGATCAGCACCAATTATCCTGCCTTGGACGCAAGGGTGGCCATCAGCGACGTGATCGAGAGGCTGAAGGACTATGCGGAGGATTCCTTTCCGGTGCTGGACGATCACCGGAGGATCATCGGCATCATCACCTCCCAGGACATTGTGGAGGCGGTGGACGACGAGCTGGGAGACGATTATGCGAAGCTGGCAGGCCTGACGGAGGAGGAGGACCTAAGGGAGAAGCTTCTGGACAGCATGAAGAAAAGGCTGCCGTGGCTGATCCTGCTGCTCTTTTTGGGAATGGGAGTTTCCAGCGTGGTGGGGGCCTTCGAGGCCATCGTGTCCCAGGTGGCCGTGGTGATCTGCTTTCAGTCGCTGATCCTGGACATGGCGGGAAACGTGGGGACCCAGTCCCTGGCCGTGACCATCCGGGTGTTGATGGAGGATCATGTGTGCGGGAAGGATAAGCTTCGGTTCATCCTGAAGGAGATGCGCATCGGAGCCGCCAACGGACTTTTGATCGGAAGTTTGACCTTTGCCTTCGTGGGGGCTTACCTGCACCTTCTGAAGGGCTATGGATGGGGGGCTGGCCTTCACGTGTCGGCCTGCGTGGGCCTGGCCTTGCTTTTGGCCATGGTGGTGTCCAGCCTTACGGGTACCGTCATCCCCATCTTTTTCCACAGGATCAAGGTGGATCCGGCAGTGGCCTCCGGTCCGCTGATCACCACGGTCAACGACCTGATCGCCGTGATCACTTATTACGGTCTGGCGGGTCTTTTATTGGTGGGAAGGGTCTGACAGGCAGGACGTGATGGGCCAGCCCCTGGAAAACACACCCTTATGTTAAAACCATGTTAAATGAATCCACACCTTCTTGTCCCTGTCCCCTGGGATATGCTATACTGCAATGGTGCAAATTTGCGACGGTTTTTTTGCCCCATTCTCGTGGACGGAGGCTTCTGGATGAAGGAGAGCCTGGAGGGATCGCCGCAGCAAAAAAGTAAAAAAAAAAAGAGGTTGTCAAAATGTATGACGTTGTTGTGATCGGCGCCGGCGTGATCGGCTCATCGGTGGCAAGATACCTGAGCCGGTATCACGCCCGGGTGTGTGTGGTGGAAAAGGAGGAGGATGTCTGCTGCGGGACATCGAAGGCGAACAGCGCCATCGTCCACGCAGGGTTTGACGCCAGGGAAAATTCCCTGAAGGCCAGATATAACGTGGCGGGAAGCAAGATGATGCCGGCCCTTGCCAGGGAGCTGGATTTTCCTTACCGGCAGAACGGGAGCATCGTCCTCTGTCTGAGGGAGGAGGATCGCCCCAGGCTGGAGGCGCTCTATGAGAATGGAATCAAAAACGGGGTGGAGGGGCTTCGGATCATGGAGCGGGAGGAGCTGCGAAAAAAGGAGCCCCACGTTTCGGAGAAGGCCGTCTGCGCCCTGTGGGCGCCTACGGGAGGCATCGTCTGTCCCTTTCTTATGACCATCGCCATGGCCGAGAATGCTTATGCCAACGGCGTGGAATTTCGGTTCTGCACCCAGGTTTTGGGGATCCAAAAAGAGGAGGAAGGCTGGAGGCTGGAGACGGATGGGGGAAGCATCCGCAGCGCCTGCGTGGTCAATGCGGCAGGCGTGTACAGCGACCGCTTCCACAATATGGTCAGCAGCCATAAGCTGCATATCACGCCCCGAAGGGGGGATTATTTTCTCCTGGATAAAGAAACCTGCGGGTTTGTGGAAAGCACCATATTCCAGCTCCCGGGCCAGATGGGCAAGGGGGTCCTGGTGAGCCCCACGGTCCACGGGAACACCATCGTGGGACCCACCGCCTTTGACATTGAGGACAGGGAAGGAGTCAATACCACGGCGGAGGGTCTGGAGATGATTCGGGAGAAGGCCTCCGCCCTGGTGGAGGGCCTGCCCGTCCGCCAGGTGATCACCAGCTTTGCCGGACTCAGGGCCCATGAGGAGGGGCATGAGTTCCTTGTGGGGGAGGCGTCGGACGCACCTGGATTTTTTGACTGTGCCGGCATCGAGTCCCCAGGCCTGTCCTCCGCTCCGGCCATCGGACAGGCCGTGGCGGAAATGGTGAGGGAGAAGCTGTCCCTTTCGGAAAAGCTGGATTTCGTCCCCACCAGGAAGGGGATCCTGGATCCAGATACCCTGAGCAGGGAGGAGTACCAGGCCCTCATCCGCAGGGAGCCGGCTTACGGCCAGATCATCTGCCGGTGCGAGAGGGTCACGGAGGGAGAGATCATAGACGCCATCCGCCGTCCCCTGGGGGCGAAGAGCCTGGACGGGGTAAAGCGCCGGGTCCGGGCCGGGATGGGCCGCTGTCAGTCCGGCTTTTGCAGTCCCAGGGTCATGGAGATCCTGGCACGGGAGCTGCAGGTGGATATCCGGGAGATCACCAAGAGCGGCGGAGATTCTCGGATCATCGCAGGGGTCACGAAGGAGGTCTGCCAGGAAGGGACTTCCTGTCAGTGAACTCGGGAAAAGGGCGGATGATGACGGTGATGTGGGCGCCTGTGCGGCCAGTGCGCCATGAAAGGGGAAAATATAAGATATGTTGAATTATGATATGGTGATCGTTGGAGGCGGGCCGGCGGGTCTGGCGGCTGCCGCCAGCGCCTATGACGCGGGGGCCCGCAGCATCCTGATTCTGGAGCGGGATCGGGAGCTGGGAGGGATCCTGAATCAATGCATCCACAATGGCTTCGGCCTGCACACCTTCGGCCAGGAGCTGACCGGGCCGGAGTATGCGCAGCGGTTTATTGATATGGTACGGGAGCGGGGGATTGAATACAGGCTGGACACCATGGTCCTTAGTCTTAGCCCGGATAAGGTGGTCACCGCCGTGAACCGGAGGGACGGGCTTTTTGAGATCCAGGCAAAGGCCATTGTCCTGGCCATGGGCTGCCGGGAGAGAAGCCGGGGAGCCCTGAACATTCCAGGCTTCCGTCCGGCGGGGATCTTTTCCGCAGGGACGGCCCAGCGCTTGGTGAACATGGAGGGCTTTCTGCCTGGACGGGAGGTGGTCATTCTGGGCTCCGGGGACATCGGCCTGATCATGGCCCGCCGTATGACTCTGGAGGGAGCCAAGGTCAAGGTGGTGGCAGAGCTGATGCCCTACTCCGGAGGACTGAAGCGGAACATCGTCCAGTGCTTGGACGATTTTGGCATTCCTCTGAAGCTGAGCCACACGGTGGTGGACATCCAGGGAAAGGAGAGGGTCACCGGAGTGACCATCGCACAGGTGGACGACCGGGGACGTCCCATGGCCGGAACGGAGGAGCATTATGACTGTGACACCCTGCTTTTGTCCTGCGGCCTGATCCCGGAGAACGAGCTTTCCCGGGAGATGGGAGCCAGAATCAGCCCCGTGACAAACGGTCCCGTGGTGGATGAGAGCCTGGAGACCTCCATTCCCGGGGTGTTCGCCGCGGGGAACGTGCTCCACGTCCACGACCTGGTGGACTTTGTCTCCCAGGAGGCGGCCAGGGCGGGACGGGCCGCTGCCGCCTACGTCCGGGGGGAGGGGGCGAGAGAGGAAAGCCCCATCCAGATCGCCTTTGAGGGAGGCCCCCGGTACACGGTTCCCACCTTCATCTCCCCCTCCAGGGTGGGGGAGGAGGCCACGGTACGCTTCCGTGTGGGGAGCGTCATGAAGGACCGGTATATCAATGTTTATTTTGACGATCAGCGGGTGATCCACCGGAAGCGCCCCGTGATGGCGCCCGGTGAGATGGAAGAGGTGAGACTGAAAAGGTCCATGTTTGAAAACCATCCCGGCCTTTCCGGCATCACCATCAGGGTTGAGGAGGCATAGATATGGAAATAAAAAATCTGACCTGTATCGGCTGTCCCATGGGCTGCTCCCTGAAGGTGACCATGGGGCTGGAGAACATTTTCGTGGAAGGAAACATCTGTCCCCGGGGGGACGCCTACGCCCGGAAGGAGGTGACCAATCCGACCAGGGTGGTCACCTCCACCGTCCGGGTGACGGGGAGCCGCACCGGAGCGGCGGCAGTCCCCTGTAAGACTGCGGGAGACATCCCCAAGGACAGGATCTTTGCGGTGATGGAGGACATTGCCGGGGTGTCGGTTTTGGCTCCCGTCCATATAGGAGAGGTGGTCAAGGCCAACGTGGCCGGCACCGGGGTGGACATGATAGCCACCAAGGAAATTGTATAAAGCTTGTATATAGAAGAATCTTTATGAAACATATTGACTATTTGTATGGGGGGGGGGTATTATTAAATGAGCATTTAAAATGGGATATGATCGCTACGGATTTCAGACAGACCGGGTTGGGAACCATGCATCCATCCGGTCTATGGTTCTTTGGGGGGAGGCTACCATAGACCGGCACGGCGGTACCGGGGAAGATAGCGTTTGGAGGGACATGGGGAGGAAGGTATGGAAAAGCTACTAAAGGATGAGTTTGGACTAGATAAAAAGCTGAGGCTTCGGCTGGGCGTGGGATTGGCAGTATTTTTGGGTGCGACGGTCCTGGCCTGCTTTGGCTTGTATTTCAGTACGAGATCGGTGATCGTGAAGCAGGTGACCAGCAACGTGGCCAACGTCAGTCAGCTGAATGAGGATTCCATCTCCAGGGCCATTGTGAATCGAAAGGTCCTGATGAGGGCGATCGCCGACCGGGTGGTGGAGAGGAATATTGAGGACGTGGATGCGATCCTTCGGGAGCTGGTGGCCTATGCAGGCTCTTATGGCTTCAGCAACATGGGAATCCTGGACGAAAAGGACCGGCTTTATACGACGGACAGCAAGGTGTTGGACGCATCGGATTTGACCTTTATTGATGAGGTGCGGTCGGACGATTTTTATATTTCCGAGAGCTACCAGCCCCTGGACGGCGGCAAGTACATGGTAAACATTTTTTCCTATCCTCTGTACCTGAAAAGCGGGAAGAGGTACCATATTTTGGCCACCTATTATTCCAGGAATCTGACGGAGCGGATGAACACCACCTCCCTCAGGGGAACGGGCTACACATTCATCATGAACAGCCAGGGGAAGGTGGTGATCTTTCCGCAGGATTATGAGGATGAGACCTACAATGACCTGATGAATTTCCTGGACGACGGTCCAGAGATCATCCCCCAGGAAAGCGGGGATGGCTATTTCCAATACAAAGGGGAGCGCTATTATGCGCACTTTGAAAAATTGGAGGTCAACGACTGGTACCTGATGACCTGCGCCAGAAGGGCGGACGCCTTTGCAGGCCTGCATGTGATCATTCGAAACGGCACGGTGGCCATCGTTTTGATGTGGTTCTTCATCCTTTTGGGTATCATTATCATGTTCGGCACCATTTTCCGTACCAACAGGGAGCGGCGAAACTTTGCCTTTTATGACGGCCTGCTGGGTATCGGCAATGGAAACGCTTTGGCCGTGACCTTCAAAAAGCTGTCCCCCAAGATCCGGAAGGATATGTATCTGGTGATCTTTGACATTGACCGGTTCAAGGAGTTCAACTATATCTACGGGGAGGAGGCGGGAGACCGGCTCTTGCAGTATATTGTCCAGGTGTTCCGGGAGGATTTTCCCGAGATTTATCTGTTTCGCTATTTTTCGGACTATTTTATCACCCTGGACAGGTGCCAGGATCAGAAGGTCTTTGAGGGAAAGATCGAACGGCTCATGGAAAGGTTCAAGGGGGACATCGACCGGGGGGAGGTGCAGCCCTTCGACGTCTCCATGGGCATCCGAAAGATCCAGGAGGGGGAGCCCCTGCAGAGGATCCTCAGCGATGCGCTGATCGCAAGAGGGGTCGTCAAGGGCAACCATATCCGGCATTATGCCTTCTATGACGATGAGATACGCCATAAGCGGGTCCGGTACATGGAGATGGAGACCAGCTTTCCCACGGCCCTGCAAAACAATGAGTTTCGGGTGTATTACCAGCCCAAGTACAATATGATCACCGGCGAGATCATAGGTGCGGAGGCTCTGGCCAGGTGGGTAAAGGACGACGGGACGGTGATCAGCCCCGGGGAGTTCATCCCCTGCTTCGAGCAGAGCCGCCAGGTCATTCTGCTGGATGAGACCATTTTAAGGGGCGTGTGCCGCCAGATGCGGGAGATGCAGTCTGAGGGCATCCATGTGAAGCCGGTGTCGGTGAACCTTTCCCGGGTTCACCTGCGCCACCCGGACATTCTGTCCAAGATCGAATCCATCGTGAAGGAATCAGGGATCGATCCTACTTTGCTGTCCTTTGAGATCACGGAGAGCGCCCTCTACGAGGACAGCATTCCCCTAAAGACGATCGTGACCTACATCCACTCCCTGGGGTGCCAGGTGGATATGGACGACTACGGCGTGGGAGTCTCAGGGCCAAACGCCCTGGCCTCCAACAGCTTTGACACGGTGAAGCTGGACAAGTCCTTTGTGGATGGCCTGGGGAATGCCAGGATCGAGGACGTGATCCGCTCCACCGCCGCCATGGCCAAGAAGTGGGACATGAAGGTGATCGCCGAGGGCGTGGAGAATCCGGTGCAGATACGCAGCCTGGTGGGCCTTGGCTGTGTTCTGGGGCAGGGCTTTTATTATTCCAGGCCGATGCCTGAGGAGGCCTACCGGACGCTTTTGAGGACGGCGCCCAGGGTTTCCGGCATGGGACTGGAGATTTCGGGCAATGCCAGGTACTTTTCCAGGAGTGTCTGCCGCCTTCTGGACAGCAACCGGCTGCCCACCTACATCGTGGATCCGGAGCGGTTCATCGTCAGATACTGCAACGAGGCCATGTGCAAGGCCCTGGGCACGGATCCCACGGGAGGGCTGTGCTACCGCAGAATGCGGGGCCTGAGCCAGCCCTGCCAAGAATGCTCCGCCATGAGGCTCTACCGGGACGGAGACGATTCCCCCAAAGAGTTTCTCAGTATGCAGGGCATCTGGGTCATGCTCTATACCTCCTTCGTCCACTGGCAGGGCCGCAGCTCCATCCAGATCACCTGCGTGGACATCTCAAAGCAAAAAGCCCTGGAAGAACAGCTGCGCCAGCTTCCCCAAAAATAACACGCCCCACACCCTGTGGGGCGTACACTTTTTTCAGAGCAAAATCCTCCCAGCCTCATAAGGCTCCTTCCCCCAAAAAACCAGTTGACTTTACCTTCCCCATCTGTTATCTTTGGATTAAAGAAAAACACAACAGAACAACAGACAGATCGATCCTAGGCATAACTGTAAAAACCTGCAGCTATGCCTTTTTTCGTGAAGCAAAGCTCCACATCCCGCTTCACGCCAGCTCTGTTCCCGCACCGTCTTAGGGGCCTGCGGGTACGGAGCCCCCATTTTCACTGATGGAAGCGCCCCCCTGCCCTTCCTGCCCTGTTCGGGGCCCGGGGAAGGGAGATGCCTGCACCAGTTCTGCCCCCGAAAAAAGCCGGGGGGGGGTAATCGCCCAGCTGTCTGGGCGATTGCGTAAAGGACACCTTGAGGCAGGAGCCCAATGAGAGGAGGGTGCAGTATGGAAAACAGCATGAAAAAGATCACAAAGAAAGAGTATGGTTCCGGCAAGGCGCTGGCAGCAGGAGTCGGAGCGGTTTCCTTTTTGGCGGGCTCCGCAGTCTACGGAAGCTTCGGTGTCAGGGGAAGCCTGTGGACGCTGGGGGCGGCCGCCCTTCTTGGGGCCGTTTATGCGGCATATCACCGCCGGAAACACCCCTGCCAGGTCCCGTCGGATGAGAAAGCCCAAAAGGAATGCCCGGAGGCAGCTCAGGGGGCCGTTCAGGCGGTTTTTGATGGGCAGGAGGCGTCCCGGGAGGCTGTTCAGATGGCTCCTGATGGGCAGGAGGCGTCCCGGAAAGCGGCTCCGGAGGCCTGTGAGCTTCAGGATGAGGCCCTGGAGGCAGCCGCCCCCTACGGCGACTGTTTTTCCCAGGACTTTCGCACCGCACTGGATTCCACGGAGATCCCCATCTACATCATCGATCCCGTAAGCTTTGAGATGCTTTACTGCAATGAGACACTGCGCCGGTACATGGGCCGGGCGCCTTTGGGGCAGATCTGCTACCAGGTGTTCCAGGGCAGAGGTGAGCCCTGCGTGGGCTGCCCCGTGGTGAAGCTTTTGCGGGAGGGCGTCAATGAGTCGGTGGAGTACAGGCGTCCAGGCGGCATCTGGGTGCTGGTGAAGGTTTCGCCTCTGGACTGGCGGGGAAGGCAGCTTTACAAGGTGACCTGCACGGACATTACCGACCAGAAACGGCTGGAGGAGGAGCTGCGTCTTTACAACAAGGAGTACAGTGCGGTGGTGTACCAGAGCACCTCGGGCATCCTGCGGTACGACATTGGAACGGGGGAGGCCTCCGTCAACGTGGACAAGAGCCTGTGCCGTATTGCGGAGTATACGGTTTCGGATTATGTGAACGCGGCCTGCAAAAGCGGCCTTCTGGACGAGGAAGGAATCCAGGTGGTGAGGACCATGTTCCAGGATATTCACAGCAGCCTTCCCAGCCGGGGCTATGACGTGCATCTGACCCTTCCCGGAGGAGAGATGCGCTGGTACCATCTGGATTACACCCTTTTGGAGGATCGGGAGGGAAAGCCCTACCGGGCGGTGGTTTCCTTTTACAATAACACGGAGAAGCGGGAGAAGGAGCTGGCCTACCAGCGGTGGAATGCCAGGCTGAATGCCCTGATGAACGATTATACCGCCTACATGGAGGTGAACCTTAGCCAGGATCTCATAGAGGCCGAGGGCCGGTATGGCTCCTGGGCGGAGGAGTCCGGCGGGCGCCCCTACAGCAAATCTCTGGAAAGTATGGCCCGCAAGGGGATCTTCGAGGAGGATCAGTCCAGCTTTCGGAAGTTTTTCCATCGGGAGCGGCTGCTGGGCCAGTTCCTTGCCGGGAAGCGGGAGGGCGTGCTGGAGTACCGCACCTTGATGGAAGGTTCCCTCCAGTGGTATAAGGCGGAGATCCAGATGGTGAGCGATCCCTCCAGCGGAGATGTGATGGCGTCCATGATGATCAGCAACGTGGATGAGGACATGAGGGAGCGGGAGCATCTGAGGAACGAGGCGGAGCGGGACGCCATGACCAGGCTTTACAACCACGCCGTGGCCGAGACGCTGATCCGCCAGGTGATGGAGCTGAGTACCGGGGAGCGCTGCTGCTTCCTGATCATCGACCTGGACGATCTGCGGGATATCAACAACACCCTGGGCCACCCCGAGGGGGACCGGGCCCTGAAGGCCATTGCGGATTCCATGAAGGCCCAGTTCCGAAAGAGCGACATCATGGGCCGTATCGGCGGGGATGAGTTTGTGCTTCTTCTGCGGAACGCCCCCGAGATCGACCGGCTGCGGAGCTCCCTGTCCGCCTTTATGAAGCGTCTGAATGAGATTCGGATCGGCCCCTTGAACGACTGGCCGGTACATGCCAGCGTGGGAGGGACCATGGGAACGGCGGGGGTGGACGATTTTGAAACCATGTACCACCAGGCGGATCTGGCCTTGTATTACACCAAGGCCACGGGGAAGAACGCTTTCCATATGTACGTGCCGGAGATGGAAAAACGAAATTTCAGCTACCAGCCCCGTCCTGCCTCCGGCCTGGCCAGCCTGGAGTCCTTTGACCCGGGGGAGATGAAACGGCTGCTTACGGCCGTGTCCACCTACTGTCCCATGGTGATCTCCGCCAACCTGACAAAAAATACCTATCACATCATGGAGCATCTGGACCACGCATCCCATCGGGCCAGGGATGAGGGAAATTACGATCAGCTGGTGCGGGAGGAATGCAAGTTGGTTCATCCGGAGGACCGGCAGGGGTTTTTGGAGTGCTTCACAAGGGAAAGCCTTCTGCGGGCCTATGACTCCGGCAAGGGGATCGTTCATTATATGAACCGTCAGGCGGGGAAGAACGGTATATACCGGAGGATGAAGACCGCAGTGATCTTTATGGAGGATGAAAAAACGGGGGACGTCTGCGACATTTCCTTTACCCACGTGATCCTTGCGGAGGAGGACGAGGAAAAATGAGAAGGAAAGCAGGTGGCAAAGGGCGAGGAACTGTGCTATACTGCTGACAGAAAAATAAGGCCGGAAGGGCGAGGACAAAGTCTTCTCCGGCCGGCGGCAAGGAGAGATAGAAATGGCAGAAAGATATTTGGCAGTTTTTCATTGGCAGGAGGATCCTGGGGCGAAGGGCCCGGATCTGGCAGGAGGCATCTTATGAAAAAGGGAGCTTTGTTCCCCGCCTGCGCCCTTTGTCTCTGCCTTCTTTTCCCCGCAGGGTGCGGGAGACCTGAGCGGGCTGAGGAAAAGAGGACGGGCACCGTCTTTGCCATGGACACGGTCATGGATCTTACCATTTATGGGGAGGAAGAGCTTTTCCATGAGGCCGAGGAAAAAATACTGGGCCTGGAAAAGCTTTTTTCCGCTACGGACGAGAACAGCGAGGTTTACCGTCTGAATCAGGGGGAGGACCAGCAGGTTTCCTGGGAGACCATGGACATTTTGTCCCAGGCCCTGGAGCTTTGCAGGCGCACGGACGGGGCCCTGGATATCTCCATTTATCCCCTGGTGAGGGCCTGGGGCTTTACCACCGGGGAGTACCGGGTTCCCTCTGAGGGGGAGCTCCAGGAGCTTCGGGGGCACGTGGGCTATGACAGGATCAGGCTTCGTCCCAAGGAGCGTACCGTCCGCCTGCCGGAGGGCATGGAGGTGGATCTGGGGGGCGTGGCGAAGGGGTACACCGGCGACGCCCTCATTTCCCTGTTCAGGGAAAGGGGAGTTTCCTCCGCTCTTTGCAATTTGGGAGGAAACGTCCAGGCACTGGGGAGAAAGCCGGATGGGAGCCGGTGGAGGATCGCCATCAAAAATCCCTTTGGGGAAGGAACGGTGGGTGTTTTGAAGGTCGATGGCCAGGCGGTGGTCACCTCCGGGGGCTACGAGCGGTACTTTGAGAGAGACGGCAAGGTGTACTGGCACATTCTGGATCCCGTCACCGGCCGTCCCGCAGAGAAGGGCCTTGTCTCCGTCACCATCGTATCGGACAGCGGGCTTTTGTGCGACGGCCTGTCCACGGCTCTTTTTGTCATGGGGGAGGAAAAGGCCATAGATTTCTGGCGGGATTCCCAGGACTTTGAGATGATCCTGGTGGGAGAGGACAGGCACATGGCCGTGACGGAGGGGCTGGAGGAGTTTTTTACCCTCTCCCAGGACTCGCCCATCTCCAAGGAGGACTATCAGGTGATCGCGCGTGATCCAGACGAAGGGTGAGCTGGGGATTTTGGGCCTGTGGACGGTGACGGCTATGGAATATTGTAGACATAACGAATATAGAATATTGTTGACAATCTGCATGGGGGGGGGGGTAAAATTAGACTGAATTTTTGGTCGGATTTTACAGAAGACGGAGCTGCTGGCCGCAGGACGGCCATGGGAGGCAGCCGCAGACATCTTTCGTTTCCGGCGTGAGGATATGTGGCGCTCGAAGGACGTTGGCCCGATCGATCTTGCATGGAATGACCCTTTTTATCCGCAGGGGTACGGAATGTTTGGATGTTGTTTTATGTGATAAGGATGGAAAGACAAAGGAGAAAGGATATTTATGGAAAAGGCGATCAGGGGCGAGTTTGTGATGAGCAAAACGCAGAGAAGGCTGTGGCTGCTGGGACTGACCGTGTTTTTGGGCTTGTCTGTTTTTATTTATTTCAAATTGTATGCCAACGTCATGGACATTGTGAGAAGCCAGGCGGTAAACAGCATTACCAATATCAGCGAGCTGAATGAGGATTCCCTCTCCCGTTCCATCCGCAACAGGGAGCTGCTTATAGAGATGATCTCCTACCGGCTGTCAAAGAGAGAGGTGGAGGACGTGGACATTATCCTCCGGGAGCTTCAGGATTTCGTCGGTTATTATGAGTTTTACAACATGGGCGTCATGGATGTGGATAAAACCTTGTACCTGACCGACGGGAGGGTCCTGGATGTGGCGGGGGTGCCTCTTTATGAGGATGCCTGGAGCGAGGAGTTCCACCTGTCGCCCAGCTACATCCCCAAGGACGGGGACGGGTACGCCCTCAACGTGTTCTCCTATCCGATCTACCTGGACGGGGAGGTGAGGTACGTTCTGACCGCCACCTACCGCTCCAGCAACCTGACGGAGCGGATGAACATCAACTCCATGGGAGGGAAGGGCTACAATTTTATCCTGAACTGCCAGGGGGAGGTGGTCATTTATCCCCGGCATTATGAGAACCATGATTACAACAGCCTGATGGAGTACATCAACGACATATCGGGGATCATTCCCGATGACAGCGGGGACAGGTTCTTTACATACGATGGGGATCCCTACTACGCTCATTTTGAGCGCCTGGGGATCAACAACTGGTTTTTGATGACCTGCGCCAGGGAGGCCGACGTGTTTGCGGATGCAAACGCCATCAGCCGGAACGTGATGACGGGGATGGGGCTTTTGTGGATGATGGTGCTGGCGGCCATATTGGCGGCGATCCTCTCCCTGATCCAGTCCAAGAGCCAGCTGCGAAAGGCGGTGTTTTATGATGAGCTGCTGAACGTGGGAAATGGAAACCTTCTGCCGGTGTTCTTCAAAAGCCTGCCCAGGGACGTGATGTCCAGGATGACGCTGACCATCTTTGATATTGATAAGTTCAAGGAATTTAATTATATATACGGGGAAGAGTGCGGGGACAACCTGCTGAAATACATTGTCCGGGCCTTTCAGGAGGAGCTTCCGGGGGAGCATCTGTTCCGCTACCTGGCCGATCACTTCGTGGCTTTGATCCAGTGCAGCGGCAGGGAGGAGTTCAAGACCAAGATGGATCGTTTCCTGCACCGATGTGAGGAGGACATCGGCAATGGAAAGATCCAGCCCTTCGACATCTCGGCGGGGGTCCGGCGGGTGAGGGAGGGGGATTCCTTCCGCAGGGTGGTCAGCGACGCTCTGGTGGCCAAGGGGACCGTCAAGGGGATCCAGCTGCAGCAGTATGCCTTCTACGAGGAGGCGGTGCTTCAGAAGCGTATGCACTACATGGAGATGGAGTCGGATTTTTCCAGGGCACTGAAGGCCCACGAGTTTCAAGTGTTCTACCAGCCCAAGTATGATATGATCACGGGCAGGATCATCGGTGCGGAGGCGCTGGTGCGCTGGGTGAAGGCCGACGGCTCCGTCATCTCCCCGGGGGCCTTTATCCCCTGCTTTGAGGCCAGCCGCCAGATCATCCTGATGGATGAGGCCATGCTGGAGGCGGTCTGCAGCCAGATGAACGAGATGAAGGCGGATGGGCTTCCGGTGAAGAGGGTGTCCGTCAACCTTTCCCGGGTTCACCTAAGGCATCATGGCATTTTGCCCAAGATCGAGAGGATCGTGAAAAGCTCCGGGGTTGATGCGGACAAGCTGTCCTTTGAGATCACGGAGAGCGCCCTTTATGAGGACAGCATCCCTCTGAAGCACATTGTGGATTTTCTCCACCAGCTGGGCTGCCAGGTGGATATGGACGATTACGGCATCGGGGTGTCCGGTCCCAGTGCGCTGGCGGCCAACCGGTTTGACGTCCTGAAGATGGACAAGTCCTTCATCGACGGTATCGGGGATCCCAGAATGGAGGCGGTGATCAAGTCCACCATCACTCTTACCAAGACGCTGGGAATGGAGGTCCTGGCGGAGGGTGTGGAGGAAAAGCACCAGGCGGACTGTCTGGCGGAGTGGGGCTGCACCCAGGCCCAGGGCTTTTATTATTCCAGGCCGGTTCCCCAGGAGGAGTACCGAAGGCTTCTGATGGCGGAGAGCCGCAGGGATCAGCGGAGGGCCCCAGGGGATAGGCCATAGGGATCAAAGGGCGAAATGTGGACCGCAAAGGAGCGCTGATTGAGAAGTGGAGCAGTTTTGTAAAATATTTCCCCAACGGCCTTGACAATGGGGCCGTCATCCCTTACCATGAGTAGGAATACAGAAGCACACATCGAAATAGAATGACGGAAAAGAAAGGCACCCGGGACGTGAAGGGTGTCTTTTTCCAGTCGTTCCGGCAGGCATACATGCCTGCATAGACACACGCCGACTGCCGGGAGGATTACCCCCCCCCGCAGTTTACAGGCCCGCCGCCCGGACAGGACGCTTGTCCGGGCCATGTGGGGATACTTTAGGAGGGGATCCTTATGGGTGAAACAACGAAAGAAAAACAACTGCTGAAAAACGATTTGGAGATATCAAAAGAGGAAGAGGAGGAAGAGGCTGCCGTCTCCAGCATCTTTTCTGAGGATTTTTGTGCGGCCCTGGACAGCACCACGCTGGCCACCTACATCATAGACCCGGACAGCTTCAAGATGTGCTACTGCAATGATTTTCTGCGGAAATATCTGGGCTGGAATCCCATCGGGCAGCCCTGTTACAAGGCCATTCAGAACCTGGATGAGCCCTGTCCCAACTGTGTGGCCAGGAAGCTGTACCAGGAGGGGGTCAATGAGACGACGGAGTATTGCACGGACCGGGGAAAGTGGGTTCTGGTGCGGGTCTCTCCCCTGATGTGGAGGGGAAAGGAATTTTATAAGCTGATCGCCATTGACATCACCCGGCAGAAGGAGCTGGAGGCCGAGCTGCGCCTGCGGAACAAGGAATATGCGGCGGTGACCCGCCAATGCACCTCCGGCATTCTGCGCTACGACCTTGCGACGGGCGCCGCATCGGTCAATGTGGACCGCTGCCTCAACCGGGTTGAGGAGCATGTCATCCAGGATTATGTGGAGGTGGCCCGAAACAGCGGCATCATAGATCCGGGCAGTCTTCCCACGGCGGCGGCCATGCTGGAGGACATCCGCGGAGGACGGCCCAGCAAGGGCTATGATCTTCGCCTGATCCTGGAACAGGGAACCCGGTGCTGGTGTCACCTGGATTATGCCTTGATCCAGGATGATGAGGGCCGGCCTTACCGGGCCGTGGTTTCTTTTTACGACAACACGGAGCAGCGGGAGAGAGAGCTGGCCTATCAGCGGTGGAATGCCAGGCTGGAGACCCTGATGGAAGGGTACATCGCTTACTTTGAAGTCAACCTCACCCAGGACGTGATCGAGGCGGAGGTGCGCTCCGGCTCCTGGGGCCAGGATCTGGGCAGACACGGCTATGGGGAATCTGTGCTCAAGATGGAGATGGACGAGGTCTTCGTGGACGACAGGCTGGCTTTCCGGGAGTTTTTTGACAGAGACCGTCTGTTGGGAAGATTTCACGCAGGGGAGAGAGAGGGCTACCTGGAATACCGCATTTTGGCGGAGCAGGGGCCCCTGTGGTACCGGGCGGAGCTTCAGATGGTACGGGAGCCCTCCAGTGATGATGTGAAGTGCTCCGTTGTGCTCAGCAACGTGGACGTGAAGCTGCGGGAGCGGGAGAGTCTGAGGAACAAGGCGGAGCGGGATATTATGACGGGGCTTTATAACCATGCCACGGCGGAGAGCCTGATTCAGGAGGCGCTGAGGCAGGATGGCGGGGAGCGTTGCTGTCTGCTGATCATCGATCTGGACGATCTGCGGGAGATCAACAGCTCCCTGGGGCACCCAGAGGGGGATCGGGCGCTGCAGCTGGTGGCGGAGTGTATGAGAACCCATTTTGGGGAAGAAAACATCCTGGGGCGCATCGGAGGGGATGAGTTTGTGGCCCTGCTTCGGGACGTGCCGGAGGGGATGGATCTGCACGCTCTGGTTTCCGGCTTCCTGGGAAGGATGAACCGGTGCCGCATTGGGGTGGAAAACGACTGGAAGATCCATGCCAGCGTGGGCGGCGCCGTAGGCACGGCGGGCAGCGCAGACTTCAAAACGCTTTACCATCAGGCGGATCTGGCCTTGTTTTACACCAAGGCCATGGGGAAAAACGACTTTAACCTGTATGTGCCGGAGCTGGAGAAGAGGGAGTTCCTTTATCAGCCTCATTCCACAGCCACCCTGTCCAGGATGGACGCCTTCGATTCCTCGGAGTTTAAAAAGCTGCTCCAGGCGGTATCCGCCTATTTCCCCATGGTGATCTCCGTCAACCTGACTCAGAACACCTACTATATGATGGAGTATATGTCCTACGGGATGCAAAAGCACAGGGATCACGGCAATTTTGACAATCTGATCGTGGACGGCGCAGACAGCTTCCACCCGGAGGACAGGGAGAGCTTTATCCAGGCCTTTTCCCGGGAGAGGCTTCTGGAGGCTTATGCCAGGGGAGAGCGGTTCGTGCGGCACAAGGGCAGACAGCTGGGGGATGATGGGATCTATCGCCCGACGAAGGGCGTGGTGATCTTTGTGGACGATGAAAATTCAGAGGATATCTGCGAGATCACCTTCTCCCACATGTCGGCCAGGGGGACGGAGGATCTGTAGGAGCCGGCGGATTTTGGCGCAGGATTTCTCCGGTTTTTGGAGGGCCGTGCCTGTGGAAGGACTGTATAGGAGCGCCGCTATGAGAAGCTTATGAAAAACTGTATGAAAGAGTGTAGTTTTTGAGTTGACCGACAGTCAGGTGTTCGGGTATAATAGGAATATCAATGACGTTTTTCGACACCTGCCGGCGAGATCGCTCCTCAGGACGAAAGGCATTGTAGGGGGGCCCTATGAGTTCGCAGAAAAAGCACAAGAGAAATAAAACTAAATTGTTTAGCACCGGCAATGTTTTTGTTGCCGTTTTTCTGGGGATTGCCCTGCTGATCGGGACCGTCCTCATGGCGGGGAACATCAGGACCAACATACGGGCCACCTCCTACGAAAGCCTGCGCAGCGTTTCCGCTGAGAGTGCAAAGTCTGTCACCGGGATCCTGCAGAGCCGGATCGGTTATCTGAGAAGTCTTTGGATCCAGCTGAGGGATACCCCGCCGGATATGAGGGAAAAGGTGCTCCTCCAGCACCAGGAGAGGAGCAGCATTTACGGCTTCGACTGGATCGGCTGTGCGGATGCCTCCGGAAGGGACTTCAAAAGCAACGGAGAAGTGGCAAACATCAAAAAGGGCAGCCTGTTCCAGAGCAGTATGCAGGGCAACATCGGCATCGCCCTGCGTCCGGTGCTCCATCCAGACGGGGAGAAACGGGACGGTATCATCCTGAGCATCCCCATTTATGCGGATGGGCCGGATCCGGTGGGCTGCCTTTACCAGTCCTTTTCCCCGGAGAATTTCTCCAATCTTCTGGAGGTGGGCGCCTTCAACGGAAATGCCTATGTGACCCTTTTGGGGCCGGACGGGATGGTCCTGGCGGCCACGGCGAAGCATGTCCTGAACGTGGGAGAGAACGTTCTGGAGCGTCTCGGAGAGAAGGAGGAGAATCGGGAATATGCGGATTCTCTGGAGCATTCCATCCGCACCATGAAGGGCGGGGAGGGATTTTTCCGGATGAAGGGCTCCAGCTGGTGCTGCTACTACACCCCCATTACCCTGGAGTGCGGAGAGGCGACCATGAATCTGGGAGTCTTAAGCGTGGTGCCGGGAAGCTTCGTGTCCCAGCAGACCGGCCGCACCTTCCGCCTGGTGCTTTATCTGGCGGGCATGGTGGCGGCCACCATCCTGATGCTGGGGATCTGGCTGTACCGGTCCCTGCGCCAGAACAAGAAGGAGCTGGAGAGGCTGGCTTACCGGGACATCCTTACCGGCCAGGATAATTATGAGGCCTTCAAGCGGGATTTTGAGTATCTGAAGGACGAGACCGGTATTTTTCTGATCTGCGATCTGGTGGATTTCAAGCTGATCAACCGTTATTTCGGCTCCGACAAGGGGGATCTGGTGCTCCAGGAGATGGGAAGGCTTTTTGTGGGGATGAGAGGCAGCGACAATCTGACGGCCCGGGTTTCGGACGACCAGTTCGTGTTCTTTTTCTCCAGCATGAAGATGAACGAGGCCCCGGAGAAGTGCCGGGAGCTCCAGGGGCAGGTGCTGTCCCTTCTCCGCCACCTGAAGGTGCGGATCAGCAGCCCCGTCTTTGGCTATTGTCTGGTGAAGGGCAACAAGCCCATCGAGTGGTACCGCAGCAGGGTGATGTTTGCCAAGAATCTGGCCAAGCAGAGAGGAAAGCTTTACTGGGCCTATGACGAGGAGACGGCCGCCGAGCTGACGGAGACGGACCAGCTTTTGAATACCTTTGAGCAGGCCATCCGGGAGGAGCGGCTGGAGGTTTGGTATCAGCCCAAATACCTGGTGAGAGAGAAGAGGATCGGCGGTGCGGAGGCCCTTGTCCGCTGGAGGGGCGAGGATGGAGAGCTGATCTCCCCGGCAAGGTTTATCAGCCTGTTGGAGGAGTATGGAAAGATCGCCGCTTTGGATGAATATGTTTTCACCAAGGTCTGCAAAATGCAGAAGGTGTGGAGGGATGCGGGGCTTGACCCGGTTCAGGTGTCGGTGAACCTTTCCCGCAGCAGCCTGGTGGATGCGTCTCTTCCCGAAAAATACCGAAAGATCGTGGAGGACACCTGTGGGGACCAAAGCCTGATCTCCCTGGAGATCACGGAGGACTCCGTGCAGAAGGACGTGATGGACGTGATCCGGGCCTTTCGGGAGCAGGGCTTCTTCCTTCTGATGGACGATTTCGGAAAGGGAAGCTCCAATTTGGCAAACCTCCGCAAGGATCTTTTCTCCGGCGTCAAGCTGGATAAGAGCCTGGTGGAGCTGGTGGGAACGGGAGACGAGGGCCTGCTTTCCGGTTCCATGCAGATGATCCATTCCCTGGGGATGTGGATCACCGCCGAGGGCGTGGAACGGCAGGAGGAGGTCAGCTTCCTGGAGGAAACCTACTGCGACGACATCCAGGGCTACTTCTACTACCGTCCCATGGAGGACTACTCCTTTGCAGGTCTTCTGAAGGAAGCCGTCTCTTTTTATGGGGGGGGCAGAAGCCAGGGCATTTTAGGAGCGTCCATGGGAAGCCGCAGGAGCCTGCCGTCCGGTGACGATATGGGAGGCCGGCGGGAGGAAGGGGGTTCCGCGAACAGACGGGGCCCCTTCCCGTCCGGTGACGGGATCGGGAGCCGCAGAGTCAGAGTCCTTTTGTAAATCAAAACAGGCGCTTTTTGCTTCTGAGATACAGAGGCAAGGGGCGCCTGTTTTTTCTATGTATTTACGAAAGGGATCCGGGGCTGCCTGGGTTTTTGGCCCACCCTGCCTGGATCTTCTTTTCCAGTTCCTCGAAGCTTTTCAGGCCGCCGAGGGCGTCGTAGGCGGCCACGCAGGAGGCGCCGGTCCCGGCGGCCAGATGCAGGCAGTCCTCCAGGCTGCGGCCCATGAGCATGGCCGTCAGGAAGGCGGCGATGCTGGTATCTCCCGCCCCGGTCCCGGACAGGATGCAGTCCGGCACGTAGCTTTGCTCAAAGCCCTCCTTGCCGGCCCAGGCCGCCAGATCCAGGTCCACCCGCCGGCTGATCTGGGCCAGCCGGGCCTCACAGGAGGTTTGATAGTACATGCCCGGCGCTCCGCATTTGATAAGGAGCACCTTGGCTCCCAGATCCATGCATTGCTGTGCCAAGGGACGGACGTCCTGCTCCACGTCCAGGATCTCCGTGATGTCCCTGCCTGCCGCCCGTTCCTGCCAGAGGGCGAAGCGCTCCCGGTCCAGCATGAAGCACAGCTCCTCCACGCTGGGGACGAAAAAGTCCACGTAGGGGATGACGGCTTCCAGTATGCTCCGCCAGTTTGCCTCCCCCGCCTTGGAGGAGGCGTCCACCGCAGCCATGTCCAGGGAGGTGGCTGCCCCGGCCTCCTTGGCCATGCGGAAGATCTTCACCAGCTCCTTTCCCCCCTCCTGGTACATCCTCCTCATGAGGGGAGGGTAGCCGAAGTGGAAAAGGGCGGCGTCCTCAAGGGCCTTTGCCGGGATGTTCTCTGCGCAGAAGGTGTCGTTGGCGCCGGGGCCGTGAAGGAAGATCCTATCGATCCCGGGCACGGCCAGCACCACGGTGTAGGAGGTGGATTCCCCCGGGGACACCAGCAGGTTTCCCCCCGCCCCATACTCCTCCAGGATCCTTTGTATCATGGAGCCAAAGGCGTCGTCCCCCACCTTTCCCATGAGGGACACGTCCGCCCCCAAAAGCTTCATGGCCAGCCCCGTATTTGCCACAGAGCCTCCTGTATGGATCTCCGCCTTCTCCATTTGGATCAGATTTCCCGGCCTTAGGAGCGCATCCAGGCGGCTGACCTTTTTTCCCGGGAAAACCGGGGTGATATCCAGAGAGATGTGTCCCGCTGCGATCACTTTTTTGTTCATATGTCCCTCCGATCTCAGCAGGGAGGACAGACGCCGCCTGTCCTCCCTGCCTTATATTTTTTTGATTTCCGCAGGGCCCTGGAGCTCTTGCAGCCGATCCTCATCAGAAGCTCCCTGCATTTTTGGGTCATTCAGATCCCCTGTCTCTGGAAGACAGACGTCCTTTGGCCGGGGGCTTTTGTGAGCGTCCTGGCGGCTCAGGCGAGAGTCCTGCCTTTTGGAGAGGGAGGGCTCTTTCCAGCCGCCTATGGTACCATCATATCGTATTCCCTGCCCATTTGCAACATCAATGGGAGAATATGAGCAATTTTGTATGTACAAGTGAGGAAAAAAAGGATAAAATGGAGATATCTGCAGAAAGATTGCCGCAGGCTTTTTCGTCTGCGGCGGAATTGGAAGTAGGAGGAAAAAAGATGCTTGTTACATTAAAAGAAATCCTGGATCTATGTGAAGCAAAAAAATGCGCCGCAGGCGCCTTTAACACCCCGAATCTGGAATCGCTTATGGGAGTTCTCTCGGCGGCGGAGGAGCTGGACGTGCCGGTCATCATCCAGCACGCACAGGTGCACGAGGAGCTGGTGCCGCTGGACATCATAGGGCCTATCATGGTGGACATGGCAAAGAAGGCCTCGGTTCCCGTGGCCGTTCATCTGGATCACGGCGAGTCCCTTCCCTATCTCCAAAGGGCGCTGAACATGGGCTTTACCTCCGTGATGTATGACGGCTCCACCCTTTCCTATGAGGAGAATGTGGCCAACACCCGGCTGGCGGTCTCCATGGCCAGGCGGACGGGCGCCTCCGTGGAGGCGGAGTTGGGCTGCATGGGAAAACGGGAGAACGGCAGCGGAAGCGCCGGAGAGGGAGTGGACCCGGATAAGATCTACACCGATCCGGATCAGGCCAAGCTGTTTGTGGAGGCCACGGGGATCGATGCCCTGGCCTGCTCCTTTGGAACCACCCACGGCGTGTACCTGAGCCAGCCTCAGCTGGATTTTGGCGTGGTGGAGAAGGTCAGGGAGAAGGCCCTTGTGCCGGTGGTGATGCACGGAGGCTCCGGCGTCAGTGAGGAGGACTTCCGCCAGGCTATCCGAAAGGGCGTGCGGAAGATCAATTATTATACGTACATGGCCATGGCCGGAGGGGAAAGCGCCGCCAGCCATTTGGCCGGCAGCTGCGATCTGGCGGCCTCGGAGGGGAAGGGAGGAGCACCCATCATGTACCACGACATCGTCCGGTGGGGCATGGAGGCCATGAAGGAAAATTGTAAGAAGGCCATGGAGGTCTTCTCCATGCGGTAGACGGGGCCTTGTGACGTCAGTTTCGCCGGAAGCTTTTTTGCAGGTTAGACAAGGCTTCCCCCTTTGCCCTTTCTTTTTTCGCAGGGTGCTCTTCTTCTCCGGAAGGGAACATACCGGGCAGGGAATTTTGCAGAATCGGATGAAAGGACAGCTCCGTCAGGCCTTTTGGGGTCTGGCGGAGCTGTTTCTCAGGGGTCGGCGCAGCTGGGAAAATAGTGTGGGATGGGCTGATTTTCCTTGGATTTTCCGGTAAAATCCGTAGACAAATGGGTGAAATTGTGGTAGTTTATGTGTAGTATTTTCTATCTTGACAGATTATTGAGACAGACGGGGGCGAGAGGCTTCTGAGTACATGCTGCGACGCCTGAGGGTGTGGCGGCGGCAGGGGGGAAGACATTGAGAAGAGAGACAGCATCGCCCGTACACGGGATTAAGATCAGAAGGATCGCAAATATCTGCATCGTGCTTTGTCTGGCCTTTATGGCCATTATTTACACGGAGATCGGCAAGGTGGACGAGAGCTACCGGCGTTTGATCAGTACGACGCAGGACTGTTTTGAGGGGCAGAAGTGCGCGATCTCCCTGGAGCGCTCCTCGGATTACCTGACCAGGCAGGTGCGCCTGTTCGTGGTGGAGAGGAAGCTGGAGGATATGTACCTCTACTTTGACGAGGTGGAGGGACAGAATCGAGAAAAGATGGTGGCGGATCTGGAGGCGCTGTACGGTGACATCGATCCGGAGACGGTGGCGAAGCTGGATAGCGCTCTCCAGGAGTCCAAGGCCCTGGAGCAGCTGGAGGTGCACGCCATGTGCCTGATGTCCTATGCCTTGGGGACCAAGAAGGAGGATGTGCCGGAGGCGGTGGCCCAGTGGGAGATGACGGAAGAAGAGAAGAAGATGTCCGAGGAGGAGCTGATCGATAAGGCTTATGACCTGGTCTACGGAAAAGAGTACCTTGTGGAGAAGCAGCTGATCAAATCCAACATCCAGGGGACTCTGGATCTTTTGGCGGAAAATATGGGCAGGAGACAGGCCCGGAGCAGGGAGGCGCTGGAGAAAGCCTTCCAGGATCAGAGGTTCTTTATCTTTTTGATCCTGGCCATGGTCTGTATCGTGTTTTGGCTGACCGGTTCACTGATCATATATCCGGTGGGGGAGCATGTGCGCTCCATTCAGGCCGACCGGAAGTGGAAGATTCTGGGAGCCTACGAGATGCGGTATCTGGCATTTATCTACAACCGCCTGTATGACAAAAACGAGGCCTACAAGAAGGAGCTGGAGTACCGGGCGGATCATGACGGGATGACGGGGATCTACAACAGGGCGGCCTTCGAGAAAAAGGGGGACGAGCTGAAGGACAGGCGCGTCGATGTGGGCCTGATCCTTGTGGACGTGGATGAATTTAAAGGAGTCAATGACACAAAGGGCCATGACGCGGGGGACGAGGCGCTGAAAATGGTGGCCAAGCTGCTGAACGGCCTTGCCCTGGAGAACCGGTACTGCATCGCCCGCATCGGAGGAGACGAGTTTGCCCTGATCCTCCAGGGGACCAAAAAGGACTGCTTCCCCGCCATTGAGAAGGAGATCGAGAGGATGAACCAGGTTTTGGGAACCGGGGAGGGCGCTGTGCCCAAGCTCTCTGTCAGCGTGGGAGTGGCCTTTTCGGAGAACGGATATTCCAAGGATCTGTTCCGACAGGCGGATCAGGCCCTGTACGAAACAAAGAAGCAGGGAGGCGGAAGCTGCCACATGTATCAGGGCGCCTAGGAGGGCGGAGGATCGATGCGGCACACCGCCCTGGATGAAGGGAGCGGCAGGCGGCGCTCTGCAGAAAAAATGGCTGGGGATGGGCTCCCCGGCCATTTTTTTCGGACTTTTTTATTTTTTGCCTGCAGAGTCCCTGGAGCGGGGCCTGCCGGTGTCTTTAGGCGATTCTTTTTTCAGGTTCCTTTCTTTGGGGCCTCTCTATGCTTTCGTGCATGTTTTTGTGGCGCTTCTGGCGCACTGTCCTGTAAATTCCCTCATGCACCGTCTTGCCAAGTCCTTCATGCACTGTCCCGTGGATTCTCTCATGCACTGCTCCGTAAATTCCTTCGCATACCGGGCCGTGAAATCCTTTTCGCTGATGGGGCGGCTGTAGAGGTAGCCCTGGCCGTAATCGCACCCGAGGCTGCGGATGAGGGCCTCGTCCTCCGGGGTCTCCACACCCTCCGTCACGGTGGAGATGTGCAGATTCCTGCTGAGGGTCATGATGCTGGCCATGATGGTCTGGAAACGGGCGGATTTTCCTTTGGATACGTCCATCAGAAAGCTTCGGTCCAGCTTCAGCTCATCGATCTCCAGATTTCCCAGGGTGTTGAAGGAGGAATAGCCGCATCCAAAATCATCCATGGATATCTTGAAGCCCATGGCTCTTAAGTCTTGCAGCTTGTCGTTCAGATCCTCCCCGTGCTCCAGGGCCAGACCCTCCAGAATCTCCAGGGTGATCAGGCCGGGAGGCACCTGGTAGCGGTCCGTGCAGGCCTTCAGGCGGCTCAGGTAATCAGACTGATAAAAGAGGAGCTTGGACTGGTTCACGGAGATGGGAATGGGGCAAAGTCCTTGATCCATCCAGGAGCGCATCAGGCGGCAGACCTGTTCCACCATGTACAGATCCAGCTGCACGCAGAAGCCGTTCCGCTCAAACTGAGGGATGAACACATCGGGATAGATCATTCCCTTGTCCTGGGAAACCCACCGGACCAGAGCCTCCGCACCTCCCAGCCGATTGCTTTTCAGATCGATCTTCGGCTGCAGGTATACCTGGAACTCGCCGTCATGGAGGGCCTGTTCCATGTGGCCTTCCACGTAATTCTTCATCTCATCTTTGTTCTTCAGAATATTGTCGTAAAACTTTATGGTTTCCATGGGGGCGCTCCAGCAGGAATCCGAGGCGAAGGAGACCCTGGATAAAAGCTGCTTGCCGGAAAGGGGGCAGGAGGCCTCCTCCTGGTGGATGTAGGCGCCGGCGTACAGGCGCAGGCGAAAATCCCGTTTTTCGTTGTGCTCGTGGGTGCAGATGTCCTGGATCATGGCCTTCATTCTCCGGGAGAGGGCTTCTTCGTCCGTCTGGCGGAGGCAGAGATAAAAGCAGTCAGAATTTTCCCGGGCAAAAAACTCGCCCTCCCGCAGGGAGCAGGCGATCCAGCGGCTGATGCCCTGCAAAAGCCTGTCCGAGGCCTCCTCCCCGTACATTTCGTTGATAAGCTTGAACTGGCGCACCCGGAGGGAGACCAGGCAAAATGCCTCTTCTCCGGCCCGGGCGGCCTCCAGATTTTTTTCAAAGCGGATCATGTTGTCTGCCCCGGTGAGGGGATCCTTGAAGGCCAGCTCCATCAGGAAGCCTTTGCTCTTTCGCAGCATCCGGTTGGTGAAGGCCAGGAGGAATAAAAGGATCAGGATCAGCGCCAGGAATACCATGGTGATGATTCGGATGATGGCGTTGGCCGTGCTGTGGGCGTTTTTGTTGTCGTGGACGCAGAGGATGTACCAGTCGTTCACGCCCAGGGATTTCATACAGGCGGTGAAGACGCCGGCCTTTGCGTTCAGGGACACATACCCATATTTCTGGGAGCTTTTGGTCACCTTTTTCAGTTCCTCCTGGTCCTTGGGGGAGAGGTAGCCGTCAGAAAACAGGTTCCCTCCCTTGTCCAGGCGGCGGGAGGAGATGAGGATGGTGCCGCTTCCGTCGATCAGGTGGATGGACCCATTTCCATTGAGGACCATCCCCTCATTGAGGGAGCTGTCAAAGGCCTCCACATAATCGCTGCAGGCCAGAACCGCCGTGACCTGGTCACCCTCCATCACGGGCACGCAGTAGATGAACACCCGCCTGTTGGAAACCTCGCTTTCAAAAAGGTCGGACATATTTTGGTGCCCCTTATAGGCCAGGTCCATGCTTTCGATCACCTGGGGGGACAGACTTCGGTAATTGATGCTTCGGCGGACCCCCAGATCCGGGTGGGCGATGGCCCCGATCCCGTCCCGGTCAAAGTAGCCGATGGTAACAAAATCGTTGCTTTGGTTGGTTTGGGCAAGCATCTTGATGAGGTCGGGCTCTTGGGTCATACCGCTGCTTTGCAGGAAGGAAACCAAGGTGCCCATGGTCTGAAAATCCTTCTGGATCTGCTTCGTGATCCGGTCACTGTAATCGATGATCTCGGCCTGCATCTGATCCTTTCGGAGGCCGACCAGGGACGCCTGCAGCTGCACAAGGGTAAAGCCGCCCACAAGGATCACGATCAGTGCTGCGACGCCGCAAAAGATGCTGCCCTTCCAGATGTTCCTCGTTATCATTTTCTCGTCCAATCAAAGTACCTCTTCCATAATGATGTGCGACTCTAAGCTGTCTTCTTTATTCTATCGAAAAAGACAACCTTTTTCCACTGTTTTTTCGTGGATTTTTTGATTTTTTTGGAAAACTCTTGGGGAGCCGGTCACGGAGGATTTTCCGACGAAGGGATTGTGCAGGGCCGTACAGAAAAAGTGGGGCTTTTTTGTGTGATATGTGAATTTTATCCCCCCTACGGGGTTGTGGTGTATGAGGGAAACTGCTATCCTGTTTACATGAACCAGCAGAGACTGCTTTCGTTCTGTGCAGAAAGGGACAAAAGCAGCCGCAAAGGATGGCGGCCCGGATGAGCGGGCTGCCGCTGCGAAAGAGAAAGGAGAACATTATGAGAATTGCAAAAAGAATCGCTGCCCTGCTTGCGGCATCCACCCTTGTCATGGGACAGACGGCCTGGGCCGGCGAGGGAGAGCCGAAGATCCTGCATATCGCAGAAAGCTTTGCTTATCCCAGCCTGGACGCCCACGTGGAATACTACGGCTGGTATACCTCGATGTACGGCGTTACGGAATCCCTTTTCCGCATTGGGGACGACAGCTCCATCCAGCCCTGTCTGGCAGAAAAGGCCGAGGCGGACGAATCCGGCCTTGTTTGGACAGTGACCTTGAAGGACGGGGTGTGCTTTTCCAACGGGAACCCGCTGACTGCCGACATGGTGATCCAGAACATCCAGCGCCTGGCAGAAAAGAATGAGCGCTTTGCATATCTGAATGATTTCCAGTATGAGGCAGTGGACGATAAGACCTTTACCATCACCACGGAGGAGGTTTACCCCACCATGACCAATACGCTGGCCAGCCCGGAGATGGCCATGATGGACCTGGAGGGCACCCAGGACTTTGACAATGCTCCCGTGGGAACCGGCCCCTTTGTGATCCAGAGCTTTGAGCCGGAGGGAACGGTGACGGTGGACAAGAACGACGCCTATTGGGACGGCGAGGTGAAGCTGGACGGTGCCGTGATTTACTACATGCAGGATGACGATTCCAAGCTGATGGCGATGCAGAACGGGGAAATCGACGGCTACGGAAGCGTTACCGCGGCGGCCCTCGAGATCTTTGGCGCTGACCCGGCCGCCTACCAGGTCACCACCATCCCGGCTACCCGCCTTCAGTTCTACATTCTCAACGAGAACACCCTGAGCGACGGTCTTCGGGAGGCGGTCAACCTGACGGTGGACTGCACGGCCATTGCTGAGTATCTGAACAATACAGTGGTTCCGGCGGTGGGCCCCTTCGGAGAGGCGACCCCTTATGGAAAGGTGAGCAAACCGGCTCCCGATGCAGAGGCGGCCAAGGCTCTCATCGAGGGAGAGGGCTATACCCTCAATGGGGACGGCATCTATGAGAAGGACGGAGAGCCTCTCTGCCTGAATATCTGCTATTATGCGGCCCGTTCCCTGGATACCATCGCTATCGTGATGCAGGAGCAGCTGAAGCAGATCGGCATCGATTCGGTTCTGACCTGTGAGGAGGATCCGGATTCCACCTACATTGCAACCGGCGACTTTGACATTGCCCTTTACTGCATGATCGCAGACAAGGACGGCGATCCCTACTACTTCATCAATTCCACCCTTCGGGACGGAAGCTACTATGACTGCGGCGGCTTTGACGACGAGGAGTGCGAGGCTCTGATCGATGAGCTGGAGTATGAGACGGATGCGGATAAGAGGGCGGATCTGGCGAACCAGATCGTGCAGATCGCCATTGACGACAATGCCTTTGGCTATGTGGGACTTTTCAGCAAGACCACGGTCATGCGCACGGGAGTCAGCGGTATTTCCGAGACCTGTCCCTTTGACTTCTACCGGTTAAATGCGGATACGGACATGGAATAGTGAGAGCTTGATGGGCGAGGGCGGTTCAGGCCGCCCTCGCTTTATTGAAAAAAGGAGGGCAGTGCCATGAGTAAAGGAAAAAGCATCGGGAAGCGGCTTTTGCAGCTGATTCCCATCATCCTTGGATTGACGTTCCTGACTTTTCTCCTGATGTACATCACCCCGGGGGATCCCGCGGTGAAGAAGCTGGCGGCCCAGGGAACGGCGATCAACGGGGAGGTGCTGGAGCAGACCAGGGAGGCCATGGGCCTGAACCGCCCCTTTCTGGTTCGCTATCTGGACTGGCTTTTGGGGATGCTTCGGGGAGATTTTGGCCTTTCCTATAAGGATAACCTTCCGGTGGCGGCAAAGCTGGTGTCCGGTCTTGGCAACACGGCGCTGCTGGCGCTTACCAGTCTGGCATTGTCCCTTTTGGTCTCCATCCCCGCGGGGATCGTGACGGCGGTGAGAAAGGACGGGATCCTGGATCATGTCCTGCGGCTGTTCAGCTTTCTGGGAAATTCCCTCCCCAATTTTTTGATCTCGGTAATCCTCATGTACGTTCTGTGCATCCGCATGAAGCTTCTGCCTGTGATTGCGAACCGGAGCCTGAAGGGGCTCTGTCTTCCCTGCCTGGCCTTGGCCATCCCCATGACGGGCCGTTTTATCCGTCAGATACGGGCGGAGGTTTTGGAGCAGCTGGGAAAGCCTTATGTGATGGGGGCCCGTATGCGAGGTGTGCGGGAGCGGGACGTGCTTTTTAAAAACGTGCTCCGCAGCGCCTGGGTGGGGATTTTTACCATCGTGGGACTTTCCGTGGGAACCTTGATGGGGGGAAGCGTGGTGATCGAGACGATCTTTGGATGGCCGGGGCTGGGAAAGCTGGCCATGGATGCCATTTCCGACAGGGATTACCCGGTGATCCAGGGTTTTGTGGTGCTGATGGCGGTGATCTACGTGCTGGTGAATCTTCTGACGGATCTTAGCTACCGCTGGATCGACCCGAGAATGGACGGTGAGTGAGGCTATGAAAAAGAGAAAGATCATAAACAGAAAAAAGAGCTTGTATCTCCGCCTGGGGATTCTGGGGACCCTGGCCGGAGGGCTGACCCTTCTGAGTCTGGCAGCTCCCCTTGCGGCACCCAATGATCCCTACGCCACGTCGGCTCTGTACATGAACAAGCCTCCCTCGGGAATGTTTCCCATGGGGACGGACCGTTACGGCAGGTGCGTGTTCTCCCGGATCCTCATGGGGGCCCGCACCTCCATCTGGTCGGCGGTGTCCCTGGTGCTGATCATGTTTTTGGTGGGGACGGCCCTGGGGATGCTCTGCGGGTACTACGGAGGCGTCCTGGACAACTGCATCATGCGTCTGGCGGACATTTTGCTGGCCTTTCCCCAGATGGTGCTGGCCATCGCCGTGGCGGGCATCCTGGGAGGAGGGATCGGGAATGCCATGATCGCCCTGGGCGTGACGGGGTGGACGCTGTACGCCCGCCTTGCCAGGAGCCAGACCATGGCCTTGAAGGAGGAGGCCTACGTGCTGGCGGCCCGCATGGGGGGAAGCTCCGGGGTGCGGATCCTGATGCGCCATATTTTTCCCAACATCGCAGGCTCTCTGGCGGTGAACGCCGCCGCCCAGCTGGGGACGGTGATGATCGGGATCGCCGGCCTGTCCTTTCTGGGGATCGGCGTGGTGCCGCCCCAGGCAGAATGGGGGAGCATGATCAATGAGAGCCGGGCGTACATGCAGCTGGCTCCCTGGGCCGTGCTTTTTCCCGCAGGGGCCATCCTGGTGACCGTGATGGTGTTTAATTATCTGGGGGACACCGTGCGGGATCTGGCGGCGGTGGAGGAGTATTCCCAGGGTGCGCAGTAGGGCCGGAGTGTTCCGGCAGGAAAGGAGAGCTTTATGGAAAGGCTTTTGTGGGTGGAAAAGCTGAATATCGCCTATGGCCAGGAGACGGTGGTCCGGGATGTTTCCTTTTCCCTGGAGGAGGGGAAGATCCTCTGCCTGGCGGGGGAGAGCGGAAGCGGAAAGAGCACGGTCCTAAAGGCCTTGACAGGGATCGATCCTTCGGTCCAGGCGGAGGGAGGGATCTTCTGGAGGGGAGAAAACATGATCGGCCGGCCCTACAGGGAGAGAAGAAGGCTCTGCGGGCGCAGCATCGCCGTCATCACCCAGGATCCCGGCTCCTCCTTCCATCCCGTCCGCCCCTACGGGGCACAGCTGAAGGAGATGCTAAAAAGCCTGGAAATGTATGATCGGGAGGCCTTCCGGAGGGATGTGCGGGAGATTTTTTGCAAGCTGGGGCTGGAGGACTGGGAGCGGATCCTGAAAAGCTGTCCCTACGAGATGAGCGGGGGAATGAATCAGCGGATCGCCATTGGGGCGGTGATGCTGCTGAGGCCCCAGCTGCTGTTGGCGGATGAGCCTACCAGCGCTTTGGACGTGACGGTCCAGAAGCAGACGGCCATAGAGCTTCTGCGGCTTCGGGAGGCCTACGGGATATCCCAGATCATCGTGACCCACAATCTGGGCCTGGCCGCCTTTATGGCGGATCAGATCGGGATCATGCAGAAGGGGCGGCTGATCGAGTATGGGGCGGCCAGGGAGATCCTCTCCCGGCCGAAGCAGGAGTACACCCGTCAGCTTCTTAAGGCCGTGCCAAGGCTTCCAGAGGAGGGATAGATGGAGAGATTGCTGGAATGTAAAAACATAAAAAAAACCTTTGCCCGGGGGCGGATGAGGGTGGAGGCCCTAAGGGGCGTCAGCCTGACCCTGGAGAAGGGATGCGCCCTGGGGATCGTGGGGGAGAGCGGAAGCGGAAAGAGCACCCTGCTGCGGATCATCGCAGGGCTGGAACGGGCGGACTGGGGAGAGATGACCTTTCTTGGGAAAAGACTGGGCCCCCGACGCACCAGGGAGGAGCTGAGGGAGATGCAGATGATCTTCCAGAACGCCGCAGCCTCCTTCAATCCCAGGCTGCGGATCTACACCTCCATAGGGGAGACAATGAAAAACCTGACCGGCAGCTCCCCGGAGGAGGAGATCCGCAGTCTTGCCTTGGCCGTAGGCCTTGAGCCGGAGCTTTGCAGCCGCTATCCCTCCCAGCTGAGCGGAGGACAGTGTCAGCGTTTCGCCATCGCCAGGGCCATATCGGTCCGTCCCAGCCTCCTTCTCTGCGACGAGATCACCAGCGCCCTGGACGTGACCACCCAGGCCCAGATCCTGGAGCTTCTGAGGAACATGAGATCAGAAGGGGAGATGTCCATGATCTTTGTATCCCACGACCTGGCAGTGGTGGGAGAGATCTGCGACCAGATCCTGGTCATGCGAAGAGGAGAGATCGTGGAAGCCGGTGAAAGCCGAAGACTTCTCAAAAACCCCAGGCACGAATACACAAGACTCCTCCTGGACTCCGTGCTAAAGCTGGAAAAAGAGACGCCGTAAGGGCAGATATGGATAAAAAAAAGATGGTTAAGGACAACCATCTTTTTTTCTGACCCTTTGCAGCCTTATTTCCAGCTCATGCTTCGGCAAACGTACCCTTCCTCCATTTTCGCAGATCAAGCTTTGAAGGCATTCCATATATTCTTCATCTTCTATGTATGTTCCCTGATGTAGTTGGTCAAGGATCCCTATCGTTCCCATGATGTTCACGCCCTCTGCCGCCGCCTTTCTAAGGGGGCCATCGCCAGTCAAAAGCGTTAGTCCCCGGATTTTGGCTATGGCAAGCGCAATACGATCATAAACAGAAAGCCTTGCATATTTTGATGCCAGCGCTTCAGCCAGGTAAAACTCTTCCTCCGTAAGCTCTGTTTTCTGCAGCCCCATCTGCAGCAATTCATCATTGAGTCCAGGGGGATTCAGCAGCTCATCTTCAACGGTCTCATCATTCATGAGATAGATATATGGCAGCAGGAACGGAAGATGTAATTTTTTGATCGCTGCAAAGTCAATCCATACATTTGTATCACTGCTGATATACTCCATGTCCATCGGCTATCCCTCTGCGGCAAAGCAGTGATCAGCCACAAATTGATAGGACTGTTTTAATAGCTCTGCACCTTTCTGAACAGTTATCTCGTTTTCACTGATTGCCCGAAATACAAGCTGCTCAAATAAGAATGGCACTTCTGGGGCGCTCCGAACAGGCTCGTTCTTTTTCCAGCCGGCCTGCCCTGCTTTTACATAGAAATCCTTCTCGATACTGTTTGTAATGATGCCGCAAAGGGCGGCTCTCTTTACCAGCAGATACATGGAAATGCCATACTCCCGGCAGACCCATTCCATATCTTTGCTGATCCTGGTTCTTCTCAGGCCAAGCTCTCTTTTTGCATCTGCCTCTGGAAAAAGGAAAGCCCCACTGACAGCGGTGGCCATCTTTTCAACTTCTTTTTCGCCCATCTCCTCTGGCCAGACAAAAATAAAATGTGCCATTTCGTGCGCGATCGTGGAGCGGATCCTTTCCGGGCTCATATGCCGGTTAAATATGATATAGGGTCTTTTGTTGACTTGGCCATTCATACCAGAAAAGGAATCATTTTCTATACTGTAGGCGTACACCAAAATTCCTCTGTTCTCCAGGAGCTGAACCAGGTTTCCAATCGGGCCAGACGCAGAAACTCCAAGATAGTCTCTCATTTTTTGGGCATTTTCCTCCGGGCTTCCTGCAAGCATGAGTTCATGAACCTTTGGCGCATCTGACATCACCTCACCGCCTAGAATATCGACTACCGAATAAAATCTTCCCATGTACTCCTCTACAGCTTCACGGATATATTCCTGCTGACCAGCGGTGAGCTTACTGTTCTTTCGGAATTTGCCATGTACAAACGCAAGATTTTCGCTGCGGCTGCTTAAAAAATCAGTAATCCTCACGTCCAGCGCTTTTGCCATGGCCTTGATGGTTTTCATGTCCGGCGTTCTTTCGCCATTTTCGTAATGGGTGACTGCCATGGGGGTTACCCCGATCCGTGAGGCGAGCTCCTTTTTTGATATTTGTTTCTTTAAGCGGTAATACTTTAAATTTTTATGGAACATGTCATCGCCTCCTCTCCTGTTTATATTATAGCATTTTGTGGTGAAAAGTAAACAGGAGCGGACGAAAAGCTATAAAGATTTTCGGTGTGGGCGCTGAAGCCGCACCGTCAAAGGTTGCTTTCTGTCTGGTTGATGCTTTTTCTCAGCCAGTTTCCCAGGTTGGTCATGCACATGAGGAGGGTGACCAAAAAGGCGCCGGGGATGAGGATGATCCACCAGGCGCCGGTCATGAGCGCCTTGTCGGCCAGGGAGAGCATACTTCCCCAGGAGATGATCTCCAGGGGCAGGCCCATTCCCATGAAGCTGAGGGTGGATTCTGACACGATGGCGGAGCGCACGTTCATCACCACCATGAACATGATGGAGGAGACGAAGTTGGGGGCCAGGTGCTTTCTCAGGATGTGGAAAAAGCCGCCGCCCATGCACCGGGAGGCCACCACGTACTCGCTGCACCGGAGCTGGCGCACCTCGGTGCGGATCACCTTTGCGATGCTGCACCAGCTGGTGATGCCGATGACGAAGGCGATGGACAGCACGTTTGGCTCCCCCAGGACAGCCTGGATAAAAATGATGATCAGCAGTGTGGGGACGCTCAGGAGGATCTCCGTCAGGCGCATCATCAGGGTATCCAGCCACTGGGGGGCGATTCCGCAGAGGGATCCGTAAACCACGGCGATCACCGTGGAGATGGCCGTGGCAAAGATCCCGATAAAGAGGGAGATCCGCCCGCCGTGCCAGATGCAGGAAAAAATATCCCGTCCCAGGGTGTCGGTGCCAAAGAGAAACTCCCGGTCTGGGGCGTGGGTGTAGTTCATAAGGTCCAGATAGGTGGGATCCTTGGAGGACAAAGCCCCGGCAAAAAGGCAGCCCAGGATGATGGCGGCCAGCAGGATCACGGAGATCAGGGGAGGGGAGGAGCGCTGGGGCTTTCCCGTCCTGGTCTGGCTTTTTGGGGAGCGGATCCCCACAATGGCAAACAATTCCTGATCCTTCATAGGGTCTTCACCTCCGATCCTTCCACGATCTCAGAAGCCCGGATCCGGGGATCGATACGCTCGTTGAGGATCTGTCCCAGGAGGCTGCAGAAGATCACCACAATGCCGGTCATCATGCAGAGGACCATCAGCATGTTGTAATCCGCATACCTGGCGCTCTCGTAGGATAACGTCCCGATGCCGGGGTAGGCAAACACGGTTTCAATGATGTAGGTGCCCCCCAGGATGTGGGGGACGGAAATGGCCATGATGCTGATGTAGGAGGGCAGGATGTTTCGGACACAGTGGCGGAACAGGATCTGCCTCTTCGTCAGGCCCTTGGCCTTTCCCAGAAGAACATAATCGGCCCGAACCTCCTCCAGAAGCTTGTTGCGGATCATGTAGGCATAGTACCAGAGGTGGGAAAACAGGACGATGGTCATGGGGAGGATCAGATGGAGGATCCGGTCCCTGATGCTGTCTGCGTTTCCCACGCTGTAGGCGCCGCTGCTGGGGAGCCAGTGGAGGGTCACGCAGAAGATGAGGATGAGCACAAGGGAAAACCAAAATTCTGGGATGCAGCTGGTAAGGGTGCCAAGCTTACACAGGATCCGGTCTATGAGCCGGTCCTCAAACCAGGCGCAGAGGATCCCCAGAAGCAAGGCGGCGGCGAAGGTCAGGACAAACCCGATCCCTCCCAGAACCAGGGTGTTGCCGATGCGCAGCCGGATGATCTCCAGCACGTCCTGCTTGTACTTGTAGGAGATGCCAAAGTCCCCGGACAGGGCGTTTTTGGCCCAGCGGACGTACTGGATGCAGATGGGGTCGTTCAGGCCCAGCTTGTCCCGGGCCGTCTCCTTTTCCTCCACGCTCATTTTTTCCACCCGCTCCCCGTAGTAGGACTGAAGGGGATCCGTGGGGGTCAGGCGGGAGATGAAAAACACCAGGATGGACAGGACGAAAACACTGGCCGCAAAGACCAGAAGCTTGGTCCCATAATAGAGAGCCTTGTTCTTTTTTATCATCATAACCAGTCCTCCTTAAAATCCATTCGTTTTCGTTTTCGCTCCTGCAGGGGATCAGGAATGGGGATGGCGGACAGGAGCGCTTTTGTGTAGGCATGGCGGGGATTTTGGAACAGGTCCCTGGTTTTTCCGGTCTCCACCAGATGCCCCCGGTACATCACGCCTACCCGGTCGCAGAGAAATTCCACCATGGAAAGATCGTGGGCGATAAAGAGGATGGAGAAGCCCTGCTCCTCCCGCAGCCGGCGGAAAAGATTGACGATCTGGGCCTGTATGGAGACGTCCAGGGAGGCGATGGGCTCGTCCGCCACCAGCAGCCGGGGCTTCATGGAAAGGGCCCGGGCGATGGCCACCCGCTGGCGCTGCCCTCCAGACAGCTGGGAAGGATATTTGTCCAGGAAGCTTTCGTCCATGCCCACATAATGAAGCTGGTAGGCGGCCTCCTCCCGAAGGCTTCCCCGCTCCGGCGTGATGTGGTGGATGGAAAGAGGCTCGGTGATGATGTCCGCCACTCTCATGCGCTGGTTCAGGCTGGAGGTGGAATCCTGGAAGACGATCTGCCTCTCCGTCTCCAGGCGGCGCCTGTTGGCCCGGCGCTGGCCCTTATCGCAAAGATCGATCCCGTCATAAAGGATCTGTCCCTGGGAGGGGGAGTAGACGTTCATGACGCAGCGGGCCACGGTGGATTTTCCGGAGCCGGATTCGCCCACAAGGCCGAAAATCTCTCCCTGGCGGATCTGAAAGGAAACGTCGTCCACGGCGTTGATGGCCGTTTTTCGGGAGAGACGGAAGCGATGGGTGAGATGCCGCACGTCCAGAAGAGCTTTTTGCCCGCTCTCATTGTTTGCCGCCTTCTCGTCCCCGGGAGGGGAGGGGGGAGCGGGACGCCTTCTCCAGTGGATCTGGGGCGCCCGGGGATCCAGAAGCCAGGTGGCCGCATAATGGGTGGGGGAAACCTGGAACATGGGAGGCTCCTGCTCGTAGTCGATGGCGAGAGCGTATTCGTTGCGGTAGGCGAAGGCGTCTCCCTTTGGCGGAGCTGTGAGATCCGGGGGCATCCCGGGAATGGCGTAAAGCTCCCTCTGCCCTCTGGAGAGAGCGGGCAGGGCCTGGAGGAGACTCCAGGTGTAGGGATGGCGGGGGTCGTGGTAGACCTCCTCTGCGGTGCCGATCTCCACGATCTTCCCGGCATACATGATGGCCATCCGGTCAGCCGCCCGGGCCACCACCCCCAGGTCGTGGGAGACGAGGATGGTGGCGGTTCCCAGCTTTTTTTGGATCTCCCGCAAAAGATCCAGGATCTGGGCCTGGATGGTCACGTCCAGGGCCGTGGTGGGCTCGTCCGCCAGCAGGATCCTGGGGTTTCCCGCCAGGGCCATGGCCATGACGCTTCTCTGGCGCATACCGCCGGAAAAGTTGTGGGGATAAAGGCCGTACCGCTCCTTGGGATTCTGGATTCCCACCAGCTCCATGAGCTGAAGGACACGGTTTTTCACCTCTTCCCTTGGCATCCGCCGGTTGTGCACCAGCACGGCCTCCGCGATCTGCGCCCCGATGGACATGGTGGGATCCAGGGAGGTCATGGGATCCTGGAAGATCATGGAAAAGAGGCGCCCACGAAGCTTGGCCATGTCCCGGTCCGTGTACCCGGCGATATCGGTGCCCTCCACCAGGATCCTTCCCTCATCTATGGAGGCCCGCTTTGGGAGAAGCTTCATGATGGACTTGCACAGCATACTTTTTCCGCAGCCCGACTCCCCCACAATGGCCAGCACCTCTCCGGCCTGGAGGGTCAGGCTTACGTCCCGAACGGCCCTCACCACGCCCAGAGGGGAGGAGATGCTGACGGATAGATTTTTGATTTCAAGTAACTCTGACATGGGATACCTACCTTTACAAGGGGCCGCAGGGATCCTCCTGCGGCCTGAAAAATATCTGTGAACGATACAAGGGGGACTGCTTTTTTCAGTCCCCCTCAGGTATCATGGTTTTCAGCCTTCCATGGTCCAGTCGCAGACATTCCAGAAAATGCCTACGCCGTGATGGCCAAGAACTGTGTCGGCGGCGATCCCCTGAAGGGCGCTGTCGGCCACATACATGGCGTCGATATAGCAGAAGAAGGTGTAGGCAGGGGTGTTGGCCAGCTCCGTCTGGAACTTGGCGTAGGCCTCGGCCCTTTCCTCTGGAACCTCCGTCTGACGCGCCTCCGTCAGATACTGATCCACCAGGGTGTTGGAATAGCTGGAATAGTTTGCTCCCTTGTCCGTGCCGAATACCTTGTAGGTGTGGTCGTCGGCGTCAAAGGGGGAGCCCCACCCGATGATGCAGCACTCCTGTCCGCCCCAGTCGATGCCCTCTGCGGGAACATTGGCCTTTACGTCCAGACCCAGCTGTACCAGCTGCTGTGCGGCGATCTGAGCCATGTCCACCCGAACCTGGTCTCCAGGGGTGGCATTGATGGTGAAGGAGATCCGCTCACCGCTGCGGCACCAGAAGCCTTCCTCATCCTTCTCGCAGCCGGCCTGGGTCAGAGCCTCCTCCGCCTTCTGGGGATCGTAGTCATAGTGCTCCACGTCCTCATAGTTGTATACATTTCGCTGCAAGGGCCCGTAGGCGATGTCGCCGCAGCCAAGGAGCACGGCGTCCAGGATGGCCTGACGGTCGATGGCGTAGTTGATGGCGGGGATCAGGTCGGCGTTCTCCTGCCAGTATTCGTTTCCGAAGTTGTAGAGGATGCCCCGGTAGTCGGAGGTGGTCATGTCGTACAGGGTGAAGCCCTCCTTGTCCTCAAAGGTGGAGGAGTCCTTGGGGGTCACCTGCGCCAGATCCAGCTCTCCAGATTGCAGCTGCAGGGCCTTTGCGTTGTCGTCGGTGACGATCTTGAAGATGATGGTGCCGATGTTTGCCGGGCCTGCGAAATAGTCCGGGTTCTTGGTCATGGTGATGGACTGTCCCACGTCCCATTCTTCCAGCTTATAGGGGCCGGTTCCCACGGGGGCCCGGAAAAAGTCGGATTCCTGCCAGTCCTCCCCCTCCAGGAGATGCTTGGGCATCACGGCCATGGTCATGTACTCCAGGAAAGCGGTGTTGACCGCGGAAAGGCGGAAGGAAACGGTGTGGTCGTCCACCACGGTGATCTCCTCCACGTCCTCATAGTTGGGGGCGTTCTCGGAGGCATTCTCCGGATCCATGATGGCCTCGAAGGTGAACTTGACGTCCTCTGCGGTGAAGGGCTCGCCGTCATGCCAGGTGACGTCCTCCTCCAGATGGAAGGTGTAGGTCATGGTCTCCTGGTCGTACTCCCAGCTCTTGGCCAGGCGGGGAACGATGTTGTTGTCCCCGTCGTGGTCGGTAAGGCCGTCGAACAGAAGGACGTTGATCTCACAGTGCTCATCCATGGCAGGGTTGATGCGGGTGTAATCTCCGCTTCCATAAACCAGGGTGGAATCGCTTTCACTCTCGGCCATGGCCGTGGTGGGGGCTGCGCCCAGACACATCACGGAGGCGAGAAGAAGCGCCAGGATCTTGTTTTTGTTTTTCATAAGGAAACCTCTCTTTCTTGAATGGCCGCTTTCTTTCATGAGAGCGGCTGTACACTTTCTGACTATATCATCTTTGATATCCCCCCACAAGCTGGGTGGGGGGATATTTTCGGAGGAAAATTGGGGAAAAATGCGGCTTTTTTTGGATTCGGCCGGCTGCCTGGAATTCTACATTACAAATGTCATCTGAAATTGATTACATATTGCATTTGTCCCTTTTTTTCGTCCGGGGTACAATATAGTCATCAATCAAGTACAGGAGGAAACAACATGAAAAGAAAAGTTTTAAGCGTAGTTTTAAGCGCAGCCGTATTGGCATCCATGACTGCAGGAATGGCCGTAAACGTAAATGCAGAGGACAAGGAGCCCCGTAAATTCGGCTACACCTGTATGGACGGGACGAACCCCTTCTTCGTGACCATCGAGGCAGCCATCCGCGAGGCTGTTGAGGCAAACGGCGACGAGCTGATCGCTACGGATCCGGCAAACGACGTATCTCTTCAGATCACCCAGATCGAGGACATGATCGCTCAGGATCTGGACGGTATCTTCCTGAACCCGGCAGAGGCAGAGGGCATCCTTCCGGCTCTGGACGCTCTGAAGGAGGCCGGAGTTCCCATCGTGAACTTTGACACAGAGGTTGCCGACATGGAATACGTGGCATCCTACACCGGATCTGACAACTACAACGCCGGCAAGGTGTGCGGCGAGGACCTGGTAAAGAAATGCCCGGACGGCGGCCCCATCATCGTTCTGGATTCTCCCACCATGAACTCCGTGGTTGACCGTACCAACGGTTTCCTGGAGGCAATCGATGGCCACGGCTTTGAGGTGGTGGCACAGCAGGATGCAAAGGGAAATCTTGAGGTTTCCATGGGAATCGCAGAGGACCTTCTTCAGGCACACAGCGACGTGGTAGCCATCTTCGGCGGAAATGATCCCACAGCCCTGGGCGCTCTTGCAGCCGCAAACGCAGCCGGACTGGAGAAGGGCAAATGCCTCATCTACGGCGTTGACGGTTCCCCGGACATCAAGTCTGAGATCGCTTCCGGCGAGTCTCTCATCGAGGGCAGCGGCGCGCAGTCTCCGGTAGCCATCGCTGAGAAGAGCGTTGAGATCATGTATGACCTGATGGAAGGCAAAGAAGTAGACGAGAGATATCCGGTTGAGACCTTCCTCATCACCGCTGACAACGTTGAGGAGTACGGCACAGACGGATGGCAGTAAAGCATCCCCAAAATCCTGTCGCCGAGACAGTGACCTGGGAAGACCAGGCTGCGGTCCTGGCCCCGTGAGCCTCACCTGCTGAGGAGCGGGGACGGGCGCAGTCAGAGAATCCGGCCCTTCGCCGCAGACGGCACAGAACGGGCCGGATTCGTGGCTATCGCAGATACCCGCAGATGGTGCGGCCGCTCCGGTATCGGAACGGCTGCCAAATAGTCAGAAAACCAGATCCCCGGGAGCCGAAGAGGACTTGACTCCCGGGGATTTGAGAGAAAAGGGAAGAGGGTGTGAGGATTGAGCGAGCAAGTTTTGTTGAAGATGAGAGGCATTCACAAAAAGTTTCCCGGCGTGTATGCCTTGAATGACGTCAGCTATGAATTGAGAGCCGGGGAAGTACATGCGTTGTTGGGAGAGAACGGAGCCGGAAAGTCTACGCTGATCAAGGTTCTGGGCGGTATTTACACGGCGGATGCCGGAGAGATTTTTATCAATGGAAAAAAGGTGGAGATCCGGGGAGTCAAGGACGCCCAGGAGAATGGAATTGCCATCATCCACCAGGAGCTGGTTCTTGTTCCGCACATGACGGTTGCGGAAAATATTTTTTTAGGCAGGGAGGCCGGAAGCGGCGCCCTGGTCAATCACGGGAAAATGAGAAAAAATGCGCAGGATCTGCTTGACGCATATGATATGGATATAGATGCCAGAGCCTTGGTCAAGGATCTGACCATTGCACAGCAGCAGATGGTGGAGATCGTGAAGGCCATTTCCTACGATTCCAAGATTCTGGTCATGGACGAGCCCACCTCCTCCATCTCCGACAAGGAGGTGGCCGGCCTGTTTCGGATCATGAGGAACCTGACCAGCAAGGGGGTTGGTATCGTTTACATCTCCCACAAGATGAGCGAGCTGGAGGAGATCTGCGACCGGGTGACGGTCATGCGGGACGGCCAGTACGTGGGAACGCGGGTGGTGAAGGAGACCAGCAAGGACGACCTGATCGCCATGATGGTGGGCCGGGAGCTGACCAATTATTATACCCGGGATTACCTCACCCCGGGGAAGGAGCTGCTCCGGTGCGAGCATATCAGCGACGGCAACATGGTCCAGGACGCCAGCTTCGTGGTGAACAGCGGAGAGATCGTGGGCTTCGCCGGGCTGGTGGGTGCGGGCAGAAGCGAGACCATGAAGGCCATCTTCGGCCTGTCCCCCAAGTCCACCGGTGACGTGTACGTGGAGGGACAGAAGGTGAAGATCCATTCTCCTGTGGACGCCATGAAGTATGGCATCGGCCTGGTTCCCGAGGACCGCAAGCTGGAGGGCCTGTACAAGCTTCAGAGCGTGCGCTACAATTCCACCATCGAGGTGCTTTCCCAGTTTATCCATGCGATCCGGGTGGACAGCAGGAAGGAGAGGGAGATCACCCAGAAATACATTGACATGATGGCCACCAAGACCCCCACCCAGGAGCAGGT
Source organism: Eubacteriales bacterium (assembly GCA_030533315.1). Next base: position 48,595 of record JAUNJL010000005.1, read on the forward strand.
GATCGGAAATCTTTCCGGGGGAAACCAGCAGAAGGTGATCATCGGGAGGTGGCTGGCCACCCATCCCAAGATCCTGATCCTGGACGAGCCTACCCGAGGGGTGGACGTGGGTGCAAAGTCAGAGATCTATGCGATCATGAACGAACTGGTAAAGAAAGGGATCGCCATCATTATGATCTCTTCCGAGCTGCCTGAGATCATCAATATGAGCGACCGCGTCTACGTCATGGCGGAGGGCCGGGTGGCCGGATGCCTGGACAGGCAGGAAGTGACCCAGGAAAAAGTCATGCAGCTTGCAGCGAAATAGGAGGATCGAGAAAATGTCAAACAACAATAAGAAAAAAAACATGGCTCCCACCAATCCGGTAGCCATCTATCTTAAAGAAAATCTGGGAATCTTGGTGGCCCTGCTCATCTTGTGCATGTTCCTGTCCGTCTTTCCAAAGACCAGCGCATCCTTTGTGAGCGTAAAAAACATTTTTAACGTGCTGCGCCAGATTTCCACCAACATGCTCCTTGCCTGTGGAATGACCATGGTCATCATCCTGGGAGGGATCGACCTTTCCGTTGGTTCGGTCATCGCCCTCTCCGGCGTGATCTCCGCCGGGTGCGTCTCCCGCTACGGCCTGCCCATCCCGGCGGCGATGCTGGTAGGCGTTCTCATCGGCCTGATCATCGGATGCTTCAACGGCGTGGTGATCGCATCCACCACCATACCTCCCTTTATCGTGACCCTTGCCACCATGAACATTGCCAGGGGTCTGGCGAAGGTTTACACAGGCGGTTCCCCCGTCCGGGTGGTATCCAAGGAGTGGCAGTTTTTGGGAGCCGGATATTTCGGGCCGGTGCCGGTGCCCGTGATCATCATGCTTCTGGTGCTGATCGTCTCGGCCATCATCATGAACAAGACCAAGATGGGCCGGCATATCTATGCGGTGGGCGGAAACGCCCAGGCGGCGGTTTTCTCCGGTATCAAGGTGGCAAATGTCAAGTTCTTCGTTCATGCCTTCTCCGGTGTGATGGCCGGTATCGCAGGTATCATCCTGGCTTCCCGTATGTATTCCGGCCAGCCCACTGCCGGTGACGGGGCGGAGATGGACGCCATCGCCGCCGTTGTGGTAGGCGGTACCTCCATGGCCGGCGGTGCCGGAAAGATCGGAGGGACCATCATCGGCGCCCTGATCATCGGTATCCTGAACAATGGACTGAACCTTCTGAACGTGGATTCCTTCTGGCAGACGGTGGTAAAGGGCGTCGTGATCCTTCTGGCCGTGTTCCTGGATTACATCCGTACCCAGAAAGGGAATTAAAGGCGGTGCTTTTTGACGGAAAATAGGGTATAATGGGGACAGGAAGAGCCCCGGTGCAGGATGGGAGGGCTGCGGCTTTTCTGCGGCCTCATGATCTTGCGGCTTTCAGGGGCATGGACCTTTCCATGCCCCTTCATTCATTTTTCGGAAAAGGATTCACAAAGAGCTTATGAAAAAGAAATTATCGCAGGCCGCCTTTACCGCCATGGGGATCGCGGGGGCGGCCGCCGCCATCTGCATCCCCATCCGGGCCATACGGAAGCAGGCGGAAAAGGCCCCGAGGAAGTTCGGGGCTACCTACATGACCATGAACAACCCCTATTTTGAGGTTTTGGACGAGAGCATCCGGGAGAGCGTGGAGGCCAACGGGGACATCCTCATCACCCGGGATCCCGCCCAGAGCCAGGAGAGGCAAAACCAGCAGATCAGGGACATGATCGACGAGGGGGTGACTGCCATCTTCCTGAATCCGGTGGACTGGAAGGCGGTCTCGGAGGGGCTGAGGCTTTGCCGGGAGGCGGGGATCCCCGTTTTCAACGTGGACTCCAACGTGTACGATCAGGAATACGTGGTCTCCGTGATCCAGTCGGACAATTATAAGGCGGGGGTGCAGTGCGCCCAGGACATGATGGAGAAGAAGGAGGAGGCCAGGATCCTGGTGATGACTCACGAGAACATCCAGTCCACCAACCTGCGCATACAGGGCTTTTTGGACACCATAGAGGGGCATCCGCAGTACCAGGTGGTGGGCGAGGCGAAAAGCACCTCGGAGTTTGAGACTTCCATGGAGGCCATGGACCTGATTCTGAGGGAGAGCCTGGAATTTGACGTGGTGATCGGGGGGAACGATCCCACGGCTTTGGGGGCGCTGGCCGCCCTGCAGTCCTCCCATGTGGAGGATAACATCCTGATCTACGGCATCGACGGCTCTCCCGACGCCAAGGCCATGATCCGAAAGGGGCTTCTGGAGGGGACCAGCTCCCAGCTTCCGGTGGAGATGGGAAAGATCGCCGTGGATACCGCCTATGCCCACCTGAAGGGGGAGACGGTAAAGAGCAGCATCCTGGTGGACGTGGTGATGGTCACGGAGGAGAATCTGGACAGTGTTGGCGTAGACGGGTGGCTTTGATGAAACGATTACCAAAAATGATTCGGACGATGACATATCTGTTTTTGGGGCTGACGGTGTTTTCCGTGCTGGCGGTGACCTTTTTTATCCAGTACACCACCGGTATTATCTGCGAAAGCTGCCAGGCCAGGGATTTTCTGAAGCAGGTGGATGCGATCCCATGGGATACGAAATTTCTTTCCCTGCGCATACTGTTTTGCCTGGCCATCCTTCTGGTCTCCTTCTTCATCCGCAGCTACTGTACGGGAGACAGCACGAAGGCCTTTTATGCCCTGATCCTTCTGGAGTTTGGGGTGTCCATGGCGGTGGTGGCCCTTCTCCATTTCAACTACAACGGGATCATCCTGTGGAGCTTTGCCAACATCATCAGCCATAAGAAAAAGGGAGCGGGCCTGTACCTGTTTTCCGTCCTGGGAAGCTTCAGCTACGGGCTTACGGATTACGGGATCCTGGCGGTCAGCAGAAGGCTGTTCAGCGTCCAGGATTACATCGAGGTGTACGACGCCTGGGCCCAGCCCTATCTTCTGGCCTCCTACAAGATCCTGATGGGAGTGAATATTTTGGTCTTTATTTTGTACTGCGTCCTCACCATCCAGGACGAGAGGGGGACTATCGAGGAGGCCAACGAGCTGTACCGGCAGCTGTCCAGGGCAAACGAGGACCTGCGGGACGCCAACCGGGAGCTGGAAAAGTACGCCGTCATGAAGGAAAAAATGGGGGAGACCAAGGAGCGGAACCGCCTGGCCAGGGAGATTCACGACACCCTGGGGCACACTCTGACGGGGATCGCCACGGGGCTGGAGGCCTGTAAGACCATCATTGAGATCCGGCCGGAGGCGGCCAGGCAGCAGCTGGAGCTTTTGGAGAACGTGACCAGGGAGGGGCTGACGGAGGTGCGAAGGTCCGTGAACCAGCTGAGGCCGGACGCCCTTGCCCGGTTCAGCCTGGAGAATGCCATCCGCAGGCTGGTGGACAATACCAACTCCGTGTCAGATGCGGAGGTGGAGTTTATCTGCATGGCTCCCATACTGAAATTTGACGAGGATGAGGAAAACGCCATTTACCGGGTGGTCCAGGAGGGCATCACCAACGCCATCCGCCATGGCCATGCGAAGCATATCCGCATCACCCTGCGGAAGGAGGATGGGAATATCCATCTGAACATCCGGGACGACGGGCAGGGGTGCCAGGAGATCAAGCCTGGCTTTGGGACGCAGCATATCACCGAGCGTATCCGTATGCTGAATGGCAACGTGCATTTTGATGGCAGCGATGGCTTTACCATAGACGCCATCATACCGATCCGATGGGGGGAAACATATGATTAAAGTATTGATTGCGGATGACCAGGAGCTCATCCGACAGAGTTTGAAGATCGTGCTGGACAGCCGGCCGGGCATCCAGGTGCTGGATACGGCGGCTGACGGCCAGGAGGTGATCGGCTGTGTGAGGAGGGAGAAGCCGGACGTGATCCTCATGGACATTCGGATGCCGAAGATGGACGGGGTTCAGTGCACCCAGATCATCAAGGAGAACTACCCGCAGATCAAGATCATCATCCTTACCACCTTCGACGATGATGAGTACGTGTACAACGCCCTGAAATTCGGCGCCAGCGGCTATCTTCTGAAGGGGATTTCCATGGATGAGCTGGTGAATGCCATTGAGATCGTCCACAGCGGGCGGGCCATGATCAATCCAGACATCGCCTCGAAGGTTTTATCCCTTTTTTCCCAGATGGCCAGGTTTGATTATTCCATTCCCATCCAGGAAAAGCAGATCCAGGAGCTGACGAAAACGGAGTGGAAGATCATCCACCAGGTGAAGTGCGGGGCCTCCAACAAGGAGATCTCGGACGCCCTGTCCCTCTCCGAGGGGACGGTCCGCAATTACATCAGCACCATCCTGAACAAGCTGGAGCTTCGAGACCGGACGCAGCTGGCCATCTGGGCCGTGCAGACGGGTGCCGTGGGCAGAAGGATGGATTGATATGGAGAAAAAAAGGATGGCGGCAGCGGCTTTTGCGGGATTGCTGGGGCTGATGGGCCTGGCCCTTTTTGCCGCGGAACACAAAAGGCCAAGGATCCTGGAGATCGGCATTCTGGGCAACAGCTACTGGGACGTGGCCTGTGCGGATCCCTACCGGATCATCGACCACGCCATTGAAAAATTTGAAAAATCCCACCCGGATACCCGGGTGCATTACTACAGCGGCATTTCCAAGAAGGACTACTCCGAGTGGCTCTCCGAGAGGATCCTGAAGGGGGAGACGCCGGACGTCTTCATGGTGCTGTCCCAGGATTTCCGGGGGCTGGTGTCCCTGGGGGTTCTTGAGAACCTGGATGGGAGGATGGGGGAGGATCCCGGCTTTTCCAGAAAGGACTTTTATGATACGGCCCTTGAGGCGGGGCTGGTGAACGGCAGCCAGTATGCCCTTCCCTATGAGACGGTCCCCATGCTCATGTTCGTGAACCGGAGCCTTCTGGAAAAGGAAGGGATCCGGCTTCCCTCCTCGGATTGGACCTGGGAGGAGATGTATCAGATCTGTGAGAGGGTCACCTATGACGGGGACGGGGACGGCCGGAAGGATCAGTTCGGCACCTACAATTACAGCTGGCTGGAGGCGCTGTACTCAAACGGAGGCCGGGTCTTTGACCATGAAGGGAAGAAGTGCTACCTGGACGGGGAGAGGACCCTGGAGGCAGTTCGCTTTCTGGACCGGCTGGGGAGCCTGTATCAGCGGGAGCGGGTGACTCAGGAAACCTTCGATCAGGGAAACGTGGCCTTCATGCCCATGTCCTTTGCCCAGTACCGCACCTACAAGACCTATCCCTACAGGATCAAGAAATACAGCAATTTCCAGTGGGAGTGCACCACCCTCCCTGCCGGTCCTCAGGGCGGGAACATTTCCAGGGTGGACAGCCTTCTTCTGGGGATCAGCAGCAAAAGCCGCCAGAAGGACCTGGCCTGGGAGTTTCTGAAGCTGATGACCGGCGACCGGGAGATCCAGATGGAGCTCTTTTTGTATTCCCAGGGAGCCTCCGTCCTAAAAAGCGTCACCAACTCCCTGGAGGCGGAGGAGATTCTGAAAAAGGACACCGATGAGAAGGACAAGATCATCAGCCACACCCTTTTGAACCAGGTAATCGAAAACGGCTGCGTGATTCAGGAATTTTCCAAATACAGCGAGGCCATGGCCCTCTCGGACGGCGAGGTGGAAAAGATCTTCAGCACCGGCAGCACCATGGAGGAATCTCTGAAAATATCAAAACGGATGGTGGAGGCGGTTTTACAAAAATAAAAGCTGCCGTTTGCGGGATGAACCGTAAACGGCAGCTTTTTTTGGAGCCCTGGGATGTGGAGGGGCGATGATTCTTTATAGGCGAAGGACCGGGGGGCCTTCGGGGCTAAATGCTTTTGCCATGGGTTTCCTTCAAAAGGCAGGCGGCTGCGATCCCTATGCCTGTGACCGCCATGGCGCCTATGAGGATGTTCCGGTAGGCCGTCAGCTCCCCTGCCGGGATGCTGGCGCTGTAGATCTGTCCCGCCACCGTGGGTACCAGGATGCTGCCCAGGTAGCCTCCCATGTTGGCGATGGAGGTGGAGATCCCCACGTAATCTGGATGGTTGCACTCCTTCACCGCCGACCAGCACACGGCGTAGGCGGTGCTGAAAAAGCCCAGGGCAAAGATCAGGGGGTACATCAGAGCCAGGCTGCCCTTTCCGATCAGGAAAAACAGCAGAACCCAGCTGATGAAAAACAGGATCCCGCAAAACAGCTGTGGGCGCTTCCGCTGGGAAAGGCGGTCCGCCAGAATGTCCACCGCCACGCTTCCCACGGCGCAGCCCAGGACCGCAAAGGTGATCACCGAGGAGGCGGCCACACTGCTGCATCCGTAGAAGGCCTGGAGCATACTGGAGCCGTAAAGGCCGCTGACCAGAAGATAGGCCCCGTAAAAGCACCCGTAGGAGATGAAGGGCGGCCAGGTCCACTTGTTTTTCAGGACGCTTCCCACGGCCTGGATCAAGGAGAAGGAGGCCGCCGTCTTTTCTCTGGCCACGGGAGCAAAGCCCAACTGCTGGGGGCTGTCCCGGACGACGAGAAGGACCAGGATGGCCACGGCGAAGATCACTGCGCCCAGGCCCCGGTAGATGGTCTGCCAGGACAGAAGGCTTCCCAGGGCTGCCATGGGCGCCTGGGCCGCCATGGCGCCCATCATTCCCACGAAGCAGGTGACGCCGGACATGGTGCAGAACACCTTCTCCGAAAACCAGCTGGCGCTGATCTTTAGGATGGACAGAAAGCTGACGGAGCAGCCCAGTCCCACGATGGCCCGACCCAGCAAAAGGACGGGAAAGCTTCCCCCTGCGGACAGGATCAGCGTACCCAGGGCCGCCGTTAGGGCTCCGGCCACGGACACCCTTTTTGCCCCAAAATAATCCAGCAGGATGCCCGCCGGGATCTGCATCACCATGTAGGTGTAGGAAAACATGTTGGTCAGCAGCACGAACTGATTTTCAGACAGGTGAAACTGGCTGATCAGCTCCTGGCGGATCACTCCCATGGCCACGGCGTGAAAGGTGTTGAACATGTAGGTGAGGATCATGATGCCCCACATGACCCAGGCCATGACCGCCCGCTTTTTTTCATTTTTCATTGTCATAGTCCTAAAAGCCCAGGGCCGTCATAGATTCATGACGGCCCTGGTATTCCTTTCTTATGCAGTCTTTTCTTTTGATTCCTTGTCTCCGTCCTCCGTCAGCAGGCTGAAGCCTGTCAGTGGCAGGAGGGCGCCCAGGATCGGCGTCAGCCAGTTCAAAATGGCATAGGGGGCGTACACGAAGGGATGGACACCCAGTGCCGCATACATATAAGCCCCACAGGTGGTCCAGGGGAAGAAGGAGGAGGTTACGGTGGCGCTTTCCTCCACGCATCTGGAAAGCATCTGCCGCTTCAGTCCCGCCTTGGGGTAAGCGTCCTTGTAAAGCTCGGCCGTCACCACGATGCTCATGTACTGCTCGCCCAGGCAGCCGCAGCCCAGGATACCGGTGATGATGGTGCACATGGGAAGGAATCTCCGGCTGGGGAGCCTTTCGATCAGCTTCCCGATGAGCACCTGCAGAATGCCGGATTTGGTGATGAGGCCGCCCAGCACCAGGGCAAAGACGCCCAGGGAGAAGGTCCACATCATCTCCTGGATACCGCCCCGGTTCACCAGCTCGTCAACGGCTGCAACGCCTGTCTCGTAGGAGTTGCCATAGTTGATGACCTCAAAGAACTGAGAGAGGCTGGTGCCCTGCAGAATGGCGGAAATAGGATAGGCCACGATGACGCTGATGGCAAGTCCGGGGATGGCCGGGAATTTTGCAATACTCAGCACAAGGAGCAGGACGATGGGAAGGAGCACGATGGGGTTGATCTTAAAATTGTCCATGATGGCATTCTGGATCTCCGTGATGTCCGCCGTGTTCAAAGCGTTGTCGGCGTACCGCAGTCCCAGGAAGAAATACACCACCAGGGTGACCACGAAGGCCGGAGCGGCAGTCCACATCATGGCCCGAACATGGCTCAGCACGTCCGTTCCCGCAATGGCAGGAGCCAGGTTGGTGGTATCGGACATGGGGGACATCTTATCCCCGAAGAAGGCGCCGGACACGATGCAGCCGGCGATCAGGGGAGCCGGGATGCCCATGGTGACGCCGATGCCAAGGAGCACCACGCCCACGGTGCCTGCCGTGGTCCAGGAGCTGCCAATACAGATGGCCACCAGGCTGCAGATGATAAGGGTCGCCGGCAGGAACCAGCCGGGGGACAGGATCATCAGTCCATAGTGGATCAGCCCAGGCAGCGTGCCGCAGTTCACCCATGCCCCCACGGCGGCGCCGATGAGGAAAAAGAAGAACAGGGCGGCAAGTGCCTTGGTGACTCCTGCGATCATGGCTTCCTGGATCTCGCTCCAGGAGTAGCCCAGGATAAGACAGGCGATGCTCATTACGACGATGCAGCAAAGCAGGAGCACGTGCTCATCCAGCTTAAAGGCCAGGATCCCGGCCATCAGGATGCCGACGATGAGCAGAAGGTTGACGACAGCAAAGCCGAAGCTTGGGGTTTTCCCTTTTGTACCTTTTTCTTCCATAACAAATAACCTCCTCTTGTCTGTCACCAGCCATTACATGTGCTTTTTGAAAACGTCTCCCAGGATCCGGATGCCTTCTCGGATCTGCTCTTCGGACACGGTCGTGTAGTTCATGCGGATGGTGTTTTTGGGACCCTCGTTTGCGTAGAAGGAATCTCCCGGGATGTAAGCGACTCCCGCCTCGATGGCCTCATCCAGGATCTCGTTGGCATCCAGCTCCTCTGGCAGCTCAAGCCACAGGAACATACCGCCCTCCGGCTCCGTGTACTTGACGGAGGCGGGGAAATATTTCCGGATCATCTCCAGCATCAGGTCGGAACGCCTTTTGTAGGTGTCCTGGATCTTCTTGATGTGAGCGTCGATGTCGAAGTTGTTCAGATAGGAAACCACCTGCATCTGGGTAAACTCGGGGCTCTGGAGATCCATGGTCTCCTTCATGCACTCTGCCATGGCGGCTACCTGGGGAGAGGCGCAGATCCATGCCACTCGGATGCCCGGACAGAGGATCTTGGAGAAGGAGCCCAGGTATACCACCTGTCCCTTTTTGTCCAGGGCCTTCAGGCTGGGGACGAACTCACCCTTGAAGCGGATCTCACCGTAGGGATTGTCCTCCAATACCATGACGTCGTATTTGGACACGACCTCCATAAATTGCTTTCTGCGCTCCAGGGACCAGGCTTTGCCCGTGGGATTCTGGAAGTTGGGGATCACGTAGATCATCTTTACCCGGGGATTCTCTGCGAGAACCTTCTCCAGGTCCTGGATGACCATTCCCTCGTCGTCCGTGTCCACGCCCATGAAGATGGGAGCATAGGGGCGGCAGGCATTGATGGCGCCCAGATAGCTGGGATTCTCAGCGATCACGATGTCTCCCTCGTCTACGAACATCATGGCGGCCAGGGCAAGACCCTGCTGAGAGCCGCTGGTGATGGTGATATTGTCTCTGGTGCACTCCACGCCCTCTTTTTCCTGCATCCTCTTTGCAAGAAGATCGATGAGGGGACCGTAGCCCTTGGTCAGGCCGTAGGAAAATGCCTTCATCCCGTCCTGGTCGATCATCTTGTCCGTGGCCGTCTTTAAGTCGGCCAGGGGATAGAGCTTAGGATCAGGAAGGCCTGCGGCAAAGGAGATCACCCCTGGCTTCTGGGCGATCTTTTTCTGGACAGCTCGGATACCGGATGCCTTCGTGCGGCTCATACGTATAGAAAAACTCATAATCAAAAAAACCTCCTTCTCAATTTTCAGTCTTGTCGGCGGCCAGACATGCCAGCGCAATGGAATTGATCTTGATCTCAGGGGTGTCTGAACGGGAACCCAGGATCACGGGAGCGGACGCTCCAAGCACGATTCCGGCCCATTTTGCCCGGTCAAAGTACAGCCAGGACTTGCCCATCACGTTTCCTGTCTCGATATTGGGGAACACCAGGAAGTCCGGGTCTCCCGAAATCTGGCTCTCAAAGCCCTTGTGCTCTGCGGCGTGCTTGTCAAAGGCCACGTCAAAGCTCAGGGGTCCCTCTGCGATACAGGGCGGGATCTCCCCATTTTTTACCATTTCCACAAGGCGGACCGCATCATAGGAGGCAGATACCTTGTCATTGGGAACCTCGTTGGCCGCCAGAAGGGCCGTCTTCGGGTTTTCAAGACCCAGATTCTTCATGGCCAGCAGGGCGTTGGTCATAATGTCCTTTTTCTGCATCAGGTCGGGGGCCACGTTGATGCCGCTGTCCGAGCAGTAGATGAGCTTATGGTAGCCCGGGTGCTCGTAGACGGCCAAAAGGCTCAGAAGTCTTCCTGTGCGAAGCCCCCACTCTTTGTTAAGGATGCCTCTCAGATAGGGAGTCGTGTTGACGATTCCCTTCATCAGCACCTCGGCTTCCCCGTCCCGTACCAGGCGGACCGCTTTTTCCACGGCGGCCGTCTCATCCGGGGCATGGACCAGGCGATATCCTGTCAGGCCCACCTCTGCGGCGATGGCGTCGATCTTCTCACCGTCGCCCACCAGAATGGGGTGGAGCAGCCCGATCTCGGCGGCGTCCCGGATGGTCTCTAGCACCACCTTGTCCTCCGCCACGGCCACGCTGACGGTCCTGGTCCTTTCGGTCTTTGCTTTTTCCAGTAATTCCTGAAAATTATGTATCATATGTAACACCTTCTCCAAACTTAATAAACTTTGCTTTCCTCCTGGCCTCTGAGCACTCGAAGGGCTCCTAAGGCAAGGGCGGTCATCTCAAATTCTCCGGCGACCACCTCCACGGGGGCCAGGAAGGAGGTCAGGCGGGTCACCTCCTGGGTCACATAGGAGGAGTGGGCGATCCCGCCTGTGAGGACGATGCACTCCACCCTGCCGTCGAAGGCCGGCGCCAGGGCACAGATCTCCTTGGCCACGTTGTAGGCGTAGGCGTCGTACACCAGCTTTGCCTTCTCGTCTCCCTGGCGGATGCGCTCCTCGATCTCCTGGGCGTCCTTCGTCCCAAGGTGGTCGTAGAAGCCGGACAGCCCGCTTACCTTCTGGATCATTTCCTCCCGGGTATATTCCCCGGAGTAGCAAAGCTGGATCAGGGGATAGGTGGGAAGGCCGCCGCACCGCTCGGGAGAGAAGGCTCCGTTGGTGCGCCCGCCGGTCCCGTCCACCATTTGTCCGTCCCTGTGGGCCACGATGGAATTGCCGGACCCCAGATGGGCCACGATCAGGTTCATCTCTTCATATTTCTTTCCGTGTTTGGCCGCGGTCCATCTGGCCACCGCCTTTTGGTTCAGGGCGTGGAACCAGCTGGGGCGCTCCAGCTGGGCCATGCCGGAGATCCTTGCCTTGTCCATCATCTCGTCCACGGCCACGGGATCCACCACGAAGGAGGGCTTGCCGTACCGGTCCCCCAGATCCTTTGCGATCACGGCCCCCAGGTTGGACGCATGTTCTCCGGCCACGGCATTCTTCAGGTCCTGGATCATCCGGTCATTGACGGAGTAGGTGCCGCCGGGAATGGAGCGGACCAATCCGCCTCTGCCTACAAAGCAGTCGAAGTCGGATAACTGGTATCCCTCCTTCTCCAGCTGGGCGGTGATCAGTCCCTGCCGGTAGGCGTACTGGTCAAACACGTGAGGATACTCCTTCAAATCCTCCGCCGTATGAGGGATGGAAGTCTTGAAAACCTCTTTCTCATCCTCATACACCGCAAGCTTTGTGGAAGTACCGCCCGGATTCAAAATTAACAGTCGCATGGGCTCTTACCTCCTGTTCAGCAAGCTTTTGACCGAATCCGAAAAATCTTCCTCCAGCAAAGGTCCAGCCTGCAAAATTAATTTTGTTAAAATATTTACAATGTTCTGCTTGTCGGAACAGCGTTCTATATTTTCGCATGATATCACATCCGTTTTCCCCTGTCAATTCTTTTTTTCAGACTTGACGAATCTGGTTTTTCTGTGTATAATTCCTATTGTCGGAACAATGTTCTGTAGAACAGAACTTAAAAAGAACTTAAAATGATGATTTATAATTTTTTATTGAGGGATGTTTAGCTGTATGGAAAAAATCAGAACAAGTGTGGAAAGATGCAAGGGCTGCTACCTTTGTGTGGCGAACTGCAGAGCCGGGGCTTTGTCCATCTCTGATGAGACGAACGGCAAGGGCGTGAAGGTCGTACATGTGGATCAGGAGAAATGTGTCCAGTGCGGTTCCTGTTATGCCATGTGTCCCGACCTGGTATATGAGATCCTTTAAGTAAGGGATCCGTCGGGACCAAAGAGAGTTAGGATATTAAGGATTTAGGAGATAACAAACATGGAAAAAAGAATAATGAAAGGCAATGAAGCTCTGGCAGAGGGCGCCGTTCGCGGCGGATGTCGGTTTTACGCCGGATATCCCATTACGCCCCAGTCCGAAATCCTGGAATGGATGTCCTGGAGACAGGCCGAGGTGGGTGGAACCTTTATTCAGGGCGAATCTGAAATCGCAAGCGTGAACATGACCTTCGCAGCTAGGGCCCTGGGCGCCCGAGCGCTGACCAGTACCTCCGGACCAGGCTTTTCCTTATATCAGGAGGGTATCGCATACTGGGTTTCCGCAGGAGTGCCCGCAGTGGCGGCCTGCGTCCAGAGATTCGGTATCGGCGACGGCTTTATCTGCGCTGGGCAGGATAACTACTGGCAGGCGGTGAAGGGCGGCGGGAACGGCGACTATCACCTGATCACTCTGGCACCCAACTCCGTTCAGGAGAACATGGACATGGCCTACGAGTCCTTTGAGCTGGCAGAAAAATGGATGCACCCGGTACTGATCCTTTCAGACGGCACCATCGGACAGATGGTGGAGCCCTGCGTGATTCCGCCCATGAAGGAGTATGACATGAACCAGCCCTGGGCTGTGCAGGGGTGCAAGAAGGGAGAGGTCAATAAGGTCATTACGGACATTACCTATTTCCAGGATATTGACGAGTGGAACGCCGGCTATCTGAAGAAGATGCGGGAGATCAGCGAGACGGAGCAGAGATGGGAGAGCATCTGCGTGGAGGATGCGGACATCGTGCTGGTGGCATACGGAATCTCCTCCCGAGTGGCGGAGGGCGCCGTGAACCAGGCCCGGGAGGAGGGCTTCAAGCTGGGTCTTATCCGGCCTATTACCCTTTGGCCCTATCCTCGCAAGGCCTTCGCAGAGATCCCGGATACCTGCCGCGGTATCATCACGGTGGAGGTGAATATGATGGGACAGATGCGGGACGACGTGATCATCACCGTGAAGGGCAAGTTCCCCACCTACGCCCTTACCACCAATCAGAGGGTGGCAAAGGTGGACCAGGTGGTTGCCTACGCAAAAGACGTGTATGACGGAAAAGTGAAAGAAGAGGAGGTATATTAATATGGCTCCCAGAAAAGCACCGGAAATAATGTATTGTGAAAACAGGTTCTGTGCAGGCTGCGGCCATCCGATCTTTGACCGGATCCTGGGCGAAGTGCTGACAGAGATGGATATCATACAGGATACCATCATGTGCTCCGATATCGGATGTAACCATCAGTTCCAGTTCTGTATGCGGGTGGATACCATCGTTCCTCCCCATGGAAAGATGGGCGCTGCCCTTACGGCTCAGAAGAAGGTCCGTCCAGACAAGTACGCCATCACCATTGCGGGAGACGGCGGGGCTTATGCCATCGGGCTGGGTGAGACCATGGCAGCCGCCACCAGAAATGAGAACGTGACCTTCTTTGTTATGAACAACACGGTCTTTGGCATGACGGGCGGGCAGATGGCGCCCACCACCCAGATCGGCCAGAAGACCTCCTCCTCACCGGCGGGACGTTCCGTGGAGGTGAATGGCCAGGACTTCGACGTGTTCCAGGTCATGAGGAACCTGGACATCGCATATTTGGCCAGGACTTCCGTCACCAGCCCCGCAAACGTGGCCAAGACCAAGAAGATGGTCCGCAAGGCCATTGAGAAGCAGAGAGACAACAAGGGCTTTTCCCTGGTGGAGGTACTGGTACCCTGTCCCACCAACTGGGGAATGAAGCCTGTCGCCGCCATGAAGCATATCGACGAGGTGATCGCCAAGCGGTATGAGATGGGCGAGATTATTGATCGATAAGGAGGCTGGCTATGTTAGAAAGAATCATTTGTGCAGGCCTTGGAGGCCAGGGTGTCCTGACCCAGGGTAAGATCATGATGTACGCCGCATACGCCAAAGACCTTATGGTGACCTGGTTCCCGGCGTACGGCAACGAGATGCGGGGCGGCAACGCCAGCTGCAACGTCATCATCAGCGACAAAAGGATCGCAAGTCCCTATGCGGACCATCCAGATCTGGTGATGGCCATGAGCGAGTCTGCCGTGGATCTCTTTGAGGAGGCCATGGCCCCGGGAGGGAAGCTTTTTGTCAACAGCTCCCTGGTAAGTGAGGATCGTACCTACCGGTCCGACATCACCGTCATCAAGGCGCCCGTGACCGAGGTGGCCCAGAAGCTGAACAGTGAGCGCAACGCAAACCTTTGTATGCTGGGAAAGGTCATCAAGGAGACCTCTCTTTTCGATATCGACTTCTTTGAGAAGGCCATGTGCGACTATTTTGAGGAGCAGGGCAAAGGGAAGTTCAATGCGAAAAACTGTGAAGTGCTGAGAGCCGGCTACCAGCTGTAATCCCGGCCGCCTCCCTTTTTCCCTCTTTTCAAATGCCCCAAGATGTGCTAGAATCAAGATTGTCAGAGATTTGACGAAAAACATGATGGAAGGAAGGAGGCTGCCAAGGATCGGGCAGTCGGATATATGGTAGAGATCAATACATCAGTTCTTATTCATTCCGTCAACCGGGCCCTGGATATTCTGGAATATCTGTTCAGGGCCGAAAAGGAAGTGTCGATCTCCCAGATCAGCAAGGACCTGGGCATTTACAAGAGCACGGTCTACCGCTCTCTGGCCACCTTGCAGAGCCGGGGCTATGTAAGGCAGAACCCTCAGACAGACTGTTACTCTCTGGGGATCAAGACCTTCACCCTTGGCTCCGGCAGAAGTATCGAATCGGAGCTGGAGCAGGTGGCCCGGCCTTATATGGAGGAGCTGAGTGAGCGCTTTCAGGAGTTCGTCAATCTTTCTATGATGACGGTGGGTCCTGACGGGGTTTACAAGAGCCTGATCGTCTCCAAGATGGACGGCAAGCTGAGCCTGTCCGCAAACACCTCCATTGGCTCCATGAATGAGTGCCACTGTTCCGCCGTGGGGAAATGCCTTCTGGCCTTTTCCCGGGATGTGGACCTAAGCGTCTACGAGACGCATCCCATGGAGAAGTTTACCGATACCACCATTGTCTCCGTGGGCGCTCTCCAGGCGGAGTTGGATTCCATACGGGATCTGGGCTACGCCATCGACAATGAGGAGCGGGAGGTGGGGCTTTACTGCATCGGCGTACCCATTCTTCAGAATGGGGCGGCTGTGGCGGCGCTTTCCCTGTCCGGACCTGCGGCCCGGATGTGCGGCCCTGATCTGGAGGAGCGTATCTCCTGCGTGAAGCAGACGGGCGCTCAGATCAGCAGGGAGATATCAATTTAATGAAAACACGCAAAGAGAAAATGGCTCCAGAGTCTAAGCTCCGGGAGCCTTTTTTCTTTATCATCCTCTCTTTATGGTCCTCTCGCGTGCATAGGCGTCATGCTGATGGATATCTATGGAACGGGGGACGTATCAATCCTGCGCATAAGGACATATGTGAAATTAAGAACGTATGCGGACCGAAGAGATGGACATAATGATAGGAAGATTTTCGATATTGGGTTAAATGTGTCTGAAATATGAACAAAAGACCGGCGGTGGAAAATGATGCCTGAAGGAAAGGGGGAATGCTTGGCCTGGGAGGGGAGAACGCCCGTATTTACTTGTTTTATTTCTGTTTGGAGCCCCGATGAATTACCAGATAATACTAAATAAGTATCTTCTGATGATTTATATCTATACCATATTTATTGACAATTACAAAAGGGTAGAGTACAATGAAAATGAATAATCTGTTACTATTGTGTAAAGAGATTTAGGCGGCAGACGCCCGGTCTCTCCTGGGGGGGGGCGGAGTCTGTGCCGTGTGGCACGACTATGGGGAACAGGGGAAATTGCAATGAACGAAAAAGAGACATTAAAGCTGGACCGGGAAGCATTGCTGGAACAGTATGAAGAAATGAAAGAGATTGCTGCAAGAGACTCCCTGACGAGACTATTAAACAGAGGGGCTCTGGAAAGTGAGATCAATAAACGCCTGGACAGCATGGCAGACACGGATCTGTGCGCCTTGTTCCTGGTGGATCTGGATGATTTCAAGGCGGTGAACGACACTCTTGGCCATCAAAGCGGGGATGACGTCCTGGAAAAGACGGCTGCGCTGTTGGCGAAGACCTTTCGGTCCACGGATGTTGTGGGCGGCTTGGGAGGCGACGAGTTCGCCGTGTTTCTCAGCGGGAACCTCACGGAGGAGATGGTCAACGGAAAGGCCCAGGTCATCTGCGACCAGCTCCAGTTTGCCATGGGGCTCAGCTCCACGATCACGGTGACGGCCAGCGTGGGTATCTACCTGTCCGTGGGAAAGACCAGTTTTGAGTATATGTACCGGTCGGCGGATCTTGCCCTCTATAAGGCGAAGAAAAATGGAAAACAGAGCTACTGCATCAAGAGGAGTGCGGATGGTCAGGAGGAGCTGGCGCCGGAGATCTACACGCCGGTCAACGCTATCCGGATCCGCTCCCTGCTGGATTACATCGACAGCGGCGTGGCCATGATCGAGGTGGGAGAGACCATGAAGCTGGTGTACGCCAGCTCTGCGTTTTCCCGTATGCTGGGGATGGAGGGGGAGGAACTGGCCGAGATGGAAGGGATGGCTTTCGTTCACCCGGAGGAGCGGAAGGAGATGGAGGACTTCCTGAGAAGGCTTGTTTTTGGTAGCAGTGAGGCCGTGAGCCATGTGACTCGGGTGGTGGGCCACAATGGAGAGGTGATGTGGTGGCGGATACACGCCTCCCGCATCGAGTATCACGAAAAGAAGTCCGTCGTTCTCATCACGGTGGTGGACGTTTCAGATCTGAAGGAGAAGGTGTCTTCGATCCAGATGGACAAAAGTCTTTTCCAGGTGGCCGTGGACCAGGTGGCCCAGGGGATCTGGGAGGTGGACTGGCTGTCCAGATCCTTCCGAATCATCGGGGAAAACAAGAGCTTTCCTGAGGAGCTGACGGAGCAGCTGCGTTTCCCGGAGGAGCTGATTGAGAGAAACTGGATACACCCGGACTGTGCGGAGAGCTTCCGAGGCTTTGCCAGGGAGATTTTCAGCGGCAGGACTCAGGGGTATGCCAATTTCCGGGTCAAGTTCCGAAAAACAGACAACTATGGATGGGCGTCCTTCTCTTACCGGACGGTGTTTGACGAGGATGGCTGCCCGGCCCGGGTGGTGGGCGTCATAGAGGGAATGAAGCAGGCGGACGTGGGAATGACGGAGGGCATGAAGGGGGCGATCCTCCCGGAGAGCCTGATGGAGTCTGTGATCCTGCAGATGAATGGAAACCTGACGAAGGATATGGTGGAGCTTTGCTGGCTGGAAGGAAAGGACGTGACCGGCAAAGAGTCCTACGGGACGTGCTCGGAGATCTTTCTGGCGGAGACGGATCATGCTTTTGCCCCGGGAGGAGGGGAGAGGCTGCCCGGTTATCTTTCCCGGGACCGGCTGATCCATGATTTCCTCGAGGGAGGACAGAGATGGAACCGCAGAGAGTACCGGCGGATCGACAAAAACGGGACGATACAGTGGGTGTCCAGCGTGATCCACCTTTATGAGGATGTGGAGAGCGGGGACGTGCACATGTCCCTGTGGATCAGCGAGCTGGAGCAGCGCCATCAGTGGGAGACCAAATATGGGATCAGTATCTACCGGGATCCTCTCACAAGGCTGTACACCAGATCCACGGCCAGGGAGCTGGCCATGCGGATCCTGGAATCCAGGAAGCACAAGCTCTGCGCCATGGTTCTGGTGGAGATCAACGGTATGGCGAAGCTGTACGCCCAGTCCTCCAACAACGTGGACGAGAAGAGAAAGGCCATCATTGAGGCTTTCCTTCTTGCGGTGGGGACGAGCTGTATCCCCGGACATTTCGGCACGGACAGATACCTGCTGTTTTTCCCGGAGATCAAAAGCGAGAGCTATCTGAAGCGGAAGCTGGAGCAGGCCTTTTTGTTCGTGAGGAGCATTACCTCCGACCTGGTGGACGGCGGCATGGTGCGCTTCGTGGCGGCGGGGATCTGCCGGTACCAGAATGAGACGGACTATGCCCTTCTGATGCGAAAGACCCAGGTTTTGTGCCAGAGATGGAACCGGGCCTCGGGAGACCGGGTGGTCTTTGCGGATGAGGAGGGGGAGGGCTTCAGCCAGATCCGGCGCAGTACGGAGGGGGATCACGTGCGGGTGCTCCAGGAGGAGATGATGCGCCCCCTTTCCGAGAGGGAAAAGGACGTGGCCTTCAGCTTCGTGCTGGAGATGCTGAACTCCAATACCCAGGAGGAGGCCACCAGGTGTATGCTGAAATCCCTGGGAGAATATTACGATGCGGATCGGACCTACGTCCTGTCTCTCTCGGAGGACGGGCAGGTGGTCAGGATGGCCGATGAGTGGACGTCCTGTCAGAAGCACAGCATACAGCAGGTGGTGTCCGGAATGCTCACGGAGAAGTTTCCCTTGCTGGAGCGGTGCATGAGGGAGGACAAGCCGGTCTTCCTGGCGAGAAAGGCTGAGAAAAAGAAGGGTGCCGTGCCGGAGGAGGAGAAGTCCTCCTGGAGGTACGCCATCTTCCCCATGAGGGAGGATGGGAGCACGCTGGCTTATCTGTGTATTGAGAACGGGCGGAACTATATTTCGGACGCCACTCTCCCGTTCCTGCTCAGCTCCTGTCTGCTGAAGGGGCAGAGGCGGTGCTACAATCATGCGAGAAGGTATGTCCGGGAGGAAGCGCTTTCCGTCGTAGAGCTGCCTAACAACAGCGCTTACCTGTCTGCCATCCACAAATTCAATTCAGACGTCTACAGCTCTCTGGGAACGGTCAGCGTGGATGTTCCGGAGCTGTCCTTTATAAACGGAAGCAGAGGCTTTGACGCCGGACAGAAGATCCTTCGGTACATTATCCAGATGATTGCGGATATTTTTGGAAGGAATATGATCTACCGCACCTGGGATGCGGAGTTCGTGGCCCTCTGTCCCAACACGACGCAGCAGGTGTTCTATGGAAAATGTGCCCGGCTGAGCTCGGCCCTTACCAGGCGGTATGCCAAGGAGATCCGGGTGGGATATGCCTGGTCGGACAACGTGTTCACGGGAAAAGAGCTGGTGGAAGAGTCCAAGACCATGATGAAGTACAACAATCCTGTGAAGAAAAAGGCTTGCATCAGGCACATTCCCGAGTCCCTTGCCGTCTTTGGCTCCGTTGGGGAGATGATCAATGCGGAGCGCTTTACGGTATTCTTCCAGCCAAAGGTCGATATGGAGACCAACCGGCTTGTGGGGGCGGAGGCGCTGGTGAGAGGCCTGGACGAGGAAGGGAAGCTGATCTTTCCCGTTCAGTTTGTGGAGGCCTTTGAAAAGGAAGGCACCATCCGGGACCTGGATCTTTACGTGCTGGCCTGCGCCATGAAGACGCTGGACGGCTGGAGGAGGGAAGGGAAGGAGCTGGTTCCCATCTCTGTGAATTTTTCCAGGGGGACGCTGCTGGATCTTCGCATCCGAGCCTCCGTGCTGGCCATCCAGAGCCGCTACCCGGAGCTTTCCCCGGATCTCATCGAGCTGGAGATCACGGAGAGTGCGGGGATCGTCAGCTACCAGACCCTGGCCAAGGCCATGGAGGGGCTGCGGGAGTACGGGGTCACCTTTGCGCTGGACAACTTCGGGTCAAAGTATGCGAACCTGGCCATTTTCGCCAACGTGGATTTTGACACGGTGAAGCTGGACCGAAGCCTGATCGGGGATATTGTGACGAACGAAAACAGCCGCATGATCATTCGGGACATTGTAGGTATCTGCAACCGCAAAAAGATCCGCTGTATTGCGGAGGGAGTGGAGACCAAGGAACAGATCGACGTACTTTTAGACATGGGGTGCAGGTGCGCCCAGGGATATTATTATGACAGGCCCTTGCCTGAGAGATTGTTTTTCCACAAATACATCGATATTGGACAGGTGGAATTACTGCGGGAGGAGCAGGGCGGCGATCCGGACAGCGGAGCATAACCATTGATCAAAATACGGAAATTTGCTGGAAAGACGCGGGAAACATGTCGCAGCAGAGAAGAAAGGACAGCAGATGAAAAAAGAGTACGAGAATGTGACAAATGAAGAAGAACGAAAGGAAGAAACTCCTGTGATCATTGCCATAGGAGCTTCTGCCGGAGGCGTGGAGGCGCTTCAGCTGTTGTTTGAGTGTATGCCGGATAACAGTGGCTTTGTGTTCGTGGTCATCCAGCATCTCTCCCCGGATTATAAGAGCCTGATGGCGGATATTTTGAAGAGAAATACCAGGATGGAGATCTATGAAGCGGAGGAGAACATCAGCCTGCGGCCCAACACCATTTATCTGAACCCGGCCAAGACTTATTTATCCCTGACGGAAAACCGCACCCTTCACCTGACCCAGGTGGAGGCGGGTACTCTGAACCACCCCATCGACGCATTTTTTGATTCCCTGGCGGAAAGGGAGTTGGAGCGTTCCGTGGCAGTGGTGCTGTCGGGCACCGGCTCGGACGGAACCAACGGCATCAAGAAGATCAAGGAGCGGGGCGGCCTGGTCATTGCCCAGGAGCTGTCCAGCGCAAAATTCGATGGGATGCCCAGAAGCGTCATTGCCACCGGGCTGGCGGATTTCATCCTGCCCCCGGAGGGGATCGTGGAGGAGCTGCTGAATTTTTCGGAGGCGCCAACTCTTCTGGCGGTAAAAAACGAGGACGGAAACCTGTCGGATGACGACATCTTCTCCACGGAGGAGGAGAGCCTGGGGCATATTTACGCCATCCTGAAGGGAGCCAGCAAGATTGACTTCACCTATTACAAGCGGTCCACCATCCTGCGCCGGATCGAGCGCCGGATGATCGTGACCCACACCAAGACCCTTGCGGAGTTTGCCCGTATGCTGAGCGAGCATCCCGAGGAGGTATCCATCCTGGTGAAGGAGATCCTCATCGGCGTCACCAACTTTTTCCGGGATTCCATGTTCTTCGAGGCGCTGAAGGAGTACGTGGTGTACCCGGTGATCGAGCGGACGGGGGAGAATGAGGCCATCCGTATTTGGAGCGCCGGCTGCTCCACCGGTGAGGAGGCTTACTCCGTGGCGATCCTTTTTAAGGAGGCCCTGGAGGATCTGAACGTAAAAAGAGACATCAAGATCTTTGCCACGGACGTGGACGACCGCGCGGTGGAGGCTGCAGGGAAGGGAATTTATCCAGAGAGCATCGAGGACGACGTGTCCTCGGAGCGTCTGATGAAGTATTTTAAGAGGCAGAATGAGCATTACATCGTGTCCAAGGAGATCCGCAGGATGATCATTTTTGCCAGCCACAACATGTTTTCAGATCCGCCCTTTGGGAAGCTGGATCTGATCGTCTGCCGAAACGTGATGATCTACTTCCAGCCTCTCATGCGCCGGGGGATGTTCTCCATCTTCAACACGGCACTGAAGAAGGACGGCTATCTGTTCCTGGGCAAGAGCGAGACGGCCAGCGAGTACATAAGCCTGTTCAAGCCGGTGTGCAGCATGGAGAAGATCTACGTCCATACCGGAAAGGGGAAGATCGAGAACTTTACCCCGCCGGCCTTCAACGTGCCGGACGTGCAGGCCATCCAGAGCAGGGAGGTTTATCCCGGGCGGAGGACGGTGACACCGGTTCCCTCGGAGGAGATCTACACCCGGTTTTTGGAGTCCCGCCTGCCTGCCTCCGCGATCCTGGACGCAGACAACAACGTGGTTCATTTCTTCGGCAACCACAAGGATTATTTCACCTTTGCCAGCGGAAAGGCTACCCTGAATTTCTTCCAGATCGTGCACCCGGATCTGAGCCTTGCCGCCTCCACGGCCATCAGTCGGTGCAGGGAGGAGAAGAGAATCCTCACCTACACGGACATTGCGGTGGACTGTGCGGACGGACGGCGGGTGATCAACCTGGAGGTGGAGCCTGTGCGGACGCCTTACGGGGACGACAGCGGGATGGTGGCCGTCCTGTTTATTGAGAGCGGCACCGAGAAGGCCCGGGGCGACGTGGAGAAGTACGACATCAACAAGACGGCTGCCCGCCGGATCGCAGATCTGGAGAGGGAGTTCAACGTGTCCCAGAATGACCTTCGGGCCACCATTCAGAGGCTGGAGACGGTGAACGGGGAGCTTCAGGCGGCCAATGAGGAGCTGCTGACGGCCAATGAGGAGCTGCAGAGCTCCACGGAGGAGCTGCAGTCCGTGAATGAGGAGCTGTACACCGTCAACACGGAGCACCAGCTGAAGCTGGACGAGCTGACCACCATCACCAACGACCTTTCCAACTTCCTGTCCTCCACCATGATCGGGATCCTGTTCGTGGACAGCAGGCTGAACATCCGAAAGTTTACGGAATATGTGGGGCGGGAGTTCCAGCTGATGGAACACGACGTGGGACGTCCCGTGCGCATTTTCGCCCACAGCTTCCCCGATGAGCGGATCGAGGAGGACTGCCGGGAGGTTCTGAAAAACCTTCTTTCCATAGACCGGGAGGTGACCGCCCTGAACGGAAGGTTCTACACTCTCCGTATCGCACCCTATCGGACCACGGAGAACAACATCCGGGGACTGGTGATCACCATCATCGACAGCCTGGGAGCGGAGGGAAAGATGCGGCGGAACGCCGGTGAGAGGGCAGAGTCGTAGGAGCGCAGAGGAAATGGGAGGAAACAGTTTATGAAGCTGATCATTGACGATGCACAGATCCAGCGGATCAAGGAGATTTATCAGTATTATCCAGTGGACGGCGTGACCACGAACCCATCCATTCTGGCGAAGAGCGGAAGGGCTCCCTATGAGGTCTTGAAGGAGATTCGGGCCTTCATCGGGGAGGAGGCGGAGCTGCATGTCCAGGCCGTGTCCCTGGACGCCCAGACCATGCTCCAGGAGGCTCATCGGATCGTGGAGGAGCTGGGAGAGAGTACCTATGTGAAGATCCCGGCCATTCCCGAGGGCTTTCAGGCCATGAAGGCTCTTCATGGGGAGGGGCTGCGGGTGACGGCCACCGCCATCTACACCCCCATGCAGGCCTTCCTGGCGGCAAAGTGCGGTGCGGATTATGCGGCGCCTTATGTCAACCGCATCGACAACATGGGCTATAACGGTATCCAGATCACGAAGAATATCCACGACATTTTCCGGAACAACCAGCTGAAGACGCAGGTTCTGGCTGCCAGCTTCAAGAACTCCCAGCAGGTGCTGGAGCTGTGCGAGTACGGGATCGGGGCGTCCACCGCAGCGCCGGACATCATCGAGAGCTTTGTGAAAAACCAGGCCGTGACGGCGGCAGTGGAGGACTTTATCCGGGATTTTGAAGCGCTGACCGGAAAAGGGCAGAACATGATCACCTGCTGAGAAAGGCAGGGAGCATTGGGGAGGCGGTGAGTTGCAAATTCCAGAAGGGTGCGGGCCTGATGGGTGCGCTGCATTGCTTTCCGGCTTACTGCAAAAACGAGGAAAGGATTCCAGGCCAAGGCCTGGGACGGCACAGGAAAAGGCGTCCTGCTCCAGAGGAAATCTGGGGCGGGGCGCCTTTTTTGGTATCGCTGAGAAGGGGCGGACGGCTCATTTTTGGGTCAGTGAGTACGGTGGGTATAAAAAATTGCCGCAATGCTTTTGGAAGGGGGCGGATGGAGGCGGTTTGCCTTGACAATCCAGAGG
>JAUNJL010000046.1 GCA_030533315.1 Eubacteriales bacterium
TACCATCTGGATGGCCTGGATTATAATATCTGGATTGAGTTTGGTGAAGGCGAATACCGGGATTATATCTATACCACGGAGGAGTCCGTGAGCATTCCTCTGAACGATGAGAATATCAAGGATTATGAGAAATGCCAGGTGCACTGGTACGCGGTAGTGGAAGGTGAGGAAGAAAACGATCCGCCAGTACACGACCTGATAAAGGAAGGCCGGGCGGTTGTCGCAGAGGACAACAAGAGCATCACCATAAATGGTACAGAGCTGTTGACAGGAGATAATCCTCTGAGTCTGGGAGACTTCATTCACGTTTACGCAGAAGTGCAGGTGGGGAAAGACGTCCTTGGCAGCACGGACTGGGGTTCGGACTGGACGCTGCTGGAGGTCAGAGAGCCCAGTTATGATTACTATTATCCGAACAATGCTTTTCAGCGGCTTCCGGGATGGCAAATTTTCATAGAGAAGCCTCTTGGCTGCTGGGCATGGGATGAACGGCACCCCGATGGAGAGGAAATCCGTGTTTCTGTGAATAAGGTTACCGTTGAAGGCGACGAGGGTGTCTTTGAACTGGAAGAGCAGGAAGATCGATGGGTTCTGACTGCTGAGAAGATGGGAACAGCCACTGTGACGATCTATCACAGCAAGTCGGATTGGGATTCTGCAGAGGTTGTGGAGTCACGGGAATTTGTTGTGGCCAACGATTACTATGATGTTGATTTTGAGGCAAAATCCAATAACCTTCTTCCGGGAGCTTCCCTGGAAATCGAGGCGATACCGCTGTGGATACAAAAAGACGGTGAGCAGGACAAGGAAATGGACGCCTCAGATTTTATCATCAAATGGGAACCCAGTGAAGATTATTCCGGCGTTCTCACCTACAAAACAGATGGCAATAAGATCGTTGTGAGTGCGGATCCGTCCATCAAGGAATATATGGAATGTGGTATGACTGCATATCTGTATAAGCCAGCTGAGGACGGCAGCGAAGATGCAGAGCCGCTCATGACAAGAGAGTTTGTGATCTGCATCGATACCACTTATTTTGAAGTGGAAGCAAAGGATGTATACGTAGAAGAGGCCGGATTACTGAAGGCAGAGGATTTTGTTTCCGATGTGTGGTGCTATCAGAGAACGGAAGACGGTGAGAATACCAAACATTCGGAGATGGAAAAATTCCTTTACGAGATTACAAATTTGTGGGGGGATGAGGGAACAGAGGACATCATAAAGCTTACCAATAACGGAGAGATTCAGATAACGGCCGCTCCTGCGGCGGATGAAGAAGTGCGTTCAGCGGTGGTTGAGATCAAGGCTGCAAAGGTGGATGAATCGAACGGTGCAACCGCTGAAACCTTTGGTTATGCGGAAATCATCCTTTGCAAGCATACCTATGAGGAGATTGTGACAAAGGAGCCCACCTGTACGGATGAAGGAGTAAAAACGTATCGTTGTACGAAGTGCGAATTTGAAAAAGAAGAAGTGCTTCCGGCGCTTGGCCACAAGGAAGATGCTGGTACGGTAACGAAGCCGGCCACCTGCGTCGCAGCAGGGGAGCTGACCTTCAAGTGCAGTGTTTGCGGAGAGGTTTTAAGGACGGAGACGATCCGTGCGACAGGACATACCTTTGGAGAATACAAGGTGGTAAAGGAGGCTACGACGGAGGAGGAAGGCCTTGAGGAGCGCCAGTGCAGCGTTTGTGGTTACAAAGAAACCAGGGCCATCTCCAAGAAGACGCCGACACCCATGCCAACCCAGACACCGGCGCCGACCCAGGCACCGGCCCACGTTCACACCTTTGGAGAGTATCGGATTGTGAAGGAGGCCACGGTACTGGAAGAGGGCAGCGAGGTGAGGACCTGCAGCGTTTGTGGAGAGACGGAGTCCAGGGCCATTGACAAGCTGACGCCGGTGATGGAGATGAACGCCAAGGCAAATTCCACCCTGAAGATGAAGGTGAAGCAGAAGTTCAAAGGCCTGAAGGTGACCAAAATGGCCGCAGGGGATTCTGTAGCTTCCTGGAAGTCCAGCAATACCAAGATTCTTGGGGTTTCTGGAAAGGCGAACGGTACCTGCAGACTCACTGCGAAGAAGACAGGAAAGGCTACTTTGACTGTTACCCTGAAGAGCGGACTGAGCCAGAAGATTACCATCAAGGTGCAGAAGCCGACGGTTAAGACCACGGGAATTTCTGTGGAGAGCAAGAAGGTGACTCTGAAGAAGGGTAAGAAGCTGGCTCTGAAGCCGGAGCTGAAGCCGATTACAAGTACCGAAAAGATCAAATATTCTTCCTCCAACAAGAAGATCGTGACCGTCAGCAAAAAGGGCGTATTGACTGCCAAGAAGAAAGGCAAGGCGACGATCACCATCCAGTCTGGAAGAAAGAAAGTGAAGGTGAAGGTTACCGTAAAGTGACCGATTCCAAGGCGGATGAAAGACAGAGGCGGCCCAGATCGCTGGGCCGCCGCAAAAAAAGAACGTAACATAAGGGGAGACGATAACCGGTATAGGTCATCGTCTCCCCTTATTCTCTCTCATCCCAGGGTGCGGATCCTTGCGGGCAGCGGAAGACTGCCTGCAGGGATCCGCACCCTGGGATGCTTTTTGCGCCGTGCCTTTGAGGCGGCACAGCAAGGCTCCCGGCCAGAGGCCAGGATGACGGGACAGATACTATCTCAGATAATTTTTGTTGACATATCCGTATTTATCCAGTGAGGGGGCATACACATACCAATATTCTGGATGGCCGGTATCCACCAGCTCCACCATGTCGCCGGTGTAAAGCTGGCCGATTTCATTGTCCGCATCGTAGGCCATGGAGGTGCGCAGAGCCAGGTAGCCGGCGGCAACGCTGACGGTGCGGGTTTCGTAATCGGTTCCCGCCAAACAGCTCTCGTCCACATAGCCGTAGGAGGCGTATCTGGGGGAGTACACATACCAGTAATCGGGATCGCTGCTGTCGATGACCTGTACCTGATCATCGGCATAAAGCCGGCCGATCTCGTTGGAGAGACTGGATACCTTGTCCAAAATAAGGGCCAGATAACCTGCGGAGACCTGGACTGTCCGCATGTTCTCGGAGTGATCGGAGCGGCTGCCGATCAGATAATCCTTGTTTACATAGCCGTAAAGACCCAGCCTTGGAGAAAACACGTACCAGTAGGCAGGATCGCTGGTATCGATGGGCTGGACCACGTCTCCGGTGTTCAGCTGGCCGATCTCGTTGGAGGAGTCAAAGGCCTTGGCGCTGCGCAGGGCCAGGTACCCTTTTTCCACATGGACCGTATAAGTGGAAACCGCTCCTCCGTACAGGTAGTTGCGGTTCACGTAGCCATAGGACTGCAGCTTGGGGGAGTACACGTACCAGTAGGTATCGTCGGAGGCGTCTGTCACATCCACCGTGTCCCCGGTGTAAAGCTGACCGATCTCGTTTGACGAATCGTAGGCCTTTGCCGTCCGGAGAGCCAGATAGCCCTTGCTCACTGTGACTGTCCAGGTGGAGGAGGCGCTGGCGGCATACACCAGGTAATCCTTGTTGACGTAGCCGCAGCATTCCAGCTTGGGAGAATAGACGTACCAGTATGACGGGTCGGATGCGTCTGTGAGCTCCACCGTCTCTCCGGTGTACAGGGCGCCGATCTCATTGGAGGCGTCATAGCTTTTGGCATTTCGCAGGGCCAGATAGCCAGTCTCCACGCTCACCCGATAGGTGTTGGGTGTTGCGCTGCACAGGGTGTACCCAAAGGGCAGGGAGAGGCAGAACAGGAGGCCCAGAATGGCGATCCATTTCAGGGGTTTGAGGTCAGATTGGCGAAAGTCCTTTCTCTTCATAAAAAATCTCCTTTCTATGCTTGTGGCAATGCAATATGGGGCAAACGGCGAAGCTGCGGGGCTGTCAGGCTTTAGCTCTCTTCATAGTAGTCGTAGATCTCCCGGCTCAGGGAGGCGATGGTGTTCTGAGCCGAAGCCGCATCTGAGAGGTGCTCTGACATAAATACCAGGATGAGATCGTTCAATTCGTCGTAGATGATCCCCGCATCATTTTCCACATCGGCAAGCTCACCGGTTTTGTTGGCCACCTGTACGCCCTCTGGGAGCTTGGCAGGGATCTTATTTTGCCGGGTCTGGCCGCACAGCAGCTCAAACATGGCGTCCGCATAAGGAAATTCCTCATAATCCCCATTGTAAAGGCCCTTTAGGAAGTGGCCGCAGTCGGTGACCGAGGTGTAATTGTCCCCCAGGGCGCTGCTCTGCAAAAGCAGGCGGCCCATGGAGGTGTGGGTGTAGCCGTGAGACTGGCAGAAGCGATTGACGGCCTCCATCCCTGCCTGGGGATCCCCGCCTCCCAGAAAGCTGGTCAGGCTGTTTGCCGCATCGTTGTCGCTTACGGTGATCATGGCGCTCAGGCAGCCGTCGATGGTATCGGCGCCATGCTGCCCCGACAGGCTTTCGTAATTTTCGTACACGGTGCCCATGATAAAGAGCTTGATGAGGCTGGCGGCCTGCATGGTGCTTTCGTTCAGGCTTCCCTCGGAGTTTTTGTAAATGTCACAGAGGTACACGGACCAGGTGCCGTTGGAGGTCGGAAGCTCCTCCCGGATCCGGGTAAGGAGGGCCGTCATTTTTTCATCGGCGGCAGGGGGCTGTGCGGAGGCCCGGCCAAATATGCTGTCCTTGGAGGATTGGGAGGAGGGGGACAGCATTCCCTCCTCCTGGTGCAGAGCCTCCTCCTCCGCAGCCTCTGGGGCGCCTTCCGGTGAAGACGCTGTGGTGGGGGAGGCTTCTCCTGTATCGGCAGGGGAAGCCTCCGAGATGGAGGTGGGAAGTGGAGATGGCGTTTCATTAGGCGTTTTGGCGGGGGATGGCGCCGCCTCCCTGAGAGGGACGGGGCCAAACTGCTGGGCGTAGCAGGAGTGGCCAATGAGTGCGCAGCCGCAGAGCAGGGCGCCCAAAAAGGCGCTGCCAAGCTCCCGGCCCAGTGACCGTTTTTTCTTTTTTTTATTGGAATGCTGCAATGGAGTGGTTCCTCCCTTCTTACTTGTAAAATAGGGTTTTGTCACGTTTGTTTTGGATCCTATCAACCCTATTATAAATTCAAAAACGGATAATAGCAAGAGCAAGCCGGCAGCCAAGGCGCAGACCTGCAGCAGCTTCGCCGGAAGGGAGGGGAGGGTTAAGGGCAGAGAAGGCCATGCTCCCCTTGTGCGTTTTCCTCTGGGTACGCTTTTGTGCAGGGGAGATTTTTTACTGGGGCACGCAGAGGGGGGATGTGGCGGCTGAACGGTTACAAGCTGAAAAATACGCAAAAAGAAGTTGAATATTTCTGGTAGATTATGTATAATGAAAATTACAAAACTACTATAATATTTTAGATATTTCTAAAATAAAAGGGCTCTATCAAGCAAAAGGAGGAAAACATGACCAAACTCGTTATTAATCCATCAAAAAAACAGAGCAAAATAAACAAAGAGATTTATGGACATTTTTCGGAGCACCTTGGAAGATGTATCTATGAAGGGATCTACGTGGGAGAGGATTCCCCCATTCCCAATAAGAACGGTATGCGTACCGACGTGGTGGAGGCGCTGAAGCACATCCGGATCCCGGTCCTTCGCTGGCCGGGGGGATGCTTTGCCGACGAGTATCACTGGAAGGACGGCATTGGCCCCAAGGAGACCCGAAAGAAGATGATCAACACCCATTGGGGCGGCGTGGTGGAGGACAACAGCTTCGGTACCCATGAGTTTTTTGAGCTTTGTGAGCAGCTGGGCTGCGAGGCCTACGTCAATGGGAACCTGGGCAGCGGCACGGTGCAGGAGATGTCCGAGTGGGTGGAGTACATCACCTTTGAAG
Source organism: Eubacteriales bacterium (assembly GCA_030533315.1). The sequence continues at coordinate 5,848 of JAUNJL010000046.1, forward strand.
GGGTTTCCCCCATGGCGGATCTTCGGGCCAAAAACGGCCATGAAAAGCCATGGCCTCTGAAATTTTTCGGTGTGGGAAATGAAAACTGGGGCTGCGGCGGGAACATGAACCCGGATTACTATGCAAATGAGTACCGCCGTTATCAGACTTATGTGCGGAACTACAACCCGGAGCATACCATCCAGAAGATCTGTGGAGGTCCTAACGTGGATGATTACCAGTGGACGGAGGAGGTTCTGAAGACCTGCTTCCGCCATTGCCCGCCCCAGTTCCATGGAAACATGGATGGTCTTTCCCTCCACTACTACGTACATCCGGAGGGATGGGATATCAAGGGGAGCGCCACGGATTTTGACGAAAAGGTATGGTACAAGAGCCTGAGCAAGGCTTTGTACATGGAGGAGCTGATCCAGCGCCACAGTCACATCATGGACCAGTACGACCCGGAGAAAAAGGTGGGGATGATCGTGGACGAGTGGGGCGCATGGTATACGGTGGAGCCTGGAACAAACCCTGGTTTCCTTTACCAGCAGAACACCATGAGGGACGCCCTCATCGCCGGCATTACCCTGAATATTTTCAACAAGCACAGCGACCGGGTAAAGATGGCAAACCTGGCTCAGATGGTCAACGTGCTTCAGTCCGTCATCCTCACCGACGGCGCAGACATGCTTTTGACGCCTACCTACCATGTGTTTGACATGTACAAGCATCATCAGGATGCCCAGCTTCTGGACAGCTTCATTGAGACGGAGACCATCGGTGTGGAGGAGGAGTGGCAGGTTCCCAATCTGACCGAGTCCGTATCTATGGGGGAGGATGGAGCCATCCACATCACCGTGACGAACCTTTCTCTGGAGAAGGACTATCCGGTGGAGGCCGTTTTGGCAGATTATCAGCCTTCTGCTGTGACCGGACAGATCGTTCACGGGGAAATGCGGGCCATGAATACCTTTGAGGACAAGGAGGCTGTGAAGGTGGAGGCTTTCCAGGGCGCTTCTGTGACGGAGAAGGGAATCTCCTTTACCATCCCCCGCTGCAGTGTGCTCCACCTTACCGTGAGATAAGATGGAAAAGCAGCCTCTTCGCATTTGCAGAAAATGTCTTCCCCCGGGAAAGGGGCGGGAGGAATATTTTGAGAGCCTGGGCCGGTACATCCAGCAGATGGATGAGTCGGTAAAGGTGGATCAGGAAACCTATGAAAAAAGACTGGCGGTCTGCGGCTCCTGCGAGAAGCTCCTGGACGGCATGTGCCGTCTCTGCGGCTGCTTCGTGGAGCTGCGGGCGGCCCAGAGGGTACGAAAATGTCCGGATATCCCGGCAAAGTGGAAAGGAGTGCCAGATGAATCCCAATATTCTCAGGAGGGTGAAAATTACTGACGGCTTTTGGAAAAATTATCAAAGCCTGGTTATGGACACGGTGATCCCTTATCAGGAAAAAATACTGAATGACGAGATTCCAGGGGTGGAAAAAAGCCATGCCCTGGCGAACTTTCGCATTGCCGCAGGCCTGGAGGAGGGCGAGTTTTACGGCATGGTCTTTCAGGACAGCGACGTGGCGAAGTGGCTGGAGGGCGTGGCCTATGCGCTTTCGGTGCGGCCGGACCCGGCCTTGGAGGAGCGGGCGGATCGGGTGATACAGATCATCGAGAAGGCCCAGCAGGAGGATGGATATCTCAATACCTTTTTTACCATCAAGGAGCCGGAGCACAGGTGGCAGAATCTTCAGGAGTGCCATGAGCTTTACTGTGCCGGCCACATGATGGAGGCGGCGGCCGCCTACTATGAGGTGACCGGAAAGGACCGTCTCCTGAGAGTGATGGAAAGGATGGCGGAGCACATCGGAAAACGCTTTGGCACGGAGGAGGGCAAGGAGCCGGGGATTCCCGGACACCAGGAGATCGAGCTGGGACTTCTCCGCCTGTACGAGGTTACGGGGAAGGAGTCTTACAAGGCCCTCGCCCGGTACTTTATCGACCAAAGGGGAAGGGATCCCCGTTATTTTGCCAAGGAAAAGGAAAAAAGAGGCTGGGTACATTTTGACATGGATGTGGACAACATGGAATACTGCCAGGCCCATGAAACGGTTTACGATCAGAAGGAGGCGGTGGGACACAGCGTCCGGGCAGTCTATATGTATACCGCCATGGCCCAGCTGGCGGCCCTGTATCAGGACGAGAGGCTGTTTGAGGCCTGCCAGACCTTGTGGGACAACATGACAAACCGGCGGATGTACATCACCGGCGGGATCGGCAGCACCGTGGACGGGGAGGCCTTTACCATCGACTATGACCTGCCCAATGATACCGTCTATGCGGAAACCTGCGCCTCCATCGGACTGGTGTTTTTTGCCAGGAAGATGCTGGAGAGCCGGATGGACGGACAGTATGCGGACGTGATGGAGAGAGCCCTGTACAACGGGGTCATCAGCGGGATGCAGCTGGACGGAAAAAATTTCTTCTATGTCAATCCCCTGGAGACGGAGCCCGGGGTCAGCGGGAAGCTTTACGGGCATAAGCATGTCCTGCCGGTTCGTCCCGGCTGGTATACCTGTGCCTGCTGTCCGCCCAACCTGGTGCGCCTCCTGATGTCCCTGGGAAAATATTTTTGGAGTGAGAGGGAGGGGGACGTTTATTCCCATATTTTTGCAGGTGGGGAGGCCTCCTTTGACACCATGGATATCCAGGTGTCCGGCGAATATCCCTGGGAGGGACGGGTTACCTACCAGATCCGGGGCAAGGCGAAGGAGGTTCACACCCTGGGGATCCACATCCCGTCCTGGATCCCCAGGAACCGGCTGAAGGTGACCCTCAATGGAGAGGAGCTGGAGACGGACGGTCTGATAAAAGACGGCTACCTGCTTCTTCGGAGGAGCTGGGGTGAGGAGGAGGTTCGGCTCACCTTCCCCATGGAGGTACGGAGGGTTTACGCCAGCCAGAGGGTGAGGGAGGATGCAGGATGCGTTTCCCTGATGAGGGGGCCTTTCGTGTATTGCTTTGAGGGCGTGGACAACGAGGGGCTTCTCCAGTCCTATAGGATCCCCTCCACTCTGGAGGCTGAGACCGCAGCCTGTGACCAGGGCCCGCTGAAGGGCGCCACCCTCCTGCGGCTGAAGGCATACCGCCTGTCTGACCAGGAGGACTGCCTGTACAGTGAGCTGCCTCCCATAAAAAAAGAGGCACGACTGACAGCCGTGCCTTACTACGCCTGGGGAAACCGCGGCGAAAACCAGATGCGGGTGTGGATGCCTGAGGAAGCCTAATTGTTTGGCGTATAATGAACCTTGACGCTGATATCCTGACTGTAATTTCCGAAGTTTTTGCCGAACAGGGTAATGCCCCCGATGTTCTGAGCGGGCTCCTGTACCTGAAAACGGAAGATCAGGTCATCCTGGGAGGTCAGGGTCAGCTGACGGGTGCTTACATCGGACATTTTCAGCCCGTCGATGGAGGTGCCGCTGCGGTCCACCACCAGCATTTTCAGAAGGCCGTACTGGTTCCAGTTGGGAAACCACCAGTCCGGCGTAAACATGCCGTGGACGTCTCCGAAATCGCCGGGGCTGGTCCAGGTCCCCAGCTTGACTCCGTTGAGGAGAAAGGTGATATCGGACGGCCAGTCGTTGTTGATCCCGGGCGCCTCGCTGCTGATCTCGAAGGAGATGGTCAGACGGTCGATCCGCTGGTTGGGGGGCAGCATATTGGGGATCCGATAGTCGATGTACCCCTTCCCGAACCATAAAATCTGGGCCTGGACGTGGTTGGGGTGGGCAAAATACCGGGGATCGTCCACCTCTCCAATGAGCTGCTTCGGCGTGGAAAGGCCGCAGGTGGGGTAGACGGAATAATTGAAATAGTTCCCCACAGGGATGTCGATGGAATAGCTGTTTTCTGCCGATCCTTCGCTGCTGGAGGCCACGTCCACCAGGATTTTGTCCACGTTGATCCGGCAGACCTTTTGGTTGCCGTGTCCCGCATGTTCGGGAAGGATGGCCACGATGCCGTTTTCCTCCAGCTTTTTGACGTGACTGGTGAGGGCGCCGTTGGTGATGCCCAGGCTGGAGGCCAGCTCGTTCATGTTCATTTCTTTGTGCTCCAGGAGAAGCTGGATGAGGCGGATGCGGAGCTCGGAGCCCAGTGCCTTGAACAAAGGGACGGCCTGATCCAGGCTTTTGATGTACAACATGATGTCTTCCCCTTTCTTGGATAAGATTTGATACTTGTCATGTAAGATTTGACCTTGGGGCAACAGTCCGTTCATATGTCGGGACTGTTACATTTTGTTTATTATATCGAATGAAAATAAAATTATCAATAAAATATTTTAACATACTCTAAACAAAAAGGAGGATTTTCGATGAAAGAGACAGTGAAATACAATGAACCGTGGATTTTGCAGAGGGCGGATCCCTATGTCTATCGCCACACCGACGGCACCTATTATTTTACCGCCTCCGTTCCGGCCTATGACGCCATCGTCCTGCGAAAAAGCGACACCCTGAACGGCCTGAAGGATGCCCCGGAGACGGTGGTTTGGAGGAAGCATGAGAGCGGCGTTATGAGCGAGCATATCTGGGCGCCGGAGCTTCATTATCTGGACGGGAAATGGTACATTTACTTTGCCGGCGGCGACAAGGACGACGTGTGGGCCATCCGCCCCTACGTGCTGGAGTGTGACCACCAGGATCCCATCGCCGGAACCTGGGTGGAAAAAGGAAAGATGCAGAGAGCCGACGGAGATATCTTTTCCTTTGAGGCCTTTTCCCTGGATGCAACCGTTTTTGAGAACAAGGGAAAATATTATTACGTCTGGGCGGAAAAGGTGAGCGTGGGGCCGCAGATCTCCAACCTTTATATTGCGGAGATGGAGACGCCCTACAAGCTGAAAACCGTTCAGGTGCTTCTCACAACCCCGGATTATGACTGGGAGCGGGTCGGATTTTGGGTGAACGAGGGACCGGCGGTGATCCATCATGAGGGAAAGCTTTATCTGACCTTCTCTGCCTCGGAGACGGGGGCTGCCTACTGTATGGGAATGCTGACCGCCTCGGAGGATTCTGACCTTTTGGATCCCCGTTCCTGGGAAAAGGACCGCTATCCGGTGCTTCAGACGGACCGGTCAAGGGGGATCTACGGGCCGGGGCACAACTCCTTCACGGTGGATGAGGAGGGGAACCCGGTGATGGTGTACCATGCAAGGACGGAGGAAAAGATTGAGGGCAATCCCCTTTACAACCCCAACCGTCACGCCATGCTGATGAAGATCCGCTGGGACGAGGAGACGGGACGGCCCCTGTTTTCTTACCAGTGAGGCGGGCGCACCATGCACGGGGAAGATATCAGCAGCAGAAGAAGCGAGGAGGCAGGGCGGTTTTTTGCCCTGGAAAAAAGGATAAGGAGGCAACGATGAAAAAATGGTTATTATTCCTGGGGGTGATGTGCGCCGCCCTGGGAGGGACGCAGAGTGTATGGGCAGAGGAGGCAGCGGCCCAGGAAGGAGAGGCAGAGGTAAACTATAAGAAGGGTGGGTTCACCGCAGGAACCTCCGTCCATGATCCCTCTCTTATTGAGGTGGACGGGACCTATTATATTTTTGGCTCCCACATGGAGTCTGCAAAATCCACGGATCTGAAGAACTGGACCAGCTTTTCCTCCGGCGTGAATGGGGACAATCCGCTGTTCGACAATCTTTTTGACGGTGAGGAGGAGGGGGATCCCGCGGCCTTCACCTACGTGGGGAAAAATGACGACGGCGGGTATTCTGTGTGGGCGCCGGACGTGATCTACAACGAGGTTATGGGAAAATACGTGATGTATTTCTGCACCACCTCCTCCTACGTGAAATCCAATCTTTGCTTTGCCACGGCAGACAATGTGGAAGGCCCCTATCACTACGTGGACACCTTCCTGTACTCCGGCTACAATTATCATGACGTGAAGGAGAGCAATGTGGAGGAGCTGATGGGTACGGATCCCAGGCCCTACACCGGCGCCGCCTATGACAATAACAACTGGCCCAACTGCATCGATCCCGACGTCTTCTACGATGAGGAGGGAAGGATGTGGATGGTGTATGGCTCCTGGTCCGGCGGGATCTTCCTGCTGGAGATCGACCAGGAGACCGGCTATCCCATCCATCCTCAGGCGGACGAGGAGAACCATGTGGACAGCTACTACGGCAAAAAGCTGCTGGGAGGCTACCACAATTCCATCGAAGGCCCCCACATCCTCTATGACGAGGTCAGCGGTTATTATTATCTGTTCCTTTCCTACGGAAACCTTCAGGCGAAGGGCGGGTACCAGATCCGTCTTTTCCGCTGTGATACCGTAGACGGAACCTACACCGATGCGGCCGGGAAGGACATGTATCTTTTCGTGGAGCATAAGGACAGGGGCCTGAAGATGATGGGGAACTATACGTTCCCAAGCCTGACCCAGACCTACATGGCGCCTGGGGGACAGTCTGCTTTCATCGATGAGGACGGGAAGCTGTACGTGGTGTATCACCAAAGGTTTGCAAAGATGGGCGAGCTCCATGAGCCCAGGGTGCACCAGCTGTTCCGCACAAGGGATGGCTGGCTGGTGGCGGCCCCCTTTGCCACTGCCGGGGAAACCTTGAAGGAAGACGGCTGCCCGTCGGAGGAGATCGCCGGGACCTACTATCTGGTGAACCACGGCACGGATATCGGCTCCGTAGTGCATAAGCCGGTGGAGGTGCAGCTAAATGAGGACGGCACGGTCACCGGCCAGGAGACAGATGGGACCTGGACGGTGGAGGAGGGAACCCCATATATGGATGTGACGATGGGAGAGACCACCTTCTCCGGCGTTGTCCTGGAGATGACGGACGAGTCGGGGAACCAGACCATGTGCTTCTCCGCAGCCGGGACAAACAACGAGACCCTGTGGGGCGTGAAATACCTGGGAGAATAGGTCTCCTTCAGAGAAGAACGTGCCTCCCGCTTTGGGAGAGGCAGATGAAGGAGCCGGCGGCGCCTGACAAAGAGGGCGCCGCCGGCTCTTTATCGTCCCCGGTAGCGGATGGATAGCTGGAGATTGTGTCCGTGGTCCCCGAAGCCGTTTCCGAAAAGGGTGATCCCGCCGGGGTGAGGAGAGTCGGGGAGCACGCTGAAGCGGAATTTCAGGATGGAGCGATAGGTGAGGCCAAGGCTGGCCGGTGTGGCGTCCGAGAGCCTTTCCGCATCCAGAAAGGTACCCTGGCCGGTGATGGACAGCTTTTTTTGGAGGCCGTACTGGTTCAGGAAGGGGAACCACCAGGAGGGATTGGCCTTTCCCGGGCGGTCTCCATAGTCTCCCGGGCTGGTCCAGGTGCCCAGGGTGACGCCGTTTAGGGAAAAGGTGATGTCCGAGGGCCAGCGATCTCGGATGCCCGGGGCCTCGGAGCTGATCTCGAAGGTGAGGGAAAGCTGTTCGACCACGCTCTCCCCGGGGATGAAATTGGGAAGGATGTACTCCACGTAGCCGGTGGTGAACCAGAGGATGTCTGCCTGGCCCCGGGTGGGATGGGCAAAATAACGGGGCTCGTCCAGCTGGCCGATAAAGGAGGCGGCGGTGGCCAGGCCACAGGTGGGGGTCACCTCAAAGTCGCTGTAGGCGCCCACGGAGATCTCCGCGCTGTAAAGGGGAGCCGGCTGGCTTTCCGCAGACAGGTCTATGACCAGCTGGTCCGTGTCCCCGTGGGGGTAGCAGCACTTTTGGACGCCGCGGCCCACCGGCTTGTCCACCAGGTAGATGAGGCCGCATTTTTTCAGGGTGGAGATGTGGGGAGACAGGGTGGTGATGGGGATGTCCAGGGCTTGGGCGATCTGCTTTATGCTCATCCCTCCCTGACGCCGGATCAAGTCAAAAACCATGGCCCGGGTGTGGGAGCTTAAGGCCTTAAAGACGTCCAGCCCGCTTTCCAGGTTGTAAATGGACATGAAGTATCTCCTTTTCGTGAAATTTGATGCTAAAGTAAATGTTTTAGAATAATCCGTATCAGTCGTAATTATCATAACAAAAATGACGAAAAAGTCAAGGGAATCAGGGAAAAAATGGTCGGATTGACGAAAGTTTAACAGAACATTTATTTTAGACTAATCTAAAATAATAAAAATAAATCAAAAATATAGTGACAAACAGAGAAAAAAATTATATAATATCACCATGAACCGGAGCAAAAAAAAGATAAATTGTGCAAATTGACTATGCGGTGTGAGGGAAAGAAATATTTTATAAAAACTCGGACTGATTAGAGAATTTGTACAAAGTTATGCCGGAAACCGAAACATTATATGTAAGGAGGATTATTTATGAAGAGCAAGAAACTGTTTGCGTTGCTGCTGAGCGCTGCCATGACTGTTACCAGTATGAGCATGACTGCTACCGTATTCGCAGAGGAGGCCGAGGAAGGCGCTCCGACAGCAGTTACCACCGTTGGCCCGGACGATGGTACGAAATTTGAGATGTGGTCATTCGTAGACCTCCACAATGAGTTCTACGGAAAGATGGTAGAGAAGTGGAACGAGGAGAACCCGGACAAGCAGATCCAGGTTACCTTCAGTACATATCCATATTCTGACATGCACAACAAGCTGATGATGTCCCTGCAGGCCGGTGAGGGCGCTCCCGACATGTGCGACATCGAGATCGGACAGTTCCCCAACTACATCGGCGATGACTGCCCGCTGGTTGGATTGGATGATGCCCTTGCTCCTTACGAGGACACCATGGTTCAGGCAAGACTGGACGTTTACTCCAAGGCTGACGGCACCCGCATCGGCGTTCCCTTCCATGTAGGCGCTACCGTGATGTACTGGAACGCAGAGCTTCTGGAGTCCTACGGCCTTGATTACAAGTCCGTAAAGACCTGGGATGACTACACCAAGCTGGGAGAAGAGCTGAAGGAGGCTTCCAACGGCGAGGTGTACCTGACCTCCGTTGACACCGGCGGTGTTGACTGGATGTGGCTTGCCATGGCTGAGTGCGGCGAGGACTGGACCGGCGGTCCGGAGGGAACCGTGAATGTACAGCTTGATTCTGTTAAGAACATGATGACCATGCAGCAGGGATGGCTGAACGATGGCATTGCCATGATCTCCACAGACGGACATGTGGACCTTGAGGCTGGCTTCAACAACATCATGGAAGGCAAGATCGCTTCCTTCCCCAAGGCTATGTGGTACATGAGCCGTTTCAAGGATTATATGCCTGAGATGGAAGGCAAGTTCGACATCACCACCTGCCCGGTATTTGAAGAGGGACAGAAGTGCTCCGTTGGTATCGGCGGTACCGGTACGGTTGTGACACAGCAGTGTGAGGCTCCGGATCTTGCAGCCGAGTGGCTTGCATGGGCAAAATGCTCCGAGGACGGCGAGTCCTTCATCTGGAATGAGCTTGGCTTTGACGTTTGCAACACCGCTCTGTGGTCTGACGAGGCGTTTGCTTACGATGAGTCCAACGTATACAATACATTCTTCCGTGTGAAACCGTACGAGGTTCTGAACCAGCTGGCAGAGGCTGACGCCATCGGTACTGTTTACACCACGAAAAATTCTCCTACATTGAACGACTACATGTGCACCACCACTCTGAACTATGTGTTCGAGGATGGTATGGATGTGGAAGAGGCTTTGCAGGATGCACAGGATTACCTGGACTTTGAGCTTGAGTAAGGATGAGTGACACCAGGGAGGCCCGGGAATCCCATTCCCGGGCCTTGCTGTTGTGTGTGGTAAAGACGTTCTGTGAGTATAGAAAAGGAGGAAGATACAGTGAATAAGATCAAAAAGATGCTGTATTCTCAGAAGGTGGCTCCTTATGTGTTCGTGCTTCCTTTTGTGTTAAGTCTTTTGATATTCTGGCTGTACCCGCTGATCAGCGGTATCGTCATGAGCTTCCAGAAGATCACCTTTGGGGGAGCCGAGTGGGTGGGAGTGTCCCATTATCAAAAGCTCCTGTCGGATAAATTTTTTAAGACTGCTGTGTTCAACAGTGTGGAGTACATGCTCCTCACCCTGATTCTGCTAATCCCCATTCCCATGCTTTTTGCCGTTCTCATGGAGAGCCGTCTCACCAAGGCGAAGGGCGTCTGGAAGGTGATCATGTACATCCCGGCGTTGACCTCCGTGGTGATCTCCGGTATGCTTTTCCGCCTGATGTTTTCCGAGGGAGACAATGGTCAGATGAACCAGCTCCTTCATTTCTTTGGGAAGGCCAGCATTCCCTGGCTGAAGACAAAGGCCACTGCCTGGGTGGCTCTGCTGCTTCTGTGTATGTGGAGATGGACCGGTGTGAATATGCTGTATTTCATTTCTGGTTTGAAGAGCATTGACACATCCCTGTATGAGTCCGCCGACATTGACGGCGCCAGCGCAAAGCAGAAATTCTGGTATGTAACTCTTCCCCTGTTAAAGCCCACGACGATCTACGTTATCACGATTTCCGTGTACGCTGGTCTTGCCATGTTCCTGGAGAGCTTCATGCTGTGGAATGGAAACGCTTCGCCGAAGAACATCGGTCTGACCATTGTTGGTTACCTGTACAAGCGAGGAATCGAGAAAAACGACATGGGGTACGCCTGCGCCGTCGGCATCGTGCTGCTGGTGATCGCCCTTGTGATCAACATTGTGCAGCTGGTGGCCACCGGTACATTCAAAAAGGAGGAAAGGTGATATGGCAGATAACACAAATACTCCAAAAACTATGGAATCCAATCACAAGGTCGCTTCCGTGCTTTCCACGGCCCTGTTTGCGGTGGTCTGCGTGCTGATCGCCTTTCCTCTTTTGGCAGGTCTTGTGGCTTCCTTCCAGGAAGGCCGGGAGGTAGTGATGAAGGGTATGTCCCTGAACTTTGACTTCTCAAAAATGAGTCTGGACAACTATAAGTTCCTGTTTTCCGGGAACGCCGACTCCCGCAAGTACTTCATGTGGTACAAGAACAGCTTGATCCTTACCCTGATCACTGTTGTACTGACGCTGCTGGTATGTTACTTTATCGCATATGGGCTGACCATGTATAAGTTCCGTCTCCAGGGCTTCTTATTCTTCCTGGTGATCGCCACCATGTGCGTGCCCTTTGAGATCCTGATGCTCCCGCTGTATCAGGAGGTGACGAAGCTTGGCATCATCAACACCAGAGCCGGTGTGATTTTGCCTGGCCTGTGTGCGGCGTCCACCATATTCTTCTTTAAGCAGTACATGTCCACCCTTCCCAAGGAGCTTTTGGACGCCGGAAGGATCGATGGATGTACGGAGTACGGCATCAGTGTTCGGATCATGATGCCCATTACCAAGCCGGCCTTTGCATCCATGGCTATTCTCTGCGCCATGGGTTCCTGGAACAATATGCTGTGGCCTATGCTGGTATTCCGTGACACCAATAAGTTTACCCTGCAGATCGGTTTGAATACGCTGTTGACCCCCTATGGCAACAACTATAACCTTCTGATCGCAGGCTCCATGTTCGGTATTTTGCCCATCCTTGTGATCTATCTGATTTTCCAGAGATATCTCATTGACGGCATGACGTCTGGAGCCGTAAAGGGCTGATCTTATATGCAATGTGAGGGGCTGTTTTTCACGGACAGCCCCTTTTTTCAAAGGAGGAAAACGGAGGTTTTTTTATGGCTAAGAGTGCAAAAATGGTTGTGGACAAGGCGTTCTCCATCTCGGAGATCGACAAGAGGATCTACGGCTCCTTTATCGAGCATCTTGGAAGGGCTGTGTATGACGGGATCTACCAGCCAGGGCATCCCCTTTCCAACGAGGATGGGTTCCGAAAGGACGTGATCCAGCTGGTGAAGGAGCTGGACGTTCCCATTGTCCGTTATCCGGGAGGAAATTTTGTCTCAAATTTCTACTGGGAGGACAGTGTGGGGCCTGTGCAGGAGCGTCCTCATCGTCTGGAGCTGGCTTGGAAGAGTCTGGAAAAAAATGAGGTGGGGCTCCATGAGTTCCAAAAGTGGGCAAAGGCCGCCGGGTCTGAGGTGATGATGGCGCTGAATCTGGGCACCAGAGGTATCTCCGACGCCTGCAATTTGCTGGAATACTGCAATCATCCCGGAGGAACGAAGTATAGCGATCTGCGTATTGCCCATGGACAGAGGGAGCCCTACGGCTTCAAAACCTGGTGTCTTGGAAACGAGATGGACGGCCCGTGGCAGATCGGTCACAAGACCATGGATGAGTATGGACGTTTGGCGGAGGAGACGGCCAAGGCCATGAAGCTGATCGATCCTTCTATCGAGTTTGTGGTGTGCGGAAGCTCCAACCAGGAGATGCCCACTTTTGCCCTGTGGGAGGATCATGTTCTGAGCCATACCTACGACTATGTGGATTACCTGTCCCTCCACACCTATTATGGCAATCGCTCCGGGGACAGCAATGATTTTCTGGCGAAATCGGACGACATGGATGAGTTTATCCGTACCATTATCGCCACCTGCGATTATGTGAGGGCCAAGAAGCGCAGCAAAAAGAACATGTACCTGAGCTTTGACGAGTGGAACGTGTGGTATCATTCCAACGCTGCGGACAATGATATTACCGAAAACCATCCCTGGCAGGTGGCGCCGCCTCTGCTGGAGGACATTTACAATTTTGAGGACGCTCTTCTCGTGGGCCTGATGCTCATTGTCCTGATCCGTCATTCTGACAGGGTCAAGGTGGCCTGCCTGGCGCAGCTCATCAACGTCATTGCCCCCATTATGACGGATGCCAATGGGGGAGGCGCATGGAAGCAGACCATTTATTATCCTTTTATGCACGCTTCCAAATACGGCAGGGGCGTTGCCCTCCAGCCGGTGCTCTCTTCTTCCTGCCATGAGACAAGCGGCCATGGAAGCGTTTCTGACGTGGAGGCGGTGGCTGTTTACAACGAGGAAAAAGAAGAGGTTACGATTTTTGCGGTGAACCGGAACCTGAAGGAGGACGTGGTGCTGACCACGGACGTGCGAAGCTTTGAGGGCTATCGGGTGGAGGAGCATATCGTCCTGGAAAGTGAGGATCTAAAGGCGGCGAATGCCTTTGGCCAGGAAAATGTAAAGCCAAGGACGGCGGATCAGACCTCTATGGATGGCGGTGTGCTGACCAGTATGCTTCACAAGGCCTCCTGGAATGTGATTCGTCTTGTAAAAGCCTGAGAAAACGGAGGTGCAGCCAGGCTGGGCTGGTTTGTACAGGTTCAAAAAAAGCCGGTATGCAGGGGATATTCCCTTGCGTACCGGCTTTTTTGTGGGGATCCGATTATCTGCGGATCCTCATGGTTCTTTTGAAGCCTGCTTTGACTGTGAGAAGCTTCCGGTATACGTTCTGTTTTGAAGAAGGTACCTGGAAGACTGCCCTCTTGGAAATGCCGTAAAAGGCCTTTGGACTGATCTTTTTCAGCTGCTGGCTTCGGATGACAATGGTGTTCAGTTTCTTGCATCCGCGGAAAGCATTCTTTCCAATGGACTGGATATTGTTTCCGATCACGACCTTCTTCAGCCTTGTGTTTTTGTAAAAGGCTTTCGCCCGTATGGAGGTAACCTTGCAGGTGACGCCGTGGATGACAACCTTATCGGGGATGGCTACGGAAGCCGCCCTGGTCTGGAATGTCTTTACAAGTGCTGCCTGAGGATTTTTCCCAGTCTTTGTAACCCGGAAAGCGAAGCTGCCTACCTTGTAGGTTTTGTTCTTCTGGATAGAAGACTGTTTGGGGGCAGGTGTCTGTTTTGGCGCCGGTGTCATGGTCGGAGTCGCCGTGGGAACAGGGGTGGGCTCAGGAGTGACGATGGGAGTCTCTGCTGGCGGAACCACTGTTGGAGCCGAAGGCTCTGTTGGAATCGGAGTGTCGGTGGGCTGGGGAGTCACCGTGGGCTCGGGAGTC